>NZ_JAZETN010000008.1:0-173182 GCF_036864475.1 Alteromonas sp. S005 | reverse complement strand
GCTAGACCAAGAGGCGCTTCGTGCAAAAAGCGTTAAATATCTTATTGTGGGCAGCATTATTATGCTTGTTTTTGGCATAGTACTTACGCTTGGATACGACTACGGTGGCGCACCGCCCCTTAGGTCTAGTGAGGCCTACGCCGAAGAGGTTACGGAATGGCAAAGTAGTTATTTGTTCCAAATTGGCGTTCAAGCTGCTTTTGTTCTTGCTACCGTTATTGCAGCCCCTTTTTCCATGCTGTGGCAGTCGATGGGGCTTATGATGTTTGGCGCCTACCTTTATAGAAGTGGTTTCTTTAGCATTGGGTTTTCATCTACTGTATTTATAAAAGTGGCTATAATTGCCGTTGCCACCTCTGTTGTTACTGTTATTCCTCAATTAATGTTTGAGCAGGTAACCTCAGATGTTATTCCCATGTTTACCAGTATCCCCGCTATTTTCTGCGCTTTTGCCTACGCTCATCTGTTAATCAAAGTGAAAAATACAACCACCTGGTGGTATCAGTCACTTATTAACTGCGGCAAGGTGGCGTTTACCCTCTATCTAACACAGTCTATTGTTTTGGCTGTGCTGTTTCGTGTGATTATGCCCGCTTACTACCCCGAATTTGCCTATACCGTAACGCTGCTCGATTTGATGTTAATTACCCTTGCGCTTACAGCAATTCAAATTTTGCTGGCGAATTTTATTACTAAGCACTTTGAGCAGGGGCCATTTGAAGCAGCATGGCGAAGACTGTACCTGCGCAGCTTTTATAAGAAGCAACAAAGTAAGCTAGATGACGGTTTGGTTGCAGAGCAAAAGTTGGCGACAGAGGCAAACAAAACCTCATAGCTAACATCTGTGCTAAAAGACGTTATATAAATCCGATTCAACCAAAAAGGACCAGGGTAAAACCTGGTCCTTTGGCATATTGGCGTAACTATCTAGAATCTGAAAGTGCCTAGCAAAGTAGCCGAGCCTAATTGGTTTTCGTCAGTATCATAGCCTAACCCAAATTCGATAGATGAATGCGGGTTAAACCAGTAGTGAGTACCTAATTCAATAACATTGTCAGAGCCTATTACTTCATTGCTTTCGTGAATGTAGGTTACGCCCACGCTCCAATCAGGACGGAAATAATAATCTGCATCTAGCTCGACGGAGAACTCGCCATCAAACTGTGTCGCTTTCAATTTTGTATCCCAGCCTGGAGAAAACTCACCAGCGCGCTGCCCAAAGCTTGTATACCGCGCAAATGCACTGTAACTAAACTCTGAATCTGAACGCTCTTCGCTAATGCCAGCATCAATGGAGCTAAAAAGCTCTTCATTTAGGTGAAAGTACTCTACGCCAATGCCATATTCCCAATTCTGGTTGGCGAACGTAGATACTTCTACAGCATAGCGATTTAATGTTTCGTCAAAATATCTATTGTCGTTGGTTACACGCCCGTAACGCCCTCGAATTACCAGCGCATTTGAATAAAACCATTCTCCTCGAACATTTACGCTGTCAATGTTATCTATACCAAAATAATCCACAGAAACATTGTTCTTTCTTTGAAGGTAGGGGCTAATCGACCAAGGTTGCTGATCTATATTCACTGATTGAAAATAGTAGCGGTAACTTGCACCAATAAAGTTGTCGTCGGCATCACGTACATCAGAAAACCCTAACGCAATTTCATGCTGAATATCAGTTGATTGGGCAAACACAGGAAGGGTTGAAATAGCTAGCAAACAAGCGCTCAAACGCAGCATTAGGCAATATCCTTATTTATAGTGAGCATCCAAAAAAAAGCTCTTTTTTAGTAGGCGTTGAAGTTAAATTAAAAGGTCGTGTAGTGCAATAGTTGACAGCATATCGACATATTTTGTGACAATTCATAAAGCCAAACTAATTCAGCACACATATTGAGTTATTGGTCTTGCATACTTCAAGTGGTCGTTTTAAGGGAGTGAATACGTAGTAACAAGCATTCTCTAATTTGGCAGGAATGGTAAGTAGTGCACCCATCAACATGGCTAAAAACTGATGATACTGGCTTGTATTGTGAACCCGGTGAGTTTTACATTGACCCCATGAATGAAGTCGCCACCGCGCTTGTCACCCACGGGCACGCAGACCATGCACGGGCAGGTCATCACAGTGTATTCGCAAGTTCAGAAACACTGGCAATTATGAAAACCCGATACGGTGAAGATATGGCTATCCACCAGCACGCTGTAGCAATGGGTGAAGCCGTCAATTTTAACGATGTAAGAGCCACATTTTATCCTGCTGGCCATATTCTTGGGTCTACACAAATTCTTATTGAATATGCAGGCTACCGAGTTGTGGTTTCAGGCGACTACAAACGTCGCCACGATCCTACATGCCCACCGTTTAAGGTCGTTCCATGCGATGTATTGATTACCGAAGCCACCTTTGGGCTTCCTGTCTTTAAGCACCCGCCCATTGAACATGAAATTGAAAAGCTCCTTCATTCACTACGGGTGTTTCCAGAACGATGCCATTTAGTAGGCGCTTATGCGCTGGGCAAATGTCAACGAGTGATATTGGCGCTGCGCGAGGCGGGTTACGCCAAGCCAATTTACTTACACGGT
This sequence comes from Alteromonas sp. S005, assembly GCF_036864475.1. Taxonomy (NCBI): domain Bacteria; kingdom Pseudomonadati; phylum Pseudomonadota; class Gammaproteobacteria; order Alteromonadales; family Alteromonadaceae; genus Alteromonas; species Alteromonas sp. S005. The sequence goes on along the minus strand of NZ_JAZETN010000008.1, from coordinate 170,593 downwards.
GCGCAGCTAAAATTGTGCGATCTATACAAGCAATTAGGAATAGACTTAGGCGAGTTAATTCCGGTGTCTGAGGTCGCGGATAAAAAAACGTTAGCCGGTGAGATAATCATTGCTCCCCCTTCTGCACTTGCCGATAGGTGGTCGCGAAGCTTACCTAATGTACGCCCTGTTGTAGCATCTGGCTGGATGCAAATTCGCGCTCGCGCTAAGCAAAAAAATGCCGAGCTACCGCTTATTATCTCTGATCATTGCGACTGGCCTGAATTACTGCAAACCATTGAAGAAGTCAATCCGAAAGAAGTGTGGGTGACTCATGGCAGAGAAGATGCGCTGATGTATCAGGCAGAGAAAATGGGGTATAAAGCCAGAGCGCTATCGCTAGTTGGTTATGATGAAGATGAGCAAGGAGGCGACTAGTGGAAGCATTCAGTCACTTACTTGAACAGCTGTATTTCACGTCTGCAAACAAAGCCAAGGCGCAGCTGATTGCCGACTACATTGCCAATGCGCCAGACCCCGATCGTGGATGGGCTATTGCTGCTATGGCAGGCACATTAAGATTCGACTTCTTTAAGCGAAATACGGTAAAAAAGCTTATTTCCGAACATACCGACCCTGCGCTTTTTGCTATGAGCTATGACTATGTGGGTGAGGTTAGTGAAACCGTGGCTCATTTATGGCCATATAGCGAGCCTTCAGATTCACTACCCACGCTTACCGAGGTGGTAGAAACCTTTACGTCTATAAGTAAGCAGAAAGTTTCTGCCACACTAGCTCACTACCTTACGATAATGACGCCTGCCCAACGCTGGGCGTTACTAAAATTAGGCACCAGAGGCCTGCGTATAGGCGTTTCGGCACGCTCTATAAAACAAATCTTGGCCGACTATGGCAATAAAGACATTAAAGAAGTTGAGACACTTTGGCACGCAGTTACCCCGCCTTATATAGATATGCTTAGTTGGCTAGAAGGAAAAGTCGACAAGCCTGATATTAAAAATGCCGTCACCTTTCATCCAGTTATGCTTTCTCACCCCATTGAAGATAGCGATATCAACGCTTTCACCAAGAACACTTGGCAAATTGAGAACAAGTATGACGGCATTCGTGTACAGCTTGTCGTTAAGTCAAATAACCCTGTCAATGATAAGGCTCAGAACGGTAGTGGGGCCGATGGCGATAAGCCCCAAAAAGCCCTTTTCTCCCGCACTGGCGATGATATTAGCCACTCATTCCCTGATTTGCTTGAGTCTATAAATGGCGATATGGTTTTAGATGGAGAATTGCTGGTTATCCATAATGCAGAACCTGGCTTTCACCCATCTGAAGAATCGACTGTCCAAAGTGCAGCTAGTCAACGCACGAGTAGTGATAAAAGCGATAAACAGGCTTCATCCGCCACACAGCCTAATGTGGATACCTTTAATGCCCTCCAGCAGCGCCTTAATAAAAAGAAACCGAGCAAAGCGTTACAGTCTTCCGCCCCGGTTGGACTAATCGTTTACGATGCTTTAGTGCTTAATGGTGAAGATCTAACAGAAAAAACACTAAAAGCGCGGCGCCACGTCCTTGAAGAATGGTTTAGTAAAACGAATAACAGCCGTTTATTTCTTTCTGAAACACTCAATGCCACCTCCCCCGAAACTTTGCGCCAGCTTCACACCCAAGTATGCAAAAATCGTGCGGTAGAAGGGCTGATGATAAAACGCTTAGATAGTCATTATGTACCTGGCAGAACTAAAGGCCAGTGGTTTAAGTGGAAGCGCGATCCGCTAGTTGTGGATGCGGTAATGATGTATGCGCAGCGCGGGCACGGTAAGCGCTCCAGCTTTTATTCTGACTACACGTTTGGCGCTTGGGAGGACAGTCAGCTTCTGCCTATCGGGAAGGCGTATTCCGGGTTCACCGATGAAGAGCTCAAAAAACTGGATAATTGGGTAAGACGCAACGCCGTAGGCCGATTTGGCCCGGTGAGAGAAGTGAAAAAAGAACTAGTACTTGAAGTTGCTTTCGACGCTGTACACCCTTCATCTAGGCATAAATCTGGGGTAGCACTGCGCTTTCCCCGTATACATAGAATTCGTTGGGACAAGCCTGCCAATGAAGCTGATACCTTGGCGAATGTAAAGGCGCTAATCGAAGGGTAGGCCCAACAAAAACACTTTCTTAGTCGTGTAAAATCGCAGAGAATGGAGCGAGAAAGAAACAAGGCTTGCACCTTAAGAAAATAAAACAATAGGAAATCGCCATGCCTAAGGCTAGTGAAATTAAAAAGAATAACACTGTAGTGTTTGACGGAAAAACTTGCATAGTGCGAGACATTGAACGTTCTGTACCCCAAGGTCGTGCTGGTGGCAGCATCTATCGCATGCGCATGTACGATGTAGTAACCGGCACCAAATACGATGAGACCTTTAAAGACTCAGATACCCTAGATATGGCTGACTTAATTCGTCGTCCTGCTATGTTTTCGTATATTGATGGCGAAGAATATGTGTTCATGGATAAAGAAGATTACACCCCTTATCATTTGAACAAAGAAAGTATTGAAAACGAAGCCCTGTTTATTAACGAAGAAACCGACGGCATTCAAGTGGTCATTGTTAGTGAAGTACCCGTTGCCTTGGACTTGCCTATGAGCGTGGAGCTTGAAGTAGTTGAGACCGACCCGTCCATTAAAGGTGCATCTGCTACCTCTCGTACCAAACCAGCCACGCTTTCGACCGGCCTAGTAGTACAAGTGCCAGAATACATCAGCACCGGTGAATGGATAAAGGTCAACACCGAGGAACGTAAGTTCCAAAGCAGAGCCGATAAGCACTGAGCTGAATTAACTTATTAAATTAACCTGCCATCGACGCTTGTTAAGCTCTAAAATGGCAAAAAAGGGTTCATATCGAACCCTTTTTTAATTGCCTTGAAATCAGTTTTGAAAACGTTGTTCAACGCCTTTTACTTAGCGATATCAGCCTGTGTAGGCAGCGCACTAAATGCACCATACTGCGTTACCGTGTAAGCACCACAGCGGATAGCAAATTCCGTAGCTTCGCTTACATTCTCGAAGTTCTCCGCCCATGCGTCGAAGTCATCAGCGCTTTTCACTTTTGTAGATAGGAAATATAAGAAGCCACCAATAAAAGAGTCACCCGCTGCCGTCGTGTCTTTTACATCCATTTTAGGTGACGCTAACGTGCCGCTAAACGACTTGGTAATATAGTGAATGGGCTCACCACCATCGGTGACTAGCACCACTTTAACGCCACTATCTAACCACTGCTGAACCTTTGTATCAGCATTTTCTTCGCCATATAGCTCTGCGAGTTCTTCACGGCTTGCCTTAAGTATAGAAACTTTCTTTGCTGCTTCATCAATACGTGTCGGCGCATTTGCAGTGTCATCCCAAAATGCTGGGCGATAATTAATGTCTAAACACACCATCATGCCGTTTTCCTTCGCCTTGTTTAAAATAAACTCGGTGCCAGGAATAAGTTCAGGGCCTGAAATTGAACCTGAACAGAAGTGAAGCACTGTATTTTTGTCGCAATCAATTGTCGACAAGTCTTGCTCTGAAATATGTTTATGTGCGGCATTATCAACATAAAAATCAAACGAACGCTCGCCGTCTTCGTCTAAGTTCACAAATGCCAGCGCCGTATTACCTTCCTGTGTAGTCCACACAAAGTCCGTATTTACTTTGTAGTGCTCAAGCATTTCTTTAAGAAAGGCGCCAAAGGTATCGTCACCTACCTTTGATACCATTGCACTCTCTCCACCCAGCTGAGCAACAGCAACCGCTACGTTAGCAGGTGCACCGCCAGCATAAGGCTGAAAAGGCTTCATTGCCGGTATGTTACCATCTTTGGGCGCAGCACCTTGGCTTAACATATCAATGAGTACTTCACCTAAACACAAAATTTTCATACCAGCCTCTCTTAACAAAATTTAAAAATTGCAGCTTACCTATGCACAGTTCGCACAAGGTTAACGAATCGTTAATTAATTGGGGCATAGTATTGTCGAAAGCACAAATTAAATCAACCTGATTGATTTAACATTTTGCGTAAAAATCAATGGGTGTGATAGGGTTGTCGTAGTACTGTCGAATAAAGTTATGTCGGAACAAGTACCTACACCATTTCTTAAATTTGATACACGGCTAGGTTGTTATTACACTCTAGCTTCTTAAAACGATAGATTGTAAATACATTGAATAAAGAATCGGCCTTTCACCTACCATCACAGAAAGCACCTACATTGCTTGATAGCCGCTCAGCGAATGAACGGGATATTCTTACCCTAATTCGCCAACGTTCTTCATTACCTAAAGCTGAAATAGCCCAATTAACAGGGCTGTCTGCACAATCAGCGACAGTGATCATTAAAAAACTAGAGGCTGACGGCCTAGTAAGGCGACTAAAGCCAATCAAAGGCGGTGTAGGCCAGCCCAAGGTGCCGTTTGGTCTAAATGAAAGCGGCGCGTTTGGTATAGGGCTGAAAGTAGGTCGACGAAGTTTCGATATGACGTTACTCGACTTAAAAGGCAATGTAAGAGCAACACTTCACGAGAAGTTTGCCTACCCGACCGTAAGCAACCTGCTTACCTTTGCAAAACGTGCTTTCAACGTATTAATTAAAAATTTGGATGCCGACCAACAGCGCCTGATCCGAGGTTTAGGCGTTGCTATGCCCTTCGAAATTTGGAGCTGGGCAGAAGAAGCCGGCGCCCCAAAAAATGAATTGGAAGAGTGGAGAGAGTTTAATCCACAAGCCGCGTTGGAAGATTTATTATCACTGCCTGTTTTTATAAAAAATGACGCTGGAGCAGCGTGCAGCGCAGAGATGTCGTTCGGTAATCCCCAAAACTACAGTAGTTTTCTTTATATCTTTGTTGGCACATTCTTAGGTGGTGGCCTAGTTCTCAATAACCAGTTAGTTAATGGAAAAACAGGCAACGCTGGGGCCATTGGCTCTTTGCCCTTTTACAATGGCAGTACACAAAGCCAGCTAATAACCCAGTCTTCACTTTATTTGCTGGAAAGAAAGCTAAACGACGCTGGGCACAACGGTCAGCATATTTATGAATCGCCATCCCACTGGTCTTGTGACACGCGCTCAATAGAAGACTGGTTGAGCGAAACCGCCAGAGGATTGGCTTTTGCGACTCAATGTGCAATGAGCTTGTTAGACCTAGACGGCGTAATCATAGATGGCGCAATTCCTGATGATGTCAAAAACGCATTGGTCGCGCATACGCAAAGCGCGATGGAGACGCTTGATATGCGTGGCCTTGCTCAGGTACACATAAGCGAAGGTCTTGTAGGCAGAAAAGCGCAATCCATTGGAAGTGCAAACCTAGCCCTTCAGGCAAATTATTACTAACCATCTCAAAAGGTTTGGCTTTGGGCAGTATGAAAGAAGGAATGCATGACATTTTAATTTTAGATGGCGGCATGGGGCGAGAGCTGAAAAAGACAGGTGCGCCCTTTAAGCAGCCAGAGTGGTCAGCACTGGCACTAATGCAAACACCAGAATTAGTAAGTGATGTGCACAAACGTTTTCTTGAAGCTGGTGCCTGCGTTATTACCACTAACGCCTATGCGCTTGTACCTTTTCATATTGGGGAAAATACATTTAGGGAGCAGGCTTTTACTCTCGCTCAGAATGCGGCCGAACTCGCTCGAGGTGCAGTAAACGCACTAAAGAGCGATGGTGACAAGAGGCGATTTGTCGCGGGTAGCGTTCCTCCAGCTTTTGGTTCTTACCGCCCGGATTTATTTGATGCGAGCCGTGTAGCCGACATTCTCACCCCGCTTATTAAAGCCCAGGAGCCCTACGTTGATGTTTGGTTGATTGAAACTGCAAGCTCGGTAGAAGAAGCTGAAGCCGTGGTATCACTTATAAAACAGCACTCTACACTGCCTTTATGGCTGTCATTTTCCGTTAGTAATCGAGAAACATCTAACGAGCCTGTGACATTGCGCTCTGGTGAGCCGCTAAGTGAGATAGCGCCAATATTGAGCGAAGTACAGAGCGTACTTTTCAATTGCTCGCAGCCGGAAGAGATGGAAGACGCTATTTCAATAACGCGAAGTTTAAATGCTTCGATTAATATTGGCGCTTATGCAAATAGCTTTTCTGAGAGAAAACGTACACACGCGGCCAACGCGCTACTTTCCGAAATACGTGACGATATAACCCCCGCCCGCTATGTTGAATACGTTAAGACTTGGGTAGCTGCTGGCGCAACTATCATCGGGGGCTGCTGTGGTATCGGCCCTGAGCATATTAAAGCCATCAGCGACGTTTTTGGTCAAAAAAGCACTAAATAGACGGGGCTAGCTTCACAGCGCAAAGTCCTGTGTTTCGCCCTTTTGTGGAATAAAACGCGGCATCGGTTCTGATGGATGGAGAGACGACAAAGTGCCCCGCTCAATTCGCTATCAATGTAATGATTTTGGCACGCTGATATCTATTGTTCGGCAAGGACTGGCTTTGGCCTACGTGCCTGACTTCATAGCAAAAAGTCATAACCTTACTAGCGTCGATGTATTAGGTTATGACTTTTATCATACGGAGCACTTCGAACTTGTTTACAAACCTAGCATGGAATCGGGATGGCTCAACCGGTTTGTCGACTCAGTTAAAAGCGCTATTTCGTAACAACATTTTTAGCCCCTTTGATCAGTGCTTCTCTGTCAATTTTATTAGGGACTTCCACTCCACGCCGGGCGGCTGGCCTCGCTTCAATACTGTTTTTCCAACGGATTAAGTTGTCCAACCCTTCTATGCTTACACCAGACCACTCATAGGTACGCACCCAACACCAGTTCGCCATGTCGGCAATACTGTAGTCGTCGACCAAATACTCGTGATCCTCTAGCCTGCCGTCTAGTACGGTAAATAAACGTCGCACTTCGTTTTGATAACGCGCTATCGCTACCGGAATTTTTTCTTCTAGATAACGATGGAAGACGTTGGCTTGTCCCATCATGGGACCGATGCCGCCCATTTGAAACATCACCCACTGCATCACCTGACTCTTGCGCTTAACGTCAGTCGGTAGAAACTTCCCTGTCTTTTCAGCAAGATAAGCCATAATAGCGCCAGACTCGAACACTACGTGACCATCGGCTTCTCTATCCACAATTACAGGAATGCGGCCATTGGGGTTCATTGCCAAAAATTCAGGAGTTTTCTGCTCTCCCTTCATCAGGTTTACGGCATGGGCGGTGTATTTAAGCCCCATTTCTTCAAGCGCTACTGACGCTTTCCAACCATTGGGCGTGGCTGCGGTATATAAATCAATCATTAGGCTTTTGCACTCGCTCGGTTGCTTACGGCCTCATACCAGCGCGCTAAATTAACATGCTCATCACGCATACGAATTTTTACCACCCGCGCAAAATCCATGGCGCATAACGCGGTTATATCGGCAATAGAAAATGTATCGCCGGCGATGAACTCCTTTACCCCAAGTCGACGTTCTAAAATGTTCAAATATTTCGACGCATTGATACCCGCTTCTTTGCCATATTCGGGCACCGGAGTCATGCGATCTTTAAAGTACCCTGTAGTGTGCTGAAAGCACATACCAACTTGCATCATAAACGCTAATTCGACCTGCCGCTGCCACATAGATATAGTCGCTTTTTCAACGGGTGTTGTTCCCATTAAAGGTGGCTCTGGGTGCAGAGCTTCAAAATACGTACAAATGGCATCGGTTTCGGCAATACAGGTGCCGTCATCAAGCTCTAAAATAGGTATCTTTCCCAGCGGGTTCTTCGCGCGCATTTCCGCAGTTAAATTTTCACCCTTTTGAATGTCGACCTGAACGTAGTCAACGTCAATGCCCTTCTCAGCCAAAAATATGCGTACTCGACGTGGGTTGGGCGCAGTCTTCGTTTCGTAGATTTTCATAATGATTGTCACAAACCTTATTGCGGATTGTTGAAAGTAGGGTATTACCTAGATTAGTAACTGCACAAACTGCTTTCAAATCACTATGCCTATGCACAAAACTATTCAGTGCTTTTATGGTTATACCTCTTTGCTATTTCTCATTGTCGCAACAGCTAGACCGCAACCTTGGAAGCATTGCTTTAAGACCCAGTAATAACTTTTAGGCGCTTTATTTCATTAACAGTGAATTTTTCAGATTGGTATTCGCGTAGCGTGCTTTCAAACTCGCTCGCTGTTAACGACTGCTTTGCCAGGTTATCGCGAAACCTTTCATAGTCGGCGATTTTGTTTTTCCACTGTGCTTGTTTTTCCCAGGTCCTTGCGAAGCGGTCTGCGATCTCACTGCCGAACTCAGCCGCCACGGCGTTGTATCGGTCGTTAAGATCACTGTGGCTGCGTTTTATTTCATTAATACGGTGCATATTCAGCGTTGGCTGAAAGACGTCGCGTTCGGTTTGACTTCCCGTTTCTAGCGACTCAACAATAAGCGCTTTTCTTTCATCCCTAGACAGCGTTCTTTCCTGAGCAAGCTGTAAGCGCGCTAACGCCGCCTCGTCCACTTGGGCTTCTTGGCTAAATAGATAGTGGTATTCAGTATCATTGAAATAAGTACGTCGAATTTTTTCGCGCTCATCGAGCTTATAAGACACATCTTGCAAACTGTGACTTGAAAGGTCGACCTCAACTTCAATTGAAGAGAGTGCCACTTTGTAATCAACGTAACGATTAAATAAGTCTATAGCCACCACCCGCGTGTCAGGGGTAAATACGGTAATTACATGGGTTGAGTAAGAAAGCTTAACGACATGAGGCTCCTCAGAGGTGCGCATAAGTATAAAACGATCGAAGCGGTCTTTTGTTGAGTAGTCGAGCATAAAAACGTTAAGGCCAGTATTTGCGGCAACTGTTTCGTTTTGCAACCGATCACTGACTACCGAGTCAACTTGCGTATATCCGCTCTCATTTAGCGTTTTTCCACTAGTATTGTCACGAGCCTCTTCCAATGAAGCTTGGTTGAGGGTATCTGCTTTGAAAGCAGGTTTCACATAAAAAATACAGGCCAATACTAAGAGGGCCAGAAGCCCTCCCAATATTGGGTAAACATTGCGTACTTTACGCGTCGTCACTACAGCCCCAATCTTTTAAGACGGTTGGCCTGACGAACAAATACGTCTACTGGATCAGTTTCAAACCAATGCGTAATGCCAAAGCTCTGATTCACTTCATCAAGGTGGTTCATCTTATAGTTGTCTTTAAGTACTTTGCCTAAATGAGAACTACAGGTCGATACTAGCCCATCGTTTGGCTCTTTGAATGCGGTGCCAGTAATAGCTAAGAATGGGTCAACTACATCAAGAGCATTGGTGTAAGTTCTGCCTCCGCTCCACGAGAAATAGTACACGCCATTTTCAGCCAACATTTTTCCATCGTTGCGGCAGTAGGCCGTTGGCATGCCTTCTGGGTATTTTTTATTGAAAGCCACCGAGCCTTCTGTTGAAAGTGAGTTAAGCGCAGCGATTGAATCTGTAGGTTTGTCTCGCGGATCTGACCCAGAGGCAATCTCGATGATATTAGCGAACGCATTAGCTACAACGCCCGCAGCACCCTCGCCCACTGAACCTTCAGAAAAAGCGTCCCGTAGTTCATCTGCCACTTTGCTTCCCCAGTTTACGCCGGCAACTGAACTTACCGAAGCAACCTTATCTGGGGCAACGCTTGCGGCGTAACGTGCCGTTGGACCACCGTGACTGTGTCCAATTAAATTCACTTTGTCAGCTCCTGATAGCGCCAAAACTTCATCAATATACTCGAGTAACTGTTCACCGCGGACTTCGGTCGAGTTTGCTGGTGAGACCTCTGCGATATAGACAACAGCGCCGTTTCGGCTAAGTTTGTGCGGTACCTTATAGAAATAATCAACAAATAAGATATCTTCGAACCCAAACAGACCGTGAACTAATACAATAGGGTGCTTGGTTTTTGCGTAGGTGCCAGCGTAGGCTTGGCCAGACAAGCCTAATGTCATACTGAACAAAGCTAATATAACGGCGAATTTACCGAGCCATGGTTTTGTAGAGCGTATTCTTATAGAGCGTAAGTGGTTATATAGTGTCATCGAGTGTGTCCCATAATTATGGTTATGTGTAGTCTGTGGTCAGACCTTTGTTATAATAATGTAAACACAATGTAAAGATCAACCTTTGTGTGAAATCTTTAATAAAGGCTTTTACTGTGTATAGGTAAGTTTTCGACGGAGTTAGTTACTATTAATCAGTTAATTCAGAAAGATAGCGTCAGGTATGAAGTATGTTAACCCATACCATTTTCACTATACATACAGGACATAAATAACACTTATAGTCGCTTATTTATGTTTGGAATATGTTTGAATGTAGTTTACGGCCAGGCTCGAAGTGGTTAGCCACTCTCCTTTAAGTGGGTTTAGCCTCATACCGACCTGATACTTAAGGGTAAACTCATTTCCAATCCAGCTTTTTAATTCGCTGGGCTTAACAAATTTCTTCCAGTCATGGGTTCCTATAGGTAAGTAGCGCATTACGTATTCCGCTCCCACTATGGCAACAACATAACTTTTCAGCGTGCGGTTCAGCGTTGCCAAAATCAGCAGGCCACCCGGCTTAACTAAACTTGCGCACTCTCGCATAAGCTGCTGCTGGTCAGGCACGTGCTCAACAACTTCGGCGTTAATTACCACATCATACTGCCGACCTTCTTCTACTACCTCGCTTGAAAGTTTATGCTGATAGTCTACTTTTACTCCTGTATTTTGAGCATGGCGCTTTGCCACTTCTACGCTCACTGCACTGGCATCTATACCCGTAACTTGAGCGCCTAATTTTGCTAGCGGTTCGCTTATTAGCCCACCGCCACTGCCAATATCTATCACTGATAAGGCGGAATAATCGGGAGGCAAGTTGCCCTGACCGAAATGATTTTCTATTTGTGCTTTTATAACGCTTAGTCTTGCCCGATTAAAATCCAGCGCAGTTTTATATTTTCCTTGCGGGTCCCACCAAGACTCTGCCAGTGCGTCAAAGCGCGAAATTTCTTGTTCAGAAAAGTTACTGTCGCCTGTTTTTTTGCTTTTATCGAGCACGATTTTTTACCTTAAAACGTAGTTACCGTAGCGCTTTGTTGTTGACCCTTATCGAGCAGGGTCATAAGGTGGACAGATAAGGTTCTATTCACTCTAATTTCGCACTTGGCGGTTTGAATTAGTCATACCTGTTAAAATATACGTTGTAAGAGAGGGTTCTGATTTTGGCGAACGCAAAAAATGTCTATGGTCGACCGCTACAGCTATGCTGTGGAAATACTGGCTTTACGCGAGAAGGGTTTTGCTATGTACCAGACGCTGATGTGGGTAATCACAGCGTATGCGCGGTTGTAACTGACGAATTCCTTCAGTTTTCGCTACGACAAGGCAACGACCTCATCACGCCGTGGCCTAGTATGACATTTCCAGGCCTGTTAGCAGGCGACAGATGGTGTTTGTGTGCCGCTCGCTGGCTACAAGCCTATGAGGCAGGTGTAGCGCCGAAAGTACGCTTGGAAGCCACACATGAAAAAGCGTTAGACATTATTCCACTTTCACTGCTAGAAGAGTACGCGGCAGATTAATCTAAACCTGCCGCCTCGCCCTCGAATGCTTATATTCGCACTATTGCGCGAACATTGCTTGATTGAGCAGTGAAGTTCAATCTACTACTGAGGAGTACGAATAACCATAAGGCGTGTTTCAGACATATCTTCAATCGCATAGCGAATACCTTCGCGCCCTAGACCTGAGTCCTTCACGCCACCATAGGGCATGTTGTCCACCCGCCAGCTAGGTACATCTCCAATGACCACACCACCAACGTCAAGCACGTCCCATGCTTTGTGCGCTTTGTATATATCGCGGGTAAACACACCTGCTTGCAGTCCGTAGCGGCTGTTATTTACTTCTTCAAGCGCTTCGTCATAGTCATCGAATGGCACCAGAATAGATAGAGGGCCAAACGCTTCTTCGGCACTGGCATCACAATCCTTTGGTACATTTTCCATTACCGTAGCCTCAAGCATGGCGCCGTCTCGCGTTCCGCCGCATAGAATGGTGGCACCTTTCTCTTTTGCTTCTTCAATCCAGCCGTGAAGGCGCTCTGCCTCGCCTTCTGAGATCATAGGGCCAATAAAGGTGTCTTCATTAGACGGGTCGCCAGACACTAAGGCTTTCACTTTTTCTACATAGCGAGACTTAAATTCATCGTATATTTTGCTATGCACTAAAAGGCGCTGAACACTGATACAGCTTTGACCAGATTGGTAGTAAGCCCCAACAATTACGCGGTCGATAGCGTCTTCAATGTCAGCATCTTCATCAATTACACAGGCCGCATTACCGCCAAGCTCTAATACCACAGGTTTCTTTCCTGCTTTTGCTTTAAGCGCCCAGCCCACATCAGGTGAACCTGTGAAGCTAAGCAGCTTTAGTCTTTCATCAGTGGTGAATAAATCAGCGCCGTCACGGCTACAAGGTAGAATAGAAAATGCGCCTTTGGGTAAGTCGGTTTCAGCTAATACCTCTCCAATAATGAGCGCACCAATAGGAGTTCGCGAGGCAGGCTTTAGTACAAAAGTACAGCCTGCCGCGATTGCAGGCGCCACCTTGTGCGCAGCCAAATTCAGAGGAAAGTTAAACGGCGATATGAATGAACATGGGCCTATAGGGACTTTCTTGGTCATGCCCTGATAACCTTTGGCGCGCGCCGAGATTTCTAAATTCACCACCTCGCCGTTAATACGCACTGATTCTTCTGCCGCTATTTTGAAGGTATCGATAAGGCGGCTGACTTCGCCCTTAGCGTCTTTAATTGGCTTACCAGCCTCTATACAAAGCGCTTGTGCCAACTCATCGGCTCTTTCGGTAAAGCGCTTCACACAGTGCTCTAGCACCGCTTGTCTTTCGAAAGGAGCCATGGCGGCCATCGCAGGCTGCGCTTCTTCTGCTGCAGCAATGGCCTTATCGATGGTATCCGCATCGGCCATCGCCACCTTGGTTGCTACCTCTCCGGTGTATTTATTAGTCACGTCCAAGTCGGTATTGGCATAATGTGGCTCACTCGCTAAATAATAGGGATAGCTTTCCTTCAACATTTTTTACTCCTTACCTTTCTGTTACGTTTGGCTTAAAGCTTGGCGCTAAGCTCTTTAATCGTATGATTTAGTGTTTTGTCATTCATACTGTAATCAACTGGACAATCGATAATATGTACGCCTTTTGTGTTCAAACACTTATCAACTAAGTGAATAAGTACATCCGCGTCGTCAACTCTCCAGCCCTGCGCACCATAACTTTGCGCATATTTTACAAAGTTGGGATTACCATAATCTAAGCCAAACTCATCAAACTGCATGTTTGCTTGTTTCCACTTAATCATTCCGTACGCGTCATCACGCAAGATGATCACCACAAGGTCTAGCTTAAGCCTGACGGCGGTCTCAATTTCTTGGCTATTCATCATAAAGCCACCGTCACCACATACACTTAACACGGGCGCATCTGGGTTAACGAGTTTTGCAGCGATCGCTGAGGGCAAGCCAGCCCCCATCGACGCAAGCGCGTTATCCAGCAGCAGCGTGTTTGGGTGATAAGCCGGGTAGTTTCTTGCAAACCAAATTTTATAAACCCCGTTGTCTAAAGTGACGATACCATTGTCTGGCATCACCTTTCGTATGTCGCGTACTAAGCGTTCGGGTAAAATGGGGAACCGGTCGTCATCTTCTGCTTCAGCACGGTGGTCTACATAGGCTTGATGCACATCTTTGTAGAAGTCGAGTTTCCAACTGTCTTGGGGAGTAATGCCTTCTTTTATCTGCCAAATGCTATTAGCAATATCTCCAACTACTTCGAGTTGTGGGAAGTAAACAGGGTCTACTGCAGCCGAATCAAAGTTAACATGAATCACTTTTTTATCGTTGTGATGCATGAAGAATGGTGGCTTTTCTACCACATCGTGGCCTACGTTGATAATAAGGTCTGCACGCTCAATAGCTCTATGCACAAAATCGCCGTCAGACAATGCGGTGTTTCCTGCAAAACGAGGATCGCTTTCGTTCAGCACCCCTTTACCCATTTGAGTTGTAACAAACGGAATGCAGGTTTTATCAACAAACTCCCTTAGCATTTTTGCAGTAAGCTTTCTATTTGCGCCTGCGCCAATCAATAACAAAGGAGATTGAGCCTCTTCTATCATTGTAATGGCAGAAGCGATTGCTTTATATTCGGCGATGGGTCTACGCGTTCTACTGGGTGTTAAAAGCTGCGCATTCGTTTGCTCCGCTGCAATATCTTCAGGCAATTCTAAGTGCACTGCGCCAGGGCGCTCTTCTGACGCCAGTCGGAAAGCCTCTCGAACGGTAGAAGGTATTCGGTCTCCACTTACTATTTGATTGGTGAATTTGGTAATGGGCCGCATCATGTCCACGATATCGATAACTTGAAAGCGACCTTGCTTGCTGGTTTTGATTGGCTTTTGCCCCGTTATCATCAACATTGGCATCGCGCCTAACTGAGCATAGGCTGCGGGCGTAACTAAATTAGTGGCACCAGGCCCTAAGGTCGAAAGGCACACTCCCACTTTTCCGGTAAGCCTGCCGTAAGTAGCAGCCATAAAACCAGCACCTTGCTCGTGACGCGTCAGCACCAGCTTAATGGAGGACTCGCGCAACGACTCAAGTAAGTCTAGGTTTTCTTCGCCTGGGATACCAAAGACGTACTCCACGCCTTCTGCTTCTAACGCTTTCACAAATAAGTCGGACGCTTTCATGTGCTGCACGCTCCTTGTAATTTGAGCAGGAAATAAAGTTATTCTTAGTTGTGCTACGAAACAATGCTGCGAATGGGTTTACTGTGCGTAATAAAATGCCCGTAGCTAACGGGCATGTTAAAAAATAGTGTATAGGAGAGAAAAAGGAAGTCTAATCACTGATTATTATGCGCTTGTATGCGAGCAAAGAACCATCTTCGTTTTGAGACACACTGAATGTATATTCATTGTAGTCACTGCCAAACACTGTATCTTGCCCCAGCAACGTGTCTGGCTCACCCCGGTGACTGTAGTCGGGATGATTGGTACAAATGTCTTGGCAAAAGCTATCGGAAAAGCCAAATTGAGAAACCAATTGATCAGTATTGTTGCGACGTATACGAAAATGGATGTGGATAGCTCGGCTGCTGTACCAGCCGGGAAAACAGCTTTTTAGGTTTATTCTTCCGCTAGCATCTGTCACCGCAATACCTCTGAACCACTTCGCACGTAATGCATCCGCCTCATTTCCCGTGCAAAATGCCGAATTAAATCCTCTGGCATCGGCACTATCACTGGTATCTCCTGAATAAACGCCATCTACATCGCAATGCCATACTTCAATTTCATAACCCGATAGGGGATTGCAGGCTTCATCAATTAACTGCAGACACAACATCATCGGCAAACCTGTTTGCTCATATGATATGTCGTCAATATAGTCACTTTGAAAATAGCACGGGCCTTCCGTTTGAGAACCTGTGAGAGCCACACTGCATACAGAAGCAGTGTCAAATAAACTATCGTCTGGAAAATCTGATGTCATAGCTGACGTGCCACCGCTTGCCCAACCGTCAAAATCTTCGTCTGATCCTGCATTTGAGTCGGTGTCGTTATTGGAAGATGAGGAGTTAGATGCTGTGGAACTGTCAGAGGTGGAATTGGAACCTCCACACCCCCACAATCCGATAGCAATAGGAGCCAATGTAAGTCCTACCGCAGTTTTCATAAAGCGGCGTCGCTTGAGCGGCTTTTCCGTTAGTTTGTTTGATGTCATCGTATATTGCCCTTGGTTGTCTTTGCAAAAAAGACATTTAGCTAAAGGACAAGGTTCTCTTATTTACTCAAGATTTACGTAGCTTTACACAGTAAATAAGCAAAAGTGGAAAAAACGCAGGCATTTGGGTCACTAAACCTAGGTTATTCAGCACTCCATTCGGATAGCACCCTCTGTGTGACTTTATCTACTTCATGTTTGTTTTCGCTTATCCACCAGCGTTCCATGATACGGACATTTTTCTGATTGGCTTTATAAAATATGTCCGCGATGTCGCCAACAAATGGGATAAAACCTAAGCCAAAATCGATGGCTGAGTTTTTTACCATTTGAGCTATTAACGCTTTGGGCATACCCAATGATTTTCCCAGCCAAACTATTCGAAGTGAAACGAAGAGCATCAGCGCGTCACCGGCTCCTGGAATGAGGCCCACGATTGAATCCAAGCCTATTCTTATTGGGATAAAAGGGAGCTTTACAGCAGTATCCAGCAAGTTCGCCAGTTTTTGCGCTTTAAGTAGTGCCTTTGGTGCTTTTCCTTCCACGACCTTATCTCCCTTTTAATATAATAAATGCGCCACCAAGGGTGACTTCCCTATTGGTTTCTCTCGAAACGTTTACTGTCAGCTTTTCAAACGCTACTTTTCAGCGCCTAGCGCTCTTGCTAAGCCTGCACGCAAACCATTGTCCGATTCTACCGTCCAACCATGTAAATTTTCTTGCACTATGTCAAAGAGCACATCAATGTGTTCTTCATCACTGTTTAATGCCGCTATGTATTCATAGCGTTCACCACCAGCTTCCATAAAGTACTCGCGATTCTCTTCACCAATTTCTTCAATAGTTTCCAAGCAATCGGCTGAGAAGCCAGGGCACATAACCTGAATGGATTTCACCCCTTTTTCAGGTAAAGATTTTAACGTTTCATCTGTATACGGTTTCAACCACTCTTCTCGACCAAAACGAGATTGGAAGGTTGTCATATATTCGTCGTGTGAAAGGCCAAGTTTCTCGGCAAGCAAGCGCGACGTTTTGTGGCACTCGCAGTGATAGGGGTCACCATTCATTAAATAGCGCTTAGGAATACCGTGGTAAGACAAAATAAGCTTGTCCGCTTTTCCATGGGTTTCCCAATGCGCTTTTACTTTGTTCGCCAGCGCGGTAATGAAATTATCGCGGTCGTGATAGTGATTCACGAAGCGAAGTTCTGGGAGCCAACGGCGAGAGGTGAAATCCTTAGCGATAGCATCAAATGTGGAGCCAGTTGTCGACGCGCTGTATTGAGGGTAAAGCGGTAAAACGACGAGTTTGCGTACGCCTTTTTCCAACATGGACTCGATGGTATCACCAATGGCGGGCTTGCCGTAGCGCATGGCAAAATCAACAATTACGTCATCGCCATATTGGGCTTTACAGCGTTCAGCAATAGCTGATGCTTGCGCTTTAGTAATAGCCATAAGTGGAGAGCCTTCTTCAGTCCATACGGTGGAATAAGCCTCAGCAGAACGCTTAGGGCGAAAGTTTAAAATGATACCATTTAATACAAACCACCAAATCGCTTTAGGCACTTCCACAACCCGCGGGTCAGAAAGAAACTCTTTCAAATAAGGGCGTAACGCCTGCTTAGTTGGCGCTTCCGGTGTCCCCAAATTCGTTACCAGTACGCCAATTTTATCTGGTTGCCCGTGAGTAAAACCTTTGTTCGATTTGTATTTCATATATTCATAGTCCGAGAAGTACTGCGCTATATCCGTATTATACTGAATTACCTTAGATTATGATCTGCTATAACGCCAAAAAAGTGCGATTGCGTTAATAGATTTTGGACATTAAAAAAGCGACAGGTGTTCGAAAATACTTTTCAAAAACACATGCCGCTTTCTTAGTTTGCTGCCGCATTATGCGTGTGGCAGCCCGTAAAGCTATCTATTTAAGGCTGATAGTAAGTCGCTGCGCCCGGGCCTACCGGCATACCGAGTAGGAACACCCAAATGTAGAACAAAATTGTCCAACCTACGATAAACACCATTGAGTAAGGCAGCATCATGGCAATGAGCGTGCCCATTCCCAAGTCTTTCTTGTACCTTGCAGCCATGGCCAAGATGAGTCCGAAATAGCTCATCATAGGTGCGATAACGTTTGTGACTGAATCACCAATACGGTATGCAGCTTGAATCACTTCAGGCGCGTAACCTATGAGCATGAGCATTGGCACAAAAATAGGTGCTGTTACCGCCCATTGCGCTGATGCACTCCCTAGCGACAGGTTCACTACACCACACATCAAAATAAACAGAATAAACACCGCTGGGCCATCTAACCCTGCCGCTTGTAACAACGCAGCACCTTTAACGGCTAATACTGTGCCTAGGTTTGTCCATTTGAAAAACGCAACAAACTGCGCAGCAAAGAACACTAGCGTAATGTAAAGACCCATTGCCCCCATGCTTTTAGACATGGCATCAATAACATCTTTGTCGTTCTTCATCGACTTGGTAACTTTACCGTAAACAAAGCCAGGAATAGCAAAGGTAATAAAAATGAATGCAACAATCCCTTTGAGGAACGGGGAGCCCGCCACTTCACCTGTCTCTGGGTGACGCAAAATACCGTTTTCTGGCACTACCGTTAGCGCTAATATCGCGCAAACTATAACAAACGATATCCCTGCCCAACGCAGGCCTTTCTTTTCTAAATCCGTAGGCGCGTCCATTGATTGCTTGCCTAAATCTATGGAAGCATCAGCAGGGTCAAATTTACCGAGTCTCGGCTCAACAACCTTTTCGGTGACCAACGCTCCCATTGTGGCTACAACGAAGGTACTGATGAACATGAAGTACCAGTTTACTTCTGGGCCTACCATATAGTCGGGGTCAATCATGTGAGCAGCGGCTTCCGTGATACCCGACAACAGTGGGTCAACAGTTCCAAGCAGTAGGTTGGCGCTATAGCCAGCCGATACACCTGCAAACGCGGCGGCCAGACCCGCTAACGGGTGACGACCTAACGAGTGGAAAATCATCGCTGCCAGTGGAATAAGTACCACGTAGCCAAGCTCTGATGCTGTGTTTGAAATGATACCTGCGAAGACGATAGCAAAGGTCACGGCACGTTTAGAGGCATTCATCACCAATGCGCGCATAGCTGCCGACAAAAGGCCAGAATGTTCTGCTACCGATACACCAAGAAGCGCAACAAGTACGGTACCCAGCGGCGCAAAGCCTGTGAAATTGGTAACCAAGCCTGTCACTATTCGCTGCAAACCTTCTGCGCTCATCAGCGATATGACTTCAATCATACCGTCTTCTTCGCGCCCCTTTGCACCTATTGGGCGAGGGTCAGCTACAGCAATGTCAAAGTAACCAAGTATCCCACTAAGTAACACTATAAAAAGTGAAAGCAGAGCGAACAGCGTTACTGGATGTGGGAGCAGGTTTCCTAACCATTCCACCGTGGTGAGAAATCGCGAGAATAACCCACCTTGTCCGCCCCTATCATCGGCAGACACTGTATTTGTATTTTCCGTTGTCAAAATCTTCCCTCTGTCGTTTATTGACGTCTACCACACCAAGGTTAATGCTGGGAAGGCGTCAACCTTGTACATAAATAGTGACGTGTTTTAATAATATTCAGGTGGTATTTTACCCGATTCTGTGAAAATTTGGCAGTAGGTAGGGTAAATGAAGGGTTAAGTCAGTGTATATTTTCCTAAAATTGCCCGGCTACACAGATGAAATATAACTCGCTATATCATACCTTTAGCCTTTTGAAAGGCGTAAAAAAACCAGTCTAAAAAGACTGGTTTTTAAAGCTTCAAATTACGGCTATTTAGTTACCGTTTGACTTGTTCATATACTTGAAGAAGTCGCTATCTGGTGCAATAACCATGACATCTTGTTTGCTGTTAAAGCTTTGCTTATACGCATCCATACTGCGCAGGAAGCTGTAAAAATCAGCGTTCTTTGAGTAAGCGTCAGCGTAAATTTGTGCCGCAATCGCATCACCTTCACCGCGAAGTTGTCGAGCATTACGCTCAGCATCAGCAAGCATTACCGTTACCTTAGCATCGATGTTCGCCTTAATGACTTCGGCTTGCTCTTGACCTTCTGAACGGTGCTCACGAGCTACGGCGGCACGCTCTGCGCGCATACGCTGGAAGATCGAGTTGCTCACCTCAGTAGGTAAGTTAATCTGCTTAACGCGTACGTCTACAATTTCAATACCAAGCTCGTCAGACGATGTAGAAGCTTGTTCCATTGCTTGGTTCATAAGCGCTGAACGCTCACCAGAAACGATTTGTGCAATAGTACGAGTACCAAACTCAGAACGTAGGCCGTTGTTTACTTTTTGCTTCAGTAGCGCTTCTGCTTGCAGCTTGTTGCCCCCCGTTGATAGATAGTAACGTGCAAAGTCTTCTATGCGCCACTTAACATAAGAGTCAACAATCAGGTCTTTCTTCTCGCTTGTTACAAAGCGGTCTGGTGATCCATCTAACGTTTGAATTCGCGCATCAAGAACACGGACTGAATCGATAAATGGAAGTTTAAAGTGAAGGCCTGGTTCAAATACTTTTGTATCGCCGGTCGCATCGTCTCTTTGCACTTTACCAAACTGAATAACAATGGCGCGCTCGCCTTCTTTAACTGCAAACAGTGAGCCTGATGCAAGCATTACAAGAAGAACAAATACTGCAATTAACAAATTCTTCATTGTGCTTATCTCCCCTCTCTGTAGCTATCGCCACGCAAGCCCATACTTGGCGAGCTGTTGCGGCTGCGGCCGTTAGCATCAGTTACTGGTGCTTGTAAGCCTTCCAGTGTATTGCGAGTATTCTTGTTATTAGTTGATTGCTGGCGTTCCATAATCTTATCTAAAGGCAAATACATCATGTTATTGCCGCCTTTACTATCAACCATGATCTTGCTGGTATTACCCAACACTTCTTCCATGGTCTCTAGATAAATACGCTCGCGAGTAACTTGAGGAGCACGCTCATATTGTGGAAGCAGCTCTTCAAAACGTGCCACTTCACCCTGCGCTTCCAACGTTACACGCTCTTTATAGGCTTGCGCTTCTTCATTCATACGATTTACTTGACCACGTGCACGTGGCTCAATCTCTCTCGCATAAGCTTCAGCTTCACGAATGAAGCGCTGTTCATCTTCCTGTGCAGCAATGGCATCATCGAATGCATCTTTAACTTGCTCAGGTGGACGAGCATCACGGAAGTTCATATCGATAATGGAAACACCCATGTTGTAGGGTTCAATGATAGCTTGTAGCTCTTCCCAAACGCGCTGACGCGTTACCTCACGACCGTCAGTCAACACATCATCCATCTTAGAGTGACCAACAACGTAGCGAATAGCACTATCAAGCGACTGGCTTAAGCTCTGCTCAGGGCTTTCAACGGCAAACGTCCAACGATACGGATCTACAACGCGAAATTGCATTTCCATTTGAACGCTTACCACGTTTTCGTCTTCTGTAAGCATAGAACCTGAAGATGACTGGTCGCGAATTGACTGAACATCTACAGGAATAACTGAATCAATAAACGTTGGTGCCCAACGAAGACCTGGTTCAACCTGCTCGTGATACTCACCAAAACGAAGGACTACGCCGCGCTCTGCTTCACGAATGGTGTAAAAGCCACTAATGAACCAAATTACGACAAGTAAACCTACAAGAATACCAGCACCAATACCGCCTAGGCTTTTGCCTGAGCCGCCACCGTTGCCACCTGACTTTCCAAACTTACCAAATAAGTTTTTAAACACATCGTCCAAATCTGGGGGACCTTGCTCTTTCCCACCGCGATTCTTCCACGGGTCGTTATTATTGCCACCCGGCTCATTCCAAGCCATGCTGATACTCCATAGATTACTGTTATATTTTTGAATTTCGCATGCTCAATGCAGTGACTAGCACTGACTAATGTCGCACAACATACTCTGATATTCCGTTTTCCAGACGCTTTTCAAGCCTGTTCCAGTCAGCGGCGGGCATTCTTACATCAACTACCCAGTCTCCCTGACTGTCGTATTCTTCACTAGCAATACAGTTTAGTTCGAACAACACGCCGCGCAATCGACTTTGTGCAGGCGGAATCTTCAACGTGTAATTCACCATGCTTTTACCTAAACATTCGGTTAAAGCTTGGCTCAATAATTCCGTTCCTTCGCCTGTTTGTGCAGATAGCCACACTCTAACAGGCACGCCTTCGTCGTTTCTTTCTATACGCGGTTGAACGTCGTCTAGTTTATCAATCTTATTACAGATTAGTAATTGTTGAATGTCCCCTGCTTCAATTTCTTCGAGCACGTTGTTTACTTCGTCCATGGTTTCACGATATTTCGCATCGGCAATATCAACCACATGGAGCAGTAAATCTGCTTCTTGAGTCTCTTGAAGAGTCGCTTTGAACGCAGCAACTAAGTCGTGGGGAAGATGACGAATAAAACCAACCGTGTCGGCCAAAATAGCGGGACCAACATCTTTTAACTCGATTTTACGTAACGTTGGGTCCAGCGTTGCAAACAGCTGATCGGCAGCGTAAACGTGTGAGTCGGTAATGGTGTTAAACAGCGTCGATTTTCCCGCATTCGTATAGCCAACTAAGGATACCGTTGGAATTTCAGCGCGTTTGCGCGAGCGACGACCCTGCTCGCGTTGCTTTTGCACTTTCTCCAATCGACGAAGAATGGCTTTAATACGTCCACGAAGCAATCGACGGTCAGTTTCTAGCTGTGTCTCACCTGGACCGCGAAGACCAATACCACCTTTTTGACGCTCGAGGTGGGTCCATCCTCTGATGAGACGGGTTGAGATATGCCTCAACTGGGCTAGTTCGACCTGGAGCTTACCCTCATGAGTTCGCGCGCGCTGCGCGAAAATATCGAGGATAAGCCCAGTTCTATCTAACACCCGGCATTTACACACTGCTTCTAAATTACGCTCCTGAGAAGGAGAAAGCGCGTGGTTGAAAATAACAACGTTAGCATCGTGTGCTTTTACTGCTGCTGCTATTTCCTCTGCCTTACCTGAACCAACAAAAAACTTAGCATGAGGCGCACTGCGTGACGTCGTGATGACCTCGACCGCATTTACCCCTGCTGAAGACACAAGTAATTCAAGCTCACTTAAGTCTTCTTTACTGTTCTCGTCGGAAAAATTAACATGAACAAGTACAGCCTGTTCACCGGCTTCATAACGGTCAAACAAGCGCGTTACCTTTTAATTTATTCACCTTTAGTATTTTCGGAATCTCCTGCGCTAGGCATAGTAATAGCGCGTGCTGGAACAACAGTAGAAATTGCGTGCTTATACACCATTTGGCTTACTGTGTTCTTCAGTAAAATAACGAACTGGTCGAATGATTCAACCTGCCCCTGAAGTTTAATACCGTTTACCAGATAAATTGATACTGGAATACGTTCCTTACGCAAAGCGTTCAAGAATGGGTCTTGTAAAGATTGCCCTTTAGCCATTTGATATCCTTAGTTTTTATTATTCATGATAGAAATTGAACTATCACTGCACGTCTAATATATACCACACTCAAATACTTAAAGTGTGACTTTCGCTGTAATTTTAAGCAAATTATCGTTAGCAAATGTGTCAAGCCATGTAACCTGCTCCCACCCCCGTAACCACGTGAGCTGGCGCTTGGCAAGCTGCCTTGTAGCGATAATACCTCTTTCACGCATTTCTGCGTAACTCAACTGGCCGTCTAGGTACTGCCACATTTGTCTGTACCCTACTGAACGTATAGAAGGTAATTCTTCATGTAGATCACTACGCTCATAGAGTTTCAATACTTCTTTTTCGAACCCTTGCTCTAACATTATGTCGAACCTGGTCGCGATTCGTTCGTGCAACACTGCCCTGTCTGTGGGCGCTATGGCAAATTGTGCAATGTTATAAGGGCACTTTTCACCCTTTTGTTGTTGCCAATATGTCAACGTCTTGCCGGTACTTCTATACACTTCCAGAGCACGAGTAATACGCTGTGGGTCGTTGGGGTGGATTCTCTCACCACTAATTGGGTCTACACCACGTAATTCATCGTGTAATTTAGACCAACCCAAGCGTTGTGCCTGTTGTGTTATATCATCTCGTATCTTTTCATTTGACTTAGGTAGTGGCGAAATTCCATTTATCAAGGCATTAAAGTACATCATTGTACCTCCAGCCAAAATTGGCACCTTGCCTCGAGCTAAAATATCGCCGATAAGCCCATTCGTATCGTTTACAAATTGCGACACCGAATAGCTATCTGCCGGGTCGATAATATCAATTAAGTGGTGCACTACTCCCGCTTGCTCTTCCTGCGTCGGTTTTGCTGTGCCAATATCCATGCCTTTGTATACAAGGGCTGAATCCACACTAATCACTTCACTATCTACCTGAGCTGCTATGTCTAGCGCCAAACCCGTCTTACCTGACGCTGTGGGGCCCATAATTGCTATAACGGGCAATGCAGAATGTATGCCATTAGACACGTTATTCTCCCCACACATCTAGCACCAAATCTAAGGGGCGCACTTTAGCAAATTGCTCAATAATTTCCCATTGTTTCGCTTCTTTTTGCTGATCCAACCAGTACCAAAGGGTATTAAGTACATCCTCGTCTAATACTTGTTCATTTAAAACGAGCAATTTCATAGCTTCTTCAAGAGAACCGGCTTCACTGGCACCCTTTATGGATAAGAAAAATTCAAACCACTTTAGCCAAGGTAAGTGCCTTGTTCCAGCAGGCACCTGCTGCAAGCGGTATTTGCTGGCGACTTTGTTGATCTCAAAATGTGATGCGTTTAATAACGCAACTAGCTTTTCATCAACGTGTTCTAACGAAACAGCGACTGGCATCAAGAGTGGTTGTCCATGTTCTGCTTTTAAAAATAGTTCGCTTAACCAGATACTTGCAACTTTAGTGGCAGAAAGAAGGTAAATTTTTTCTAATTTTGGATAAATTCTACACGACGGAGAAAGATTAACATGCTCATTAATGCGCTTCTCGTCTCTACCATCATCAGCAATGTCACCATTTGGCGTCATTAAGGCATTGTAACTAGATTGATACGCGGCGCTTGGCCCTCGACTTTGTCCTCTTCCTTGCAAGAGCTTAGCGCCAGCGCCCCCACTAAAGTTTCCCGCTGACGACGGTTTCGCATTACCGGTATATTGACCTTGGTTCTGTGTCGCATTGTGTGAGTGTGCACCCGAAGGATAATGTGAGGCTTCATTGAACGCGCGTGCATTATCAGGCGCTTGTTCTTGCAAGGGCCTAATGTAGTCGTGCTCAACCTGGGAAGACATGAAGTCAGAGCCCGAAGCGCGATTTGTGTCGACTCCTGCCAAAGGTTGCTCGTCGGTCATGGCGTGCAATGCATCACTTACCGTTTTACAGATAAAGTCATGTACCAACCTGCCTTGTTGAAACCTAACTTCATGCTTGGCAGGATGCACATTCACATCAACATCTCTAGGGTTAACATCTAAATACACCACAAAGCTTGGCTGCTCGATAACTCCCCAGACACTCTCATAGGCTTGCCGAATAGCATGCATAATAAGCTTGTCACGCATGCCCCTACCGTTCACAAAGCTAAACTGGCAATCGTTGCTGCTACGCAACATAGCTTCGTTGCCTAGCCACGCGTCTATGTGAAGACATTCATACTCGGTATTTATATGCACCGCATTTTGAACAAACTTCTGCCCAACTACGGCGCCGATCCGCGTTGATAAGCTACCTTCTTTATCGGCGATAAAGCGTCTTACTACTTTGTCATTGTGCTTTAAAACGAAAGAAACCCTTGGATAACTCAACGCAATACGCTTAATAACGTCTTCGATATGTTGAAATTCGGTTTTTTCGGTGCGTAAAAACTTACGCCTTGCTGGCGTATTATAAAAGAGGTCTGCCACATCAATTGTGGTCCCAACAGGGTGGGCAGCTGGCTGAACATTTACTGCCATTTCCCTACCCTCGCAATACGCCTGCCACGCTTCGGTTTGACACTCCGTACGTGATGTTAAAGTTAACCGACTCACGGAACTAATACTAGCGAGTGCTTCCCCGCGAAACCCAAGGGATAGAATTTGTTCCAAATCATTGAGTGTAGAAATTTTACTTGTCGCGTGGCGACTCAAGGCCAACTGCAGTTCACTTTTCACAATGCCTGAACCATTGTCTTTTATACGAATGCGCTTGTGGCCACCTTTTTCAATATCGATCTCTATTTTGGTGGCGCCGGCATCAAGACTATTTTCTAGCAGTTCTTTAACGACAGATGCTGGACGTTCAACCACTTCACCTGCGGCAATTTGGTTAGCGAGTTGAGGAGATAAAAGCTGTATAGGCAAAGGGCTACCCTATGGTATTCAATGTATAGTATTCACTATATGAATTCGTAATGAGGTTTTATGTAAGCGCATGGAAGCACTGGTAATGTCCGGTAAAACTGAACCTTGGTTTATGTTCTCGGAATATTTAATACCTGTCCTACGCGAACAACATCACTCGAAAGATCGTTAGCAGCTTTAATACTGCTCACTTTCACATTGTAGCGCTGTGCCAATAGTGAAAGCGATTCACCGCTTCTGACTTTGTGCGTCCTGCTGTTCGCTTTTTCTTGAGCCCACAGTGTACCATCAGGCGGTATTTGCTTGAAGTAGCGCTTGGTTGCCTTGAACATAGCATTCGCCAAGCGCTCGCGATATTTCGACCAGTTTAGGTTTTTCTCTTCCTGCGGGTTCGATATAAAACCAACTTCAACTAATATTGACGGGATATCTGGCGCAGTCAACACAGCAAAGCTAGCAGCTTGTGGCTTTCTTTTATGAAGGCTGGTCACTTGCTTCAACTCTTCTACCACTTTATTACCTAAATCATGGCTGGTCGCCATGCTGTGATCCATAGATAAGCCCAGTATGGTTTCAGTAAGGTATCGTTCGCTGGACTTATCATTGATAACTTCAGCGGCACCGCCTAACAGCTCAGAATGGCGCTCTGATTTTTCTAACCAGCGACCTAGTTCAGTGTCGGCCCTGCGTGTTGAGAGCACCCATACCGAGCCACCTCGCGGCTGTGGTTGACTAAACGCATCGGCGTGAATAGAGATAAGTAAGTCAGCTTTTTTCTCTCTGGCAATCTCAGGACGACGATTGGGAGAAATATAATAGTCACCGCCGCGTGTCATTATGGCACGCATACCGGGTTCTCGATTGATTTTGCTTTCAAGCTTTTTGGCTATGCTCAGCGTGATGTGCTTTTCATACGTCCCTGCAGGCCCAACTGAGCCTGGGTCGTGTCCACCGTGTCCGGCATCAATGGCAACGATAATATCTCTGTCACGGGCGCTGCTTTTATCGTCAATTACCACTGAGCCTATTGATGTCGATGCCGACGATGTAGTGGACTTTTTAGGCGAACTGTCAGGTAGGTCAACCACAAGCCTGTGGCCAAGAGAGCCGCTAGGCGTCACAGCAAACAATGAGGGCTTTGTACTTCTGTTAAGTTCAACAACTATCCTAGCCGATGACTTATTTTTAGGGGTCGAATATCGCAGTTTTTTAATTAAGTTACCGCTATTTTCAACGCCTGAAAGGTTTGCAGAATCGCTAGTATTTTTAAGATCGATAACCAACCGAACTGGGTTTTTCAGAGTAAAGTAGGTGAAATCTGGCGCAGACTTCATATCGAAAACGACACGTGTATTGTCCGGCGACGGCCATATTCTTACTCCGTCGATGTTATTTTGTGCGCCGTATGCAAACTGCACCACGAAACACAAGAATAATACCGAAACTATACTGCGCACCATAATTAGCCTTTATGTTATTGTCATGCCACTCTCGTAAACATCGGAGCCGCTAATTGTTCAATGTTTCTTTCAACTCAAATGTTCGCTACACGCGTTTACATTGTTGAAGCAACTTAGCACCATGGGCACTTTTTGCTTCCAAATTAAACTGTCTACCCGATGGCGTAATATTTATACTAATCACTAAGTCTGGGGATGCCAAGTATTCGCCGCCTTTTTCCGACCATTCAATAAGCGCTATTGCGCCCGAGCCGAAGTAATCGCGAATTCCCATGAACTCCAGCTCTTCTGGGTCGGCCAAGCGATACAGGTCGAAGTGATATATATTGACGCTATCCAACTCATAAGGTTCAACCAGTGTATAAGTTGGACTTTTAACGCTACCTGAATGGCCTAAAGACTGAATAAAATAACGGCTAAATGTCGTTTTTCCTGCCCCTAAATCGCCGTTGAGATAAATAACAGCATCGGTAGGGAGTTGACTAGAAACAGCTTGCGCTAAGTCTTTGGCAAGCTGCGCGGTATCATCTACTTCATTAGCAAAAAAAGAGGTATGCGGGTAAGACATCAACAATATTCCACAGTAATAGAAGATAACACAGTAGATGCCTGCCCGTTTAAGACAAAACCAACCTATTTAGTGGTTGATAAGCGCACGTACTGCGTCGAACAAATCACTCGCTATCATACCACGTTGACCGTACAGTTGGGCAATATCATCACCTGCCTTTGCATGAAGCACCACACCATACTTTGCTGCAATATCCGTTTCTACACCTTGTGCAAGCAATGCGCCTAGAATTCCGCTTAGCACATCACCGCTTCCTGCCGTGGCCATACCGGGGTTACCGTGACGGCAAACCCAGGTTTTCTTCTCGTTATCGATAAGCGTGCCCGCCCCTTTGAGTACACAGACGGAGTGGTATCGCTGTGAACATTGTCTTGCATAGTTAAAGCGGTCACTTTCTACATCGTCAATAGAAACACCCAGTAGGCGCGCTGCTTCACCCGCGTGAGGGGTTAAAATACTGTCCGACAGGGTGTACGCGGTGGATTGCTGACACAAAAGGTTAAGCGCGTCAGCGTCGATAACCACAGGCTTATTTTGACTTTGACAATGCTTCATTGTGACTTCAAATGTTTCTTCAGCCCAGTCATCTTGCCCAAGACCTGGTCCAATAACCACGCAGGTCGCCCAAGCAAGTGCGTCTTCCAAATTAAAGTCGGTTACCATAAGTTCAGGCCTGCCGGCACTAACCTGAACCACTGAAGATTCATGGGTGTAAACACGCACCATACCCGCACCGCTTCGAAGTGCCGCTTCGCTGGCGAGTCGGATAGCTCCTGCAGTTCCTCGGTTTCCGCCAATACATAGCAACCGTCCGTAAGTGCCTTTGTGACTGTTGATCTCCCTAGGACCCATCCCTTTAAAGTGGTCGATATTCAGCATAGTGGCGCTGGCTTTGGCTAATGCTTGAAAAGCTTTACCTATACCCAAATCAGCGTAGACCAGTTTGCCGCATGATTGTTTGCCTGCACCAGTGACTAGCCCAGGCTTTATACCCACAAATGTCACTGTGATATCGGCCTGAACACAACGGCCCAAGCTCTGTCCTGTATTTGCATCAAGTCCAGATGGCACATCTACACTTACAACAGGTGTTGCTGAAGCATTTACAGCGTCGATAACATCGGCAAACTCGTTGCGAATGTAACTATTTATACCTGTACCTAGAAGGGCATCAATAACAACATCAGATTTTTCCAATAACCCTGCATCGAAGCCGTTTATGCTACCACCTGCATCAAGCCAGCGCTGCTGTGCTTTACCCGCGTCCCCTTCGAGGGTACGTTCGGGCTCAACCGCACAGAGGTGAACCTGTTTACCTGCGAGTTTTGCGTTAATAGCAGCAATATAGCCGTCGCCTGCATTGTTACCTTGGCCTACTAACACCAAATAAATATCTGAATTAGGCATTAGCTCTAAGCATTGCTTAAATACCACGTCACCGGCTCTTTGCATTAAGGTAAACATGTCACAGCCAGAGTCGGCAGCAGCTTGCCCTTCATTTTCTCTAACCTGATCGGCCCGAAATAGTTTGTATGATAAACTTGACGTTAATTGAGTATCTAGCATAAGCACATGTCCGAAATTAGTTCTATCGACCTTGTTGAATTGACCAACAATATCAAGGCTTGGGGTACAGCGCTAGGCTTTCAACAGGTTGGCATCAGCGATATTGATCTACATCAGCACGAGTCGCACCTACAGGAATGGTTAGACAAGGGCTACCACGGTGATATGGCCTTTATGGAAAGCCATGGGATGAAGCGTGCTCGGCCAGATGAACTGGTCCCGGGCACATTGCGTGTAATCAGTGTTCGCATGAATTACTTACCTCCTGATGCCTCGTTTGCTAAGCATTTAAAAAAGCCAGAAATAGGCTATATCAGCCGCTATGCGTTAGGCCGTGACTACCACAAAGTGTTACGTAAGCGCTTAAAACAGCTAGGCGAAAAAATAACCGCCTCTCTTGCGCATACCCAATACCGCCCGTTTGTGGATTCAGCACCCGTTCTGGAACACGCCATTGCCGAAAAAGCGGGGATTGGCTGGACAGGTAAGCACAGCCTGACACTTAATAAAGAAGCGGGCTCTTGGTTTTTCTTAGGGGAGCTTTTTATTAATTTACCGCTGCCGGTAGATACACCAATTGAAGAAGGCTGCGGAAGCTGCACGGCGTGCTTAACCATCTGCCCGACAAACGCGATTGTAGCGCCATATAAAGTGGACGGTCGACGCTGTATATCATACCTCACCATTGAGTCGGATAAGGACATACCCGAAGAATTGCGACCCAAGATGGGCAATCGCATTTACGGCTGTGATGATTGTCAGCTTGTCTGTCCTTGGAATCGTTTCGCCGATATTACTAATGAAGAAGACTTTCATCCTAGGCAGGTATTGCATGGTCAAAGTCTTAATGATTTGTTTAGTTGGTCTGAAGAAACCTTTTTACGCAATACCGAAGGCTCGCCTATCAGGCGTATCGGATTTGAAAAGTGGCAGAGAAATATCGCCGTTGCGCTAGGCAATGCTCCTTATAATGAAAAAAGCATTAAGCTTTTAGAAGAAAGGCGGGGGTGTGTAAGCGACTTAGTAGACAGGCACATTGACTGGGCTATTGCGCAACAGCAAGACAAACAACAAACTGCAAGTGGTGACAGCAGACAACAAGCTCGGCTGATACGGGTTGTTGAAAAAGGCTTACCCAGAGACGCTTAAGATTTACTCGTAACAGCAGCATTAAACGTGAATGATAACGTTATCCTGCTGATGCTATGTGGTCCGCTCCAATTTGATTATTCGAGTCGGGCTGAGCACCATTTGTATTTTGTACTCGGGCACTTGTACCATTTTGTACTTTAGCGCTTGGCAAATGTGAGGCAACAAAAGACACATTTAGTCTCAAACCGCGCTGAATTTCCTTTGTAGTAATGGTTGGTGAACCAAACTGCCACCATGGTTCTTTTTCTAAAGCTGCAATCACCAAAGATAACTCAGTTTCAGAACCATCGTACTCACCTGTTATTTCACAGAGCCCATTTCCACACTTTACCGATTCCAACATGAAGCGTTCTTTATTGGGGGATAAAGCAAAAAAGTTATTAAGTGAACCTTCTGTTTTCTTATAAAACGAGTCGGGGAGTATTGAATGAGTGCTTTGTGCAAATTGCGCGCTGGCTAGTTCAGTATCGTCGACGTCAACAAGGCGCGGTGCTTTGCTTTCGCTTTTAGCTAGCTTAGCAGCAGGCTTAATGACTTTAAGTTCGCTGGCTTCCGTGGCGCGAGAGCGCTCTAACACCGTTGTTAGTCGCTCTTTCTCTGCATTGGATTCACTTAGCTGATGTTGATAACCAGAGAATTTATATCCCGCTATCAACGTAAACGCTATTAGTAGCACCACAAGCCACGCTTTCATTCCAGTCCTTTTTGTCGAAACGCTTACTTGTGGTACTGCTTACTAAGTTCATGCACTGCGTTTACAAACACGCCAGCGTTCTCTGGTGGCACGTCTAAATGAATTCCGTGCCCTAAATTAAATACGTGACCGCTTCCTTCGCCATAGCCTTCTAAAATAGATGCCACTTCCTGTTCGATTCGTTGCGGTTGAGCGTAAAGCATAGAAGGATCCATATTGCCTTGAAGCGCAACTTTATCGCCAATACGTGCACGCGCTTCTTTAATATCGATAGTCCAATCTAAACCGACTGCGTCACAACCTGTTGCTGCAATTGATTCTAACCACATACCACCGTTTTTCGTGAACAAAGTAACAGGCACTTTACGGCCTTCATTTTCACGAGTTAAACCACTTACAATACGCTCCATGTACTGAAGCGAGAACTCTTTGTAATCACGAGGAGATAACACACCGCCCCATGTATCAAATACCATGACAGATTGGGCGCCCGCTGCAATCTGCGCATTAAGGTATTCAGTTACCGAGTCGGCTAGTTTGGCTAACAATGCGTGTAGCGTGGCTGGCTCAGCAAACGCCATTTTTTTGATTTTGGTAAAGGCCTTACTCGAACCACCTTCGATCATATAGGTGGCTAGTGTCCAAGGACTTCCAGAAAAGCCAATTAATGGTACTTCACCTTTCAACTCTCGGCGAATGGTGCGAACCGCATTCATTACATACTGCAGCTCGCCTTCTGGATCCGGCAGACCGATTTTATCCACATCCGCTTTGCACGTAATTGGATTCTTAAAACGTGGACCCTCGCCTGTTTCAAAGTAAAGACCAAGCCCCATTGCATCTGGGATAGTCAAAATATCAGAGAAAAGAATAGCGGCATCAAGAGGAAAACGGCGTAAAGGCTGCAACGTAACTTCACAGGCAAGCTCAGCATTTTTGCATAACGACATAAAGTCGCCTGCCACCGCACGGGTCGCCTTATATTCTGGCAGGTAACGTCCCGCTTGTCGCATCATCCATACAGGTGTCACATCAACCGGCTGTTTAAGTAACGCACGTAAGTAACGATCGTTCTTCAACGCGGGCTTATCAACACTGGGGAAATTTTGCGACATATAACTCACCTAAATAACTGTACATATTAGAGCCGCGAAGTATACCAGCATTCTGACCAAGGTGTGCTAAAACCTGTATTAAAAACTCGGAGTTTCCATGACAAATCGATGTAGTGTCGATAATTAAAGACGAGTATTTCTCATACGGCATTTAAAAAGTAACTTGCACTTAAAGTGAGCGTTTGCTATTACTATTGCTGTTAAACGAAAAGAAGCCCTTTATGGGGCCGTGCTAAACATATTGAAACCCTGCCTCGGCAGGGTTTTTTATTTGTTGCTAATTAGAGACATTGTTTTGGCGATGAGTTGTCCCGCGATAGATACTTTCGGTGGAATAGTCGGCAATGCATCTACGTCAAACCACTGTGCGTCATCTATCTCGTTTTCCTGGCAACGAATTTCTCCCCCATCATACTCAGCAATAAATCCGACCATGAGAGAGTGAGGAAACGGCCAAGGTTGACTATTGTAGTAACGAAGGTTTTTAACTTTTACGCCAACCTCTTCAAATACTTCTCGATGAATAGCTTGCTCCAGACTTTCACCACTTTCTACAAAGCCGGCAAGGGTTGAGTACATATTGGATTCTTTGTGGCGAACCCCTTTTGCTAATAGTATTTTTTCATTGTTGTGAATAGAGACGATTATACAAGGTGAAACCCTTGGATAAGTTCGATGCTGACAGCGGTGACACTGCATTGCCATTTCCCAATCAACGCGCTCCGTTTTAGCACCACACTGACCACAAAACTGATGGGTACGCAAAAAATGAATATATTGCCATGCTCTGCCTATTACAGAAAAAGCAATGTCATACTCAGCAAAAAGAAGCTGCCTAAGTGAAACTGTTTCCCAGCCGGGTTCGTCTACATATTCAGCTCCTAAATCCACAACAAAAACAGGCAAGTCTCTGTGCGCAGTGTCATTTAGGGGGGGAAGTTGATGTATTTCATCAACATACGATGCCAAAAACGGAATTTCACTTAAGTAAGCGACGGGGATAGACTCAGATGATTCATGTATTAGAACTTTACTGCGGCTGAATACCACCCACATTGCCTGCTGGGTAATCAATTTTCCCTCATCTAACTTCATCATCATCTTGTGTTACTCCTGTGCTCCTGAACTTCATCATACACTAGGGACAAATAAAGGTTACCGTTCATTCAGACCAAAAGTTGTAAATTCAAGGCCAGCGAAACGCTAATTGCTTTTCAGTCTATCTTAGCACCATGTTTTTACTGTAATCTTTTTCGTGCAAAATTTGTGTCGCTAGTGCACGGTGTTATACTGAAACTTATTGTCGCTAAACGAGTAGCATACAATGTTGCAACAGTTGGAAAGCGTTAAATCTAAATGGGGTGGTAAAAGCCAGGTCATAGACCGCTGGCTTTTAGACAGACAAGCTTTACTAGTCTCGTACTGTGAGCTTGCCGGTATTAACAGTCAGAGCGAGTGTTTACCCGATGCCGATGAAATCGCAAACTTTTGTGGTGCTTTACTCGATTATCTCTCTGCTGGTCACTTCGAAGTTTTCGATATTTTAGTTGAGGGTGACAGTGAGGGTTCGGCACTGCGGGACAAGCTTTACCCTGAATTGACAAAAACTACTGACGCTGCACTGGAATTCAACGATAC
The DNA here is from genome assembly GCF_036864475.1 of Alteromonas sp. S005. NCBI lineage: Bacteria > Pseudomonadati > Pseudomonadota > Gammaproteobacteria > Alteromonadales > Alteromonadaceae > Alteromonas > Alteromonas sp. S005. The sequence continues at coordinate 136,201 of NZ_JAZETN010000008.1, read as the reverse complement.
GTTTGCACAAGCCGTGACCCCAGAGCAAGCGTCGCGCTTCGATTGCGCCCTAGCCCAGTTAGGAGAAACACTAGAAGAGCGTTTTGCCTTGGAGGATGAGTTAATTGCTCACGTCCACACAAACAAACGTGATCCAGAAGTGACGCTTTAATATAACAATGACAGTCGAGTTTACGGTTATCATCAATGAACAAAACCACACTTATTCATAAAGCGCGCGCTTATTGCGAACAGCGCGGCGCCAGATTTACACCGCTTAGAGAAAAGGTGTACGAGATTCTTGTATCGAAGCACGGCCCCATGGGTGCTTATGAACTACTCGACTCATTAAAAGAAACAGAGTCCAGCGCAAAGCCTGCGACAGTGTATCGCGCCTTGGATTTTCTTCTCGACTTTGGCTTTATTCATCGCTTAGAGTCTACCAATGCGTTCGTTGCCTGTTACCATTTTGGATGTAACCACCCCGTTCAGTTTTTAATTTGTGACAGCTGCGGTGATGTTGCCGAGATTCAGTCTGAAGGCCTTCAAGATACTCTCGATAATCAGGCAAAACAACACGGCTTTAAAGTGTCGAAACAAACCATTGAGGCCCATGGATTATGTGCCGACTGTCAACAAACCGAAGCGCCCACTGCCCAGGAGAGTGCACATGAATGCTGATTTTGTGAACCCTTTTATTGCCGGCCTGCTAAACGTGCTAGAAACGATGGCACAAACGAAGTTGACGCCGGGCAAGCCTAAACGCAAGCAAAGCGATATCGCTAAAGGTGATGTTTCTGGCTTGATAGGCATGGTGGGTCCAGATGTTCGCGGTTCTATGTCTATCACGTTCGATGAAACACTTGCCCTTACTATTATGGAGCGAATGGTGGGAGAGCGTCCTGAAAAACTTGATGCTGAAGTGGGTGATATGGTCGGTGAGGTCACTAATATGATTTGCGGGAATGCAAAGCGAGATCTAGCAGAACGCGGATTCGAGTTCGGAATGGCAACACCTATCGTTGTATCAGGAAAGCAACACACTATTAGCCATCAGGTTGACGGTGCTAAAATTATTCTCCCTTTCATGTGCGATGAAGGATTAGCGCATTTGGAAATCTGTTTTGACAAATAATTTCTGGCACTCTGAAAAAATTACACTCAATAGCTACCCCAGAGGATTTCACCTGATCACCGAACAGGTGGAGTCTTCACTCCCCAGTATTCGGCATGTTGAAGTCGGGCTTCTACATCTGTGGCTTCAGCACACCAGTGCAAGTTTAACAATAAACGAAAATGCCGACCCCACAGTGAGGCATGATATGGAGGCTTTTTTCAACCATAGTGTAAAAGAAGAGCTTCCTTTTTTCAGGCATACTTATGAAGGTAAAGATGATATGCCTGCTCACTTAAAATCGAGTATACTAGGCTGTCAACTTACCATTCCTGTCCAACAAGGCAAACTTGCACTTGGTACGTGGCAGGGTATCATGCTCGGTGAACACCGAGATCATGGTGGAAGACGAACAATTATTGCCACATTACAAGGGATTGCAGCCTAACCCATATTATAAATGGCACAATTTGTGCTTGCTTATAGCGACAAGCACAACACAAAATTATCTAAAATCGATAATCACTCAACGTTAAACAGGATGTGACTATGAAACAACACTTTAAAATGGCAGCGCTATCTCTTGCTGTACTTTCATCTACCAGTGCATTTGCTCAAGACTCTTCTGAACCAGCGTATAAAAGTTGGTTTGGTGGCTCAGCGATGTACTACAACACTGATGAGTCTAGACCTTTCAATGAGGGCGTTGCGGACGATAACGGTATCGGCCTAACTGTTGAGTACGGTTTCCGTTTCACTCAAAGCTGGGCCGCAAGAGTTGAATTTACTGCATTAGAGCTAGAATATACTGATAATGCGGGAAATTCGGCTGAAGACGACGGTGAAATGACCGGCGTTGATGTAATGTACTTCATGCCAAATGACCAGTGGTTCCTATTCGGTGGTGTAAAGCGCCAAGCTGTTCTTGACTCTACAACTCTTGGTAACATTGGTATTGGTAAGCACTGGGATGTTCATGAGAATATTAAATTAATTACTGAAGTTGCCGCTTACCATGACTTCGGCGAAGATTATAACGATTACAGCATCAAGCTAGGTTTAGCCGTACCATTTGGTAAAGCGACACCTTCAGCACCTAAAGACAGCGATAACGATGGCGTTGTAGATGGCAAAGACCAGTGCCCAATGACTCCAGCTGGCGTTCGCGTTGATGCGACTGGCTGTAGCGTTGATAACGACAACGACGGCGTTCTAAACAGCGTTGATCAGTGTCCTAACACTCCAGCTGGCACTAAAGTAGATGCTACTGGTTGTGCGCTTAAAGATGCTGACAATGACGGCGTTGTTGATAGCAAAGACATGTGTCCAGATACACCGGCTGGCGTAAAAGTTGATGCTAAAGGTTGTACAGTATTTGACGAAGAGACAGTAGAAATCACACTACGCGTTCTATTCGACAACGAAAGCGCTGTTGTTAAAATGCCTAAAGATCCAGAAATCTCTGAATTTGCTGAGTTCATGAAGCAGTATCCTTCAACAACTGCAGTAGTAGAAGGTCACACTTCTGCACCAGGTTCTGAAGCATACAACATGGACCTTTCTAAGCGTCGTGCTGCTAACTTCAAAGAAGTAATGGTAGACATGTACGGTATCGATAGCTCTCGCCTAGAGACTATCGGTTACGGCGAAACTCAGCTTCTAGATACTGATAACGATTCTGAAGCACACCGTGTTAACCGTCGCATTTCAGTGACAGTTAAAGACACAGTGAAAGTAGCTGAAGAAAAATAATTCATACTATATGAATTGAAGAAGGCGCCGAAAGGCGCCTTTTTTGTATCTGTTGATCCGTCCTAAATAGCGTTTTACAAAAACGAGTGTCTCACGCTATTCAATTACAGCTTGCTAGTTTGATAGACAATTAACTCAAACCAGTAAAGTGCGTTAGTACTCATCTGCGATGGCAGGGCCTGCATAGTTATCAAAGCGAGAAAACTGGCCTTGGAAGGTAAGTCGGCAGGTACCGATTGGGCCGTTACGCTGTTTACCAATAATAATCTCTGCAATGCCTTTATATTCGCTGTTTTCGTGATAAACCTCATCGCGATAGATAAACATAATAAGGTCGGCATCCTGCTCGATTGAACCAGATTCACGAAGGTCAGAGTTAACTGGGCGTTTATCGGCACGTTGTTCTAGCGTACGGTTAAGCTGTGACAGCGCAACTACGGGTACTTCAAGTTCTTTAGCAAGCGCCTTCAATGACCGTGATATTTCGGCGATTTCCAACGTACGGTTATCGCTTAGCGACGGTACACGCATAAGCTGAAGGTAATCCACCATGATAAGGCTGATTCCACCGCGCTCTCGCGCGAGTTTACGGGCTCGACTCCGCACATCCATAGGTGTTAGACCCGAAGAGTCATCAACGAACAAGCTGTCTTTATCTTTAAGCATAGCCATAGTATTGGATATACGCGCCCAGTCTTCATCGTCTAGCTGAGCGGTACGAATCTTCGTTTGATCAACACGGCTCAATGACGCCAACATACGCATCATGATTTGTTCAGAAGGCATCTCAAGACTGAAAACAAGCACCGGCTTTTCTTCCGCCATCATGGCGTTTTCAATCAAGTTCATTGCAAAGGTGGTTTTACCCATTGATGGACGCGCTGCCACAATGATAAGGTCAGAGGGCTGCATACCACTGGTCATTTTGTCTAAGTCAGTAAAGCCAGTTGTAACCCCCGTCACTTCTTTGTTGGTTTTTACCAGCTCTTCAAGACGGTCAATAGTCTTACCCAAGACAGACTCGACATCGCGAGGGCCTTCGTTCTCACCGGTTCTTCGTTCTGCTATTTCAAAAACTTTACTTTCCGCAAGATCAAGAATGTCTGCGCTGTCTCGGCCCTCAGGGTTGTAACCTACTTCAGCAATTTCATGGGCTACACCGATAAGCTCACGGGTAATAGCACGCTCGCTGATAATTTGTGCATAAGAGACTACGTTTGCAGAACTTGGAGTATTTTTCGCTAGCTCGCCGAGATACGCAAAACCACCCGCATCTTCCAGTTCATCGTGCTTTTCGAGCTCTTCTGAAACCGTTATAAGATCGATAGGCTGACTGCTATTAAGCAATCGCGTAATAGCACGAAAGATTATTTGATGTGAACGATTGTAAAAGTCGTTATCGGTAACGAGTTCCGCGACTTTATCCCAGCTTTCAGGGTCGATAAGCATGCTGCCTAAAACAGACTGCTCAGCCTCAATGCTATGAGGGGGAACCTTCAATTTATCAACATTTTTATCGTTGTTAGACGCAGACGCCACAAGTAAAGCCTATTCCAATGCACAAAAACCAGTTGGATATTATGCGCTTTTAACGCACATGTCTCAACAAAGGAAGCAGGTCTTTTATCGTGAGAGCCTAAAAAGGCAGCTTAAGCTATAGCGTTTTTTCTAGCTTCAGAAAAGTGCCATCTACTAAGGTATAAGTGTTGATGTTCTCTTGAAAAATCAGTGTCGACCCCATGATTGCCTCGTTATCTGAACAAGCAAAACTTACTTGGGTAATTGTGTCATCACTGAAATCTAGTGACGACGGTGATGCACCAAAAGTAGCGTGAAAGTCGCTTCCACTCATCTCTTCGGAGGTATAAACAGGTGACTCGCAAAAGACTTGGTCGAGTTTCGCGGTCTCTTTTTCGTAGGTTACAGAGCGCCCGAGAAACTGCTCTGATTCAGCTGTTGAGTGAGCGGTAATGCCAACGTTATAAGCTTTAGTAACAACCCAAGTTCCTTCATAATAAGCGGGCTCTTGAACAGCACAACCTAAGGTTAGCGCACATATCCCAAACGCACCGATAATTAGGCTATGAAATCGCCAAAACCTTTTGACGTGTCCAATAATACTCAATTTACTCTCCATATATAAAATTCATTAAAATCAGATAGTTTAACGTACAAGCCAACTAAAAAGTTTACTTGTAATGGCTTGATTATAGAGTTTTAAACTTTCCCTATAGTTCTAACTAAACGCTCAAATATCAACATTTAGCGACCAAACAAAAAAAGCTGCGTACAAACGCAGCTTTTTAAACGTCATCACATACACTGATTAATAAATGTGGTCTAAATTGCTTTTTTCAAGCTAAAGTCTCAATCAAGCTTACTATAGCTTATTCATTTTTGATCTATTTCTATACGACCATGCACCGTTGAAATATCGACGCTCGCAGCACCACCGTTGTGTATAAAGCGCAACCAGCTTCCAGGTCCATACTTTGGTTTTTGTGCTTTTTCACCGCTAATTTTATTTACAATGTTCCCACCTGCGTGTGTCTCAATATCAAACTGCGCTGAGACATCATCTTGGAAAACAAATTCCATTGCTCCACCAACCGAATTAGCTTTAATACTGCCATTCGAATTCAGCCCCAATTTAGCGAAAGTACGACCGTTAACGGTATTTATCTGCAGGCTATCAATATTTTGCAACGATAGATCAATACGTCCGTTCACAGTTTCAACAGATAAGTCAGGGCTGCTCGATGCGATATCAAGCTTTCCATTGACCGCTGCAAAACTCACAGGCGTGGTACCTTCGTGCGTTGCTTCTATATCGCCGTTAACCGTGCCGGCTTCTAAACGGCCTTTAACGTTCTTTAATAAGATATCGCCATTCACAGATTCAACCTCAACGCGCTCTCCAATGTTTTCCAGTGTGACATTGCCGTTAACAACTTCTACATCTACCGCTTTTGTTATTCCTTCAGCTTTCACATCTGCGTTGACTGCGGTGTAATGAAGATCGCTTGCCGATGGCACGTAAATTATCAGGTCATCACCATCTCGACTCTTCTGATACCAGCTCTTTGAGCGGTGCTCCACCTCTACGTGAATAACAACAACATCTCCGCGCTTTTCAAAAATAAATTCTTCGGTTTGATCACCAAGCTCCCCTGTTACCCGTACCTGAGCTTTATCCCATACTCGGATGTCAGCCTTTCCATCGATATGTTCAATATCAACTTTAGGAGAGGATGAGGTATCAATGGTTTTATCAACTTTTTCACCCGCAAAGGCGGCAGTAGTAATGCTTAATAATGCCGTAGTTAGCACAGCTTTAACCCTGTTCGATGTGCTGAACGTGTGCGTTAACTTATCAGATACTGTGTTTTTCATATTTACATTCATGTTGAAGCCCTTATTAAATTTGCTGCCACTTGGGCGCGTGCACTCGCTCAATCAAGGCAATTTGCTGTTGGTATACGTGATGCAGCATTTTTATTAATGCTGAGTTGTCTGGATCGTCTTTTAACGCCGCCTTAATAACATCAGCGGCATCATCTAATTCTTTAAGTTGCTCCTGCCAGTCTTGTGTTAGTGCTGGTGTACTTTCATAATTTGCTAGCAGGCTGTTAACTTGCTGCTGCTGTTGGCTGCTCATTGCGTCAATCAACGCGTACCCGCTGCTTCTACTTTCATCGCTTTTGAACACAAAAGGAGCAGCAAACCACAAGACAGTAACCAAGCAAACACTGGCAGCTATAGCCAGCCACTGCCTTGAAGTTACCGTAGAAGGTGAGCTCTCTTCATTTGAAGCATCACTCTGCTGAGACGCTATGCCTAGTTCAATTCCACGCCATAGGTCCCTTTCTGGCTGCTTCTCTTTCGATAACCCAGACACATGCTGAGCAAGCTTGTTATCAAAATCACTCATCATCGACTCCCATAAAATCTTTCAATAATTGCTTAGCACGGAAAAATTGCGCTTTGCTTGAGCCCACTGCCATACTCAACATGTTGGCAATGTCTTCGTGTCGGTAACCTTCAAGTGCGTGAAGTACAAAAACCATTCTGGCGCGTTCTGGTAGGCGAATAATCAACGCTTCTAAATCCACATCGGTGCTATTCTCTTGAGCAGGCATTTCATTAATGCCGCTATTTTCTAAGTTAAACATCCGCTGCACCCACCCTTTCTGCTTGCGCATATAGGAAATGGTAATGTTTGCCGTAACGCTGTGTAACCACGTGGAAAATTGGCTTTGGCCATCAAAGTTACCGAGCTTTTTCCAAAGCTGAATAAAGACTTCTTGCGAAGCATCTTCTGCCATTCCCTTTTCACCTGTAAGCCGGTAACAAAGCGCGTAGACTCGCCCAATATGTTCATCGTAAAGGGACCTAAACGCCTGCTTATCGCCCTCTTTCGCTTTAGATATAAGCTCGTTTTCGCCTTTGTTACCAAACACCACATTGGCGTGTACAACACGTTGTTGTGTGTGTTCCATTCTTTTCTCTTTGTTATTTGTGGTGCTGATTAGCATTAGCACTTGTTAGAGTTATAAGGTTAGTCGTACCCTATAGTAGAAAGGTTTAAATGCACAAAAAATTTTTTGGAGATGCCATGTCTACCTCATTTTCTGTTAACGCTCTGTTTGCTGGAAAACCTCAGCCGCTTGGCCCTCGTGGGGCACCAAGCAGTATTGTTAAAGCCCCCGTCGACGCGTTAACGGTACATATGGACAGAACCGATGAAGACGAACAGGCCAACAAACGCCTTCACGGCGGGCCAGAAAAAGTGCTTCATCAGTTCAATCCGACCAACTATCTAACATTGAAAAAACACTTTCCTGAAGGCGAATTTTCGTTAGGCAGTATTGGCGAAAACATCAGTGTAGAGGGCATGGACGATGCTACCGTTTATATCGGCGATATATGGAAGTTCGGCGAGGTAGAACTGCAAGTAAGTGCACCCCGTGCCCCTTGCAATAAAATATCCCACCGCTTTGGCATCCCCAACTTAGATAGATTTGTTGGAGAACGAGGCATCACTGGCTGGTACTACCGAGTTATTAAAACCGGCACCATTAACGTTGGCGACGAAGTAACACTACTGCACCGAGAAGGTGACACTGTTAATGTTCACACCTTAATGCAGTGTGCCCATACAAAAGCGGACCCAGCATTGGCTGAAAAGCTGGCTACGCTTGAACCGCTTGATGATGAATGGCGCGGAAAATGCCAAAAAATTGCAGATAAGATTGCGGATAAATAGGCCATTTATCCCTAGCTTAAATTAAAAAGACGCTCGCTCACCTTCATTCAAAATAATCCAAGGCATGGAAGGGTTTAGCTGCCGCTTCATTTTAATCAGTCGAAATAGCGCAGAGTGTGATGTTTTGTCTCCCATCATCCAGCTGGCGTTTCCATAGCCCCAAGGCACTACGGCTTTACAGCCCAGGTCTTGGGCGGCAACAATGGCATCTTCTGGTGTAGTATGCACCTTGCGATACCATTTAGGCGAGGTTTCGCTAAAATAAGACGCTATAGGTAACAGGCAAACATCTATTTCCCCAAAGCGCGCTTTAATGTCTTTGAAGTGCGGCGAATATCCCGTATCTCCCGCAAAGAACAAAGTGCTCCCTTCATTCTCAAATACCCAACCACCCCACAATGTAGCATTGTCGTCCTCATACAAATAAGGCACCCAAATTCGGTTACTGAAATGATGGGCAGGCACGAAGTGAATAGAGGTGTTACCTACGTTTTTGCTGGTATACCACGCCATCTCACTGATGGAATAGCCTCTATTTGGAAAGTGCTCAGCGAAACCTAACGGTACAAGATACTCAGGCCTTGTACCTAATTCAGCAATATCAGCTTTATTAAAATGGTCATAGTGTATATGGGAATAAACCACAGCATCGGTTTTAGCCAGCCTGTCTCCACCTACCTTAGCGGGTTCGTTGCGGTTAAACCCCTCTGCCAACCGAAAAGCCCAGTTAACGGGCCAATCAAACTGGCCAAACACCGGGTCGATAAGTATTTGCTCACCATCGTCAATGTTCAGTAAAAAACTGGCGTGCCCTAACCAGGTTACGGTAAAGGGGGTTTGCGAGTTCAATGTCGGGTTGTTGCCAACAAACTGACAATTCTGCATGTCACTTTCGCACTCAATGTCAGTAGATGCCGGATAGCAATCATTAGTACAGGTAACAGGGTATGCTTTAAAACCGCTGTAGATATTGCTGAACCTGTCCTCGAAACCCGGTTCATCTGTGTATTTGATTACCGCATCTTCACCTTCTATTTGAGTAACATAATTAGAACTGGCGCAGCCAGTCATTATACTTCCTGCTACAACTAGCGACGCCGACAACGTCGTTAACCTCTTTAAACTCATTACCATTTTCAACATCACGTCCATGTAGCTCCACCTAGCAGTCAAAGCGCTTAGTTAGCTGCTGCGTCTATGTTTTATTTACTCAATTGTGCAGACATCAAAAGAACCGCTATTGTAAAGCGAGAAACTATCGGCACCACAGTAAATTTGTAACAAAAATAGCTTGAATTAAGCCACCAAGGTTACTTGGACTATTTGTTGCTAAACCTTCATCAGCCTGCATATCAATTTGCTTTTTCACGACTTGAGCGTTAGGGGGTCTTTAAGATTGATGGCAAATTCTAAGCAAAAAAAAGCCGCTCTAAGAGCGGCTTTTTTCAAATACGTCAGCGATTACGCTTCAGCAATGATGATCACTTTGATTGAAGTGATAACGTCAGAGTGAAGTTGTAAGTCGATGTCATACTCACCAGTCTCACGAAGAGTACCAGTAGGTAGTTTAACTTCTGCTTTTTGTACTTCAACGCCAGCTGCAGTAATTGCATCAGCGATGTCACGAGTACCAACAGAGCCAAATAGTTTACCTTCGTCACCAGCAGGTGCTGCGATTGTAACTTCAGCAAGCTCAGCAACTTTCTCAGCGCGTGCGTTAGCAGCAGCTAGTTGCTCAGCAATTTTCGCTTCAAGTTCAGCACGACGTGCTTCGAACTTTTCAACGTTGTCTTTAGTTGCAGGAACCGCTTTACCCTGTGGGAAAAGGAAGTTACGAGCGTAACCAGACTTAACAGTCACTTGGTCGCCCAGGCCGCCAAGGTTGGCGATTTTATCTAGTAGGATGATATTCATCTTAGCTAACCCTTATATTCGCCAAATTACTTGTGTGAATCAGTGTACGGAAGCAACGCAAGGAAACGTGCGCGCTTGATCGCAGAAGACAGCTGACGCTGATATTTTGCGCTTGTACCAGTAATACGGCTAGGGACAATTTTACCGCTCTCAGTGATGTAGTTCTTAAGAGTAGCGATATCTTTGTAATCAATCTCAGTCACACCTTCTGCAGTGAAACGGCAGAACTTACGACGTCTGAAAAAACGAGCCATGGGTGATCTCCTTAAGCGTTGTCTTCAGTGGTTTCAGTTTTCTTTTCCGCGCGATCTTGGCGAGGAGCAGAATCGTCACGACGCTCACGACGAGGCTCTTCTTTCATCATTGGAGAAGGCTCAGTCACAGCAGTCTTAGTGCGCATAACCATGTTACGTAGGATCACGTCGTTGAAACGGAAAGCATTTTCCAATTCATCAACAGCTTCTGCAGACGCTTCAGCATTGATTAGTACGTAGTGGGCTTTGTGCAGCTTTTCAATTGGGTAAGCCAGTTGACGACGGCCCCAATCTTCTAAACGATGAATCTGACCACCGTCTTGCTTTAGGATAGTAGTATAACGCTCGATCATACCAGGTACTTGTTCACTCTGATCAGGGTGAACCATAAATACGATTTCGTAATGACGCATTATAGCTCCTTACGGTTGTAGCCTCGACAGTACAGCCGACTGTATGGAGACAAGGAACGAATTGGGATGGCTGTAAGGGCGCGCATTATACGCAGCAGTTACTAATTGCACAAGCATTAATCACCTTTAGAACAATCATTTTGCCCTCTCTCCAAACACTACGCTCAGACATTTAATTAAAATACTGTTTATTTATACAGTAAATTATTGTACAGTTTTTGTGTCTTTAATAAACAGGGGACCTACCATGGCCATTACCACACAGTATGTTGTTACGCACAAAGGGGTAGAAAAATTGGTAACTACCGACAAAAAAGAAGCTGATCAGTATGACAAAATGCTCGATGCGGCAGATAACCTCGCTGACTACATTCATGCGAAGGGCATCAAGCTTGACGATAGCGTAGTGGAAGAGCTCACCATTATGTTGTCTAAAAACAAAGATAAAATCAGTAAGATTTTCAAAGGCGCTACTGCAGAAAGCGTATTAGAAGACGAAAGCGCTGAAGTGGTAAAGCTACAAGCTAACGGCTGATAATTTAGGCGCGCTTCTCCTTTGCGTCGTTATGATGAGCAATTAATAAGAGCAATTGCCGCTTTAGGCTGATGAGATCTGATAGCATAGCTATACGCAAAAATGTTATTTGATAACATTACCTCAACGCGGCAATGTGTTTTCTCTGCTTTTTAACAGGGTGAACAGACGTGTCGCTTTTGCTAATGTGAATATAAGACGTAAATACAGGTCGGGCTTAGCGTGAATACCATCAATAAAAATAATAGCACTCATTCCCAGCGCAACGCAGTGTCTGAAGAGCACAACGCAGTGAATAAAGAGCGCAACACAGCGATTGAAGTTAGCAATTTACAGTTTTCGTACACCAAAGAAAGTCCCCCCATCATTGACATTAAAGCGTGGCAAGTTTCGCAAGGTGAGCACGTTTTTCTTTCAGGGCCTTCAGGTAGCGGAAAGAGCACATTGCTCAATTTGCTGTGCGGAACATTAACTCCAACTCAGGGCGACATTGCCTTAATAGCGCAGCCTTTCTCCGCACTATCGAACCGACAGCGGGACAAGTTTAGAGCACGCAATATCGGCGTTGTTTTTCAACAGTTTAATCTTATTCCCTACCTTTCTGTGGCACAAAATATTAACGCCGCAGTATATTTTGCGAATAAAAAAATAAGCAAAACGGCGGAAGATGCGAAGCTTCTTCATTTACTCGACAAGCTACAACTCCCTTCACGGGTACTGCATGCTAAAGCCGATGCCTTGAGTATTGGTCAACAGCAGCGTGTAGCAATAGCCCGAGCGCTCATTAATGATCCAGAGTTATTGATTGTCGATGAGCCAACTTCGGCGTTAGATAGCGACGCGCGAGATAGCTTTATGTCGCTGTTAAAAGATGTAGCAGGTGAGAGCACCATGATTTTCGTTAGTCATGATAAAGCAATGGAGAGCTACTTTGACCGTCATTGCAGTATGAGTGAATTGAGCCTAAGTACAAGCCATGCAAAGTCTTCACTCGGTGGCATCGAGCAAGTACAGGAGCGTGCATAATGCTAAGTACCATTGCTATTGAAAGTTTAAAGCGCAGAAAAACCACGGCAGTTCTCACGCTTCTAAGCATTACTATCAGCATAAGTTTACTTTTGTGCGTGGACATTATTCGAAGCCAAGTGAAAACCAGCTTTACACGCACAGTGTCAGGCGTCGACCTTATCGTTGGCGCACCAAGTGGACAGCTTAATTTACTTCTGTCGTCAGTGTTTAATATAGGCACTCCCACTAAAGGTATTGAATATAAAAGTATTGCGGCGCTTCAATCTAACAAGCAGATATCGTGGCTTATCCCACTATCTTTGGGTGATACTCACCGAGGTTTTAGGGTGGTAGGTACGACCAACAGCTTTTTTGATCACTTTAAATACGGGGACATGCAGTCACTACAGCTATCTGATGGAGCGACATTTACACAGCCGCTATCTACGGTAATTGGTGCTGATATAGCCGAATCATTGGGATATGAAGTAGGCGATAAGATTATTATTTCTCACGGCTTAGGCAGTGTTTCATTCAATAATCATGACGATCACCCTTTTACTATTTCCGGAATCTTAGATAAAACAGGCACCCCCGTGGATAAGGCTGTTTATGTCACTTTGCAGGGCCTTGAAGAGGCCCACACAGGGCCCAAGCATTCACCCACCTCAATGTTAGGACGTAAATCTGCTGACAAGGCGAACGAACACGAACACGAACACGAGCACGAGCACGAGCACGAGCACGAGCACGAGCACGAGCACGAGCACGACGAGCATACCGGTGAACATGCGTCTTACAATAGCGAAGCGTTTACGCCTGAGTCTGTATCTGTGGTGATGCTAGGGCTTAAACATCGGGTAACTGCTCTGCAACTGCAGTACCAGATCAATCAAAGTAAAAATGAGCCGCTAATGGCTATTCTACCGGGCATGGCACTCGCAGAACTTTGGCAAATTATGGGAAATGTTGAATCGCTATTACTTGGCCTTTCCGGTCTTATCGTCATCTGCGCGCTTATTGGGCTTGCAACCATGCTACTTGCAACTATGCGTGAGCGTTACCAAGAAATAGCTGTTTTACGCACTATTGGCGCCGGACCATTTACTTTATTACTGCTAATTCAAATTGAAGCTATGCTGCTTTCCATTTTGAGTGCTGCGCTAAGTTTGGGCTTAGTTGCCGGATTAATGAGTGTACTAAAGCCTTGGTTAAGCAGCACTTATGGACTGTTTTTAAGTAGCCCTCTGTTTGTACAAAGCAGCGCTATTATCATTTTACTTATATTAGGGTGTACCTATTTAGTGTCGCTGTTCCCGGCCGTTGCAGCCTATAAACGCGGTCTGCATGCTGGACTGAATACGAACTAGGCAAAACCAACGCGTAGGAGAGTGTTACTCTCCTACACGCTTGTTTGTGCTAAAACGCAAAATAAGTTCATGTACCTGATTCACCGTGGCGCGCAAATCGTTACTGGCCGCGAGCGATGCCTCAGAGGAACGCTGGGTTTCAGATGCGCCATCAGCCACTTCTACTAGCTGTTGATTAATATGTTCCGCAACCGTGCTTTGTTCTTCTACAGCTGAAGACATCTCCACAGTAGCATCTGCGATACCTTTCACCGCATTATTAATTTCAAACAAGGCTCCTCGGGTTTCTTCTACTATCGCGCTGCCGTGCTCTGCTGAGGCTAACCCTTCTGTTGAAACTCGCACCGCGCGGTCAGAGCGCTCAGCAAGTTCTGTAATAATGTTGTGGATTTTGTCGGTCGATTCGCGAGTTTTCGAAGCTAAGGTACGCACCTCATCAGCAACAACCGCAAAACCTCTTCCTTGCTCACCCGCCCTTGCAGCCTCAATCGCGGCGTTAAGTGCCAGCAGGTTTGTTTGCTCGGCAATGGTAGAAATAATGTTGGCCGCTTCACCAATATCACTAGTTGACTGAGCTAATTCAGTTACTGTTGTCGATATTGACTCAACAGCTTCGCGTAAAGCAACAATGGCCTGCATGGCTTCTTCTGCTTTTTGGTTACCTGTTTCTACGTTGGCCGCTGCTGTTTTTGCACTTTTGGCATTACCTTCAACCCGCTCAGCAACTTCTTGGATAGCTTGACTCATTTGTGTAACCGCGGAGGCGATTTGCTGAGTAGCCTGGTTTTGTTGAACGACGGCAGCGCTTGTGCTTTCAGCCTGATGATGCGTTGCGTGAGCTATAGACTCAAGACCCGCTGACGCGTCTTGTATTCGAGTTAATGCTGTGCGGTTTCTAGCAAGTTCACAGCCTAACACGAGTTTGGCTTGGCTAATATGAGGTGGGTCTGGGAAGTAAGTTTGCGCCACCGTTTCATCGGCATAGCTTTCAGGGCTGAGTGTAATCAGCTCCCGCCAATCTTTTTTGGCTTTTGCTTGTTGAGTCACCATTAAAATAATGGCACCTAGAAGAGCAATGCCAGCCGCAGCTACGCCATGTGTAAAACCAAGAGCCAACACCATTAAAAAGCTTAACATTAATGACGGAGCTAAATGAGAAAGTGTCTGCACAGTTCTAGATACTGGCGATACCGGCGACTTGCCTTCTTGCATTCTCGCATAGACGCTCGCCGCTCTGGCAATTTCATCATTTAAAGCAGGCACGCGGACAGATTCATACCCCACGATTGTTTTGCCGTCATATACAGGCGTTACGAATGCTGAAACCCAGTAGTGATCGCCATTTTTTCTTCGGTTTTTAACTAACCCCAGCCAGCTTTGCCCAGACTCTAAAGTACGCCACATTTCCTTAAATACGGGTGCAGGCATATCGGGGTGACGAATCAAGTTATGGTTTTTTCCTATTAATTCTTCACGAGTAAAACCACTCGCCTCCACAAACTCACTATTGCAGTGTTGGATGACCCCACGCTTATCTGTTGATGAAATAAGGCGGTGGTGAGATGGAAACTTATACTCTTTTTGGGTAACAGGCTGGTTATTTCTCATTAAATACTCTCTCCATTTTGCAAAGTACTCATCCATAGAGCATAAAACCTTTGCTTTCTCATAAGACTAGAACATAAACAGCCGCTGTCTAGTTTGAGAAAAAACTTTGAGAAATTTTATATTTTATCAATCAGTTAAAAAAGAACTTTATACTTTAGACCAATGGCAATATGACAGATACTGTCGTGCCTTTTCCCTCAGTACTGACGATATCAATCCTGCCATTGTGCTCCTCAACAATAGTCATAGAAATAGACATCCCTAGCCCTGTACCCTCGCCTGGCGGTTTGGTGGTAAAAAAAGGCGTAAAAACTTTACTCAGTGTTTCTTTAGACATGCCTACGCCCTCGTCCTCAACGATTAAGCGGACATTGTCCGCCTCCTTCTCTACTTTGAGCGTTATTTCTTTCCCTTCAGGAGTGGCATATATCGCATTGGTTAAGAAGTTTACAAGGACCTGCTGAATTTGCCCTGAGTTACCGTTGAAGAAAGCGTCTTCTTCAGGCACTTCAAAGCGCACCACATTGCGATAACGATGCAAATTATTGGTGAGCTTAATCGCTATATTCATGGCTTCGATAGCGCTAATTTCAGAGTGCTTGCCTGAGCCTGGATAAGAAAAACTTCTTAACGCTTTCACGATTTCGATTATGCGCTCAATACCTTCATGAGACTCATCAAACATTTCCGCAATTTCGGTCGCGCTGTCTTTGAGCGAAAAACGCTTTTCTAATGCCATGAACTGCACTTCAATTTCACCGCCCGCTTCTTTACAAAGGCTACCTATTTCCTCGAGAGCGCGTTGATAATCATTAAAGATATCTTTTGCAACGACAGTGTTACTTCGCACATAACCGATTGGGTTGTTAATTTCATGGGCGATACCAGCAGCTAACTGACCTAGCATGGCCATTTTGTCAGCACTGACTAACCTTTCTTCAAGGAAATCCCTATCCTTTTTCACGTTACTCAGCTCTAGCTGCCTGGTATCTAATTCACTTTTCTTATTTTGGTATCGAGAGGTGATGTTGAGGTAATGCTTTGTGGTATCTAAAACGTAAAGCGTCTCTTCTTCTAGGTTATCGTCTTTGGTCAACAATACTAACCACGTGTATTCCCCCTTCGACATTTCATGCATAAAGTGGAGTAAGCGAGATTCTTTATCTGTTTCAGGCTGTACTACCGCACTAACACACCAGTGGGAATAGCTTTCTCGTAAATCTAGTGGCGTTTCCTGTTGGATAAATTGCGCTAAAGTATGAGACGTTGTCCAGCCTTTCCCCTGAACCAGCACACTATCATCATTGCCAATAATTAGTTCACCATTTTTAACGGTAAAGGCTTTACCGCAAAACGCACCGCTAAACTCTACGGCAGATTCAAGCGCCGAAAATATGTAATTTTCTCCGGAGATTGCTTGGGTAAGTTGGGACGCTGTTCGATTGAGGTAAAGAAGCTCTCGTTCCCTTTGTTTAGAGTCTTTAAGTGCTTTGCGTAATGCCTGATTGACTAAATAGGCATCCTGTGAATAAGTTTCTAAGAAAGATTCAGCGTTTTTACGTGCAATTTTTTGACGTTTAAGCTGCCGCTCTAGCGAATTAACACGGGCTTCAAGCGCTCGAATGCGTTCGTTTTCGGTGGAATACGAATTCTCACTCACCTAAAAGCCCTCCAATGTGCGTACCCATTTAAGAATAAGGGCACGCTTTTTATGTGTGCTTCACCACTTGATAGTTAACCGGCTAAGCGATCCAGAAGCATCATTACACGCTCGCTCGCCTGTTCCATTTCTATCAGTTTAGCATCTGCTTCTGCATTATTACCCGCTTGTTTTGCTCTGATAGCTTCAATACCACTACTATGCACTTTTGCGTGGGGTGCTTCAATTTCTCTAAAAGCTGTGGTTTGGCCAATTGAAGTGTTTGCATTTTGATTAAACCATTGCCCTAAACGACAATTTACATGATCACTGAAGTCAGCAGGCGATTTATTGCTAAATCCACACAACACTTCATAAACTCCAGATTTCCACACTACATGATCTAGCTTTACCGTTTGGATAAACGTAGCCATTGCGCCTTCACTAATTGTAGCTTTCATGCTGTCGCAATGTTGCACCATAGTTTCGTAACTACTATTTAGCTGGTTAATGCCTGTTTCTAGTTCTTCGTTATTACCGCGCAGTTCATTAACGCCTGACACCGCTTTTGAAGTGGATTGAATTATCCCGTTTACAAGCTCTGACACTTCTGTTGCAGACTTATTGGTCTCTGTTGCCAGTGCTCGTACTTCATCAGCAACAACACTAAAGCCTCGCCCAGCATCACCAGCACGGGCAGCTTCAATCGCTGCATTCAAGGCAAGTAAGTTAGTTTGGTCAGAAATGCTGGTAATGGTTGTCACAAACTTATTGATATTGTCGGCCGTTGTGGAAAGACCTGAGATGCGTTCGCTCATACTGCCCATCTGAACATTCAAACCGCTCATATCCGATACGATTTTGCTCAATGTGGAGGCCGATTCGCTAAATAAGTCGTTTATATTAACAATAGACTTACTTTCCTCATTAATTCGTTCGTAAGAACGTAAAACTGTCTCACGAACGCCCTCAATCTGTGACAGTGAATCAACTAAACATTTGACCACAGTGGCATTGGCAGATGTAGCATCTTTATGATTGGCAGTCTCTAAAGCCGCAGTTAACTCTGCATTTTCAGCTTCAAGTAATGAAACCTTGTCTAACATCTCTTGAAGTCGCTTTTCTAACAACTGAACTTGCGATTCTTTTTCTTCGAATTTGCTGCGTGATACAAACATGTTTGGTTACCAATGGTTTTTATAGATTTGTTTTGTTCAGACTAACAGAAATTTAATCATTTTAGCCATTAGTCTGAAGTAGCGTTATTGTTTGATTATCGGCAGAAATTCATAAAACTGTGGGGGATTAATAAAACTATTAATTCTGTTTTTAGTTGGCGGGCAGCAAATGAGGCGGCAGAGGTGCACGACGGGCGCTTTTTTTGGGACCATACCAGGTGGATAGATAATCTAAAATTAAAGGCTCTGCTTCTCCCAGTGGCCATAGCTTTTGCGTCTCTTGCATCCAACGGATAGTCTCAAGCCACCGTTCACGGTTCATGGCATTTTGAGTAATAAGGGAGGGTGAGTGACAGGCACTGCAATGGGCTAGCACTAAAGTAAAACCGTCTGCTTTTACAAGGCCAGATTGAGCGTCGAGAGCGGGTTGCTCATGTATTGTTGATTCGCTTCCATTTTTCTCTACGACTTTATTACCACTCCCAATAGCTAAATGTGGCAAATAAAGGAACACTATTAGTAATATAAGACGAACTGTTAAGCCATCCATCTTAACGGCCCCTTTTAATCAAATATCGCGTCATTTAGCTCACACCACACGCACAGCGACACGATGACAGGCATTGTTTAAATAGCCTTTCGGATTCCAGCCCGGTAACACCATAGGCTGTGACTTTCCATGCTCATCTTGTGCTTTAGCCCACACCTCATAATAGCCTTGCTGAGGAAAGTTTATCTGCGTGCTGAACTGCTGCCATGCATGCCTGTTTACCGGTGCATTCAGCTCAGCAAGCTGCCAGGTTTGACCAAAATCAATAGAAGTAAACACCTTGGCAATTTTGCCCTCGCCACACCATGCATGACCGCGCACGTCTAGACTTTTTGCCACAGGATGATCACTGCCTGACTTTGGAGATGTAATTAGCGATTTAACCGGCATGGCTTCGATAATACACATCTCTTCGTCGTCAACTTTCGCGCCAGGCGCAACAGGTTTACATGGTACCCGATAAGCTTTCCCTAGCATTTTCGCACCGTCGTGAACGCGATCTCGAATTACTATTTTCTTAAGCCACTTACCTGACGTTGAAGCAGGCCAGCCACCAAATACCAGTCGCAGCGGATAACCATTCATTAAGGGAAGGGGTTCATCATTCATTGCCCACGCGATTAAGGATTCATCTTCCATCGCTTTTTCGATGGGCACGCCTCGCGAAATAGCCGCTTTGCCCGGCGTTCGGCTTAAGTGCTGATCGTCACCGTAATAACCAATGTAAACCGCATCATCCTTAACACCCACTGACTCCAAAACATCTTTTAGCCTCACCCCTGTCCAGCGTGGGCAGCCTACCGCTCCCGTTGTCCACTGGTTACCTGTAGCGGCCGGTGAGAACTCGGCACGCCCATTTCCACCACACTCTAATGTAAGCTGATAGGTGTAATGCTTAAATTGAGCTTTTAGTTCTTCAAGAGTAAAGGTTTTTGACTGTGTTGCAGACTCCCCTTCAACAGTAAGCGTCCAGCTATTTGCATCTGGTGCTTGCGGGGGAATACCGTTATTTCTCACGAAAAAGCGCGATGCGGGTGTGACTGCGTCACCTAATAGGTGTGCTGGTGTTTCTGCGTTTAATGGTCTGTCATTGAGTATGGTTAAGCCGTTTTTACCTTTAATAGAAAAAGGCGTGTCGGCCTGAGCAAACGCTGCAGGAATGAGGCCTGCTGGCATAAATTGTCCGTAGACCACTTCGGCACCGAGTAGCAAAGACAGTGACTTCAAACCTTTTATAAAGCCACGGCGAGTCAGTGTATTGCTGGTTCTTTGAAAAACCTGCTCGTCGGCTTTTACAGGGTCTTTGGCGTAAAGTTCGTGAAGACCGTGTTTTTTCACTTAGATCACCTTATCAGTGCAAACGATTTTTATTTAAAACATACTGCTGCAAAATGATGAACAGCCTTTACATGGTGTAAAGAAAACCGAGAATAAGCAGTGCAATCCATAGGGTTTCAACCACTATCATGACTATGGGGAGCATGCCGACTTCGGCAAGCTTTCCTAAGTTTGATTTCATACCGATTGCAGTAATGGAAACAACTAGAAAGAAACGAGAAACTTGCGTGCCTGCTTCAACCACAAATTCAGGTAACGCTACAAAGCTATTGAGCAGCATCAATGCAATAAAGCCGATGAGAAACAGAGGCATTTTAGGTACTTCACCGCCTTCTGCTTGGGTACTGGCTTTATAGAATCTTTTGATAACAAGCATCATGATCAGTACTACCGGCATCAGCATGGCTACGCGCACCAATTTGGTAAGGGTTGCCATATCACCCGCGCTTTCTGACACCGAATAACCAGCACCTACCACCTGCGCCACATCGTGAATTGTGCCCCCAAGAAAGATACCAGCTTCAGTGTCTGTCATACCTAATTGCCCCGCGATTATGGGATAAAGCACCATGGCGATAGTGGACATAGCCGTTACACCTATAACGGTAAGCAGGGTATCTCGTTCGTGGTTTTCACCTTTTGGCAGTATGGTAGAGATGGCTAGCGCAGCAGAAGCACCGCAAATAGCGACAGAGCCACCAGTAAGTGCACCAAAGCGTTTTTGAAGCCCCAACGCTTTTGCCAAGCCTACGCCCAAAACAATGGTCGTAAAAATGGCGCCAGCGAGCATGAGCGCTGTTTGCCAACCTAGCACTGCCAGGTCACCTAACGCTATTCTTAAGCCCAGTAAAACCACACCCGCGCGAAGCAAGGTACTTGCGGTAAAATCGATTCCGCACGCGCATGGCGTATCGTTTTGGTATAAAAACGAAACCGCCATGCCTAACAGTAAAGCAAACAACATAGCAGGGGCATTGTAGTGCTCACTTAAAAACAAGGCCGCCATGCCCGTGATGGTGGCAATACCTAGCCCCGGCCAAATGTTTTTGCACTTTACTGCTATGTCATTCATAGCATTAACGCTCTGAAGCAACCAACGCCACAAGCACTACACGCTTGCGATCGCCAGAGTAAGGGCGACGACCGTGCATAGCACGATAGTTATCGACAATAGCCACGTCACCGTCTTGCCACTCTAAATCAAACGTGAAGTCTTCAGAAAGCTCAGCAATACGCTCAAGTCCCTTTTTCGGAATAGCGCTGCCATCACCGAACGTAATTGCTGAAGATGGGTTCTCGCGAACGCCTTTCCAGCCCATGTAAGCTGCAATAAGCTGGTTGTAGAACACCTCAGAACCGTCATCCAACTCGATTACCGCAGGAAGCACAGGTGTAATCGCTTTTAAGCTACCATCTTCCAACCATTCCCAGCTGTAACCTAGTTCTTTAAGTTTAGCTTCACCTTCTTCTACTGTTTCAACACTTAACGTGCTTTTCCAGCTACGGCCCTGACCAGAGTTAGCGTCATCAGCCGATGGCATGGTGGTGGTGTACTTCAGTCCTTTCTCTTTGAAATCACTTGCCAATTCAGGGTTCTCTGCCTTCAATGCTTCAAACAATTTGTCTGAACGACACAGCGGCGTAGCACCGCCCTCATCTGCTGCGGTTTTGCAAAAGAAGAAAAGCTTACTTGGAGAAATAGGCGTTTGAGCCATTTCGTGATGGAGGAAAATTTCCACATCTTTGGGGGCTTCATTAGCGGTAAATACGCGCTCGGTATAGTTAATACGCACCGCGTTAGACAGAGACTCTTGATAAGTAAAGTTAGGATAGCCGAAGCCAGCTGAAAAAACGTCAAAGGTCTCTGCTGAATCTAGAGGAAATCCTCTAAATAGCAGCGCACCAGATTTTGCAAGTTTTGCTTCAAGTTCTGCCTGGTTCGCTTTAACAAAGGCAACCGTTTCTTCTACAGTGGAACAGCTTTCATTGTTCACGACTATTTCAGGGAACACGCCGCCGGTGTAGTTGTGCTGAGTAGGTACGCTTGCATACGCTACCGCAGAGCTGTCATTGACGTTTTTCATAGTAAACTCCTAGTCGTAAATGGGATGAAAACGATTAAAGGCTGCTTCGCAGAAGTGACCCGGATCGTTAAATCGACGATTCATGTTTAATGCTGAAATAGCCTGCATTTCGCTGTCGCTTAGAGCGAAGTCGAAAAGCGCTAAGTTTTCTTTTATACGTTCTACTTTCGACGTTTTTGGAATAATCGCGTTGCCGCGCTGAATGCCCCAACGCAATACAATTTGCGCTGGCGTTTTACCGTGGGCTTTTGCAGCAGCTTTCACTACGTCCTGCTGAAGTACTGATTCAGTCTGGTCAGCCATTTCAAGCTCTAAGTATGAAAGCGCACCTAAAGGTGAGAACGCGGTAACATTTAAGCCATAGTCTTTTGCTAAACGAATTAAACGCTCTTGGGTAAGGTACGGATGAGATTCAATTTGCAGCATTGCTGGCTTAATGCGCGCGTAGCTCATTAGGTCATTAAGCAAGCCCGTGTTGTAATTACACACACCAATTTGTTTTGCTTTACCGCTATCTGCGAGCGCTTCCATGGCCTCCCACGTTTTGTGAAGCGGCACAGGAGCAAGCTCCATCTTAGGTTCAGCTGCGTCAGGGTCGTAAAACCACTCTGGCGGATACCGTGTTTCAATTGGCACGAACTTTTGCGCAATAGGGAAGTGGATAAGATACAAGTCTAGGTAGTCTAGCTGTAAATCAGATAGCGTTTTTTCCAGCGCTAGCTCTACATGCTCAGGAGCGTGGAAGGTATTCCAAAGTTTCGATGTTACCCACAACTCTTCTCTGGTACACAGGCCTTCATCAATAGCGCGCTTTATGCCTTCGCCCACTTCTTTTTCATTACCGTAATCTGCTGCGCAATCTAAATGGCGATAGCCAGCTTTGATTGCTTGGTATGTTGTTTCAGCGCAAATGGCAGTATCTACTTTCCAGAAGCCAAAACCTACCTCGGGTATCTTATTCATCGTTTCACTCACCTTAGAATTTGTTGCATTAAGCTAATTAGTTTTACTTTAACAGTATGCTCTTGTATAACTTCAGCTTCAAACTTTAGTCTTGTATAAGACATAAGTTATTACACAGATATCTCGATGTCAACAAAGTGTTAACAAACTAAATGCAAAGATAGTACTCAGGCTTTCAGTCACTGGATTGAAAAGCCGCTATACCTGCCTAGCTTAAGAGGAGGCAAAACGGGCAAGTATTCAAGTTTGGGCGTTAATGAGGTGCAATTTTTAAAGAAAAACCAACAACGCAGGCGACAGGCACAAGTTGAAGCGGCTAAAGTATAGACACAAAAAAGTTAGTCGAGGCAGAGCCGAGCATGTAACGTAGCCTGGCTAGCATTACGTAGTAGCGGTTAATAGAGTCGCTAGTCAGCGATGAAGTTAATTAATCAAGCTCTACTTGATAATGGTAATGATCGGTTCTGCATTTACTTTCACGATACTCTATTAGCTTGCCATCGATGGACTCAGTGACGCGAGTGACCAAAAGTAAGGGGGTGCCCTTCTCAACGCCTAAGCTTTTTGCATCACTTTTTGTTGCGAGCATGGCTTTAATGCTGTCACGGGTTTTAAACACGGTTTGGTTATAATCAGTTTGATAAAAGTGATACAGGGTATGCGGAATATCTTCGCGCTGATGGATATCAGGAAACATTTTGGAAGGCAGAAATATAGTTTCAAGCATACAGAATTCGTTTTCAAGTATGCGTCTGCGTTTAAGTTTTACGGTTTTATCTTTCGCAGCTATAGCAAGGGCTGCCTGGACCGTTTCAGTTGGATCAACCAGCTCTTTACTGATGAGCTCTGCTTTAGGTAAATCGGCGCCTTTTCCGTCAGCTTGCAACGGAAAGAAACGAAATAGTGCATCTTGAGCGGTATGTTCAGAAACGAATGTACCCACCCCTTGCCTGCGGGTTACAATTTTGGTGTCAGTTAGCAGTGTCAACGCTTTGCGAACGGTTCCCTGACTCACTTTAAACTCATCTGCAAGTTTAAACTCACTTGGCAGCATCTCACCAGGTTGCCATCGACGCTCGACAATAAGTTGTTTAATGTATTCAGCTACCTGTTGATACAGAGGCTGAAAAGCAAGACTTGGACCGCTGAGTTTGTGATCGAATTGAGATGAAGACATGAACCCTAACCTAAACGCTTAATTATTGTTTTTATATCATACACAAGAGTTATAGCGCATTTTTGACTTAAATCACATACATCGTAGGAATAACATACATGCTCTTGGAAACACTGCTCCCCATGTTCGCACTTTTAGGTCTTGCAACACTCCTGCAGACGTTAAGCGGGTTCGGTTTTGGGCTTATGGTGGTGTCTAGCTTTACCTTGTTTGGTATTTTACCCCTCACTGCGACCACATTTATGGTGAGTTTTTTGAGCCTTTTTAACTCCGTTAGCCTAGTGGCAAGAAATGTCGAACAAATCAATAAACGTGCTTTTACCATTCTGCTTCTTAGCGGCATTCCGTTTATGGGCATAGGGTATGCGGTGTTAGAGTATTTATCTGTTGGCATGGCAACATGGCTTAATCTGTTGCTTGGTTTCGCTATTTTAAGTTGCTGTGGACTTTTACTGGTTAAAAGAAAACGTGGGCAGCCCTCTGGTAGTGCATTTGGTTTTGCTGTTGCGGGCGGCCTAGGCGGAATGTTAGGTGGGCTTTTCTCTACGTTCGGTCCGCCGGTGGTTTTTCAGTGTTACAGACAAGCCTGGCCAATTAACGAAATTAGAATTACGCTTCTCGCCGTGTTCAGCATAACCTCATTATTGCGCTTGGCTATAATACCCTTTGGAACTTTGCCATCTAGCGAGGTTTTTGTTTCCGCAGTCTTTGCCATCCCGGTAATTCTCATTTTTACTAGAATAGGGCGAATGCTTGCAGCGCGCGTACCCGCCGCCTCTGTAAGGCTATTAGCGTTGACGATGCTCGCGTTAAGCGGCATAACACTTATTATTAAAAATATCAGTGTTTAATACTTAGTGTCGAACATAATACAAGCCTACAGCGGCACGATTGCGTGCCGCTAATAAATTAAACCTTATCTTAAATTAAGCGACACAGTATCGATCTAAATCTTTATAATTTACTAATTGCAGATTGACACCCAAGTTACATTTCATTAACTTATGTCTTATATAAGACATCTAGGGTAATGTAGAAATGAGTAACGCTTTTTGTGTAACTGAACCAGATTGGAATGATATTGAAGCTGCTGACATCGCCGAGCAGCCCTTTTTGTCTGACGATAAAACACTTATCGTCCCTACGCAGTACGGTGAATTGAGCTTAAGTATCAGCCAGTTTGGCTTACGCATTCAAAGTGACGCTAACGCCACTGACGAATTTGATATGCTTGCACAGTCGCCCGATAAGCAAACGTTAGTATATTCAGGTGACAAGTCTCACAGCACGCTTGTCGCTGGCAATTATCGTTTAGAAATTTTTGCTTCTCCTCTACATTTTAAGTTGTATAAAGATGATGTGCTGGTTCAACAAAGCGCTACCGACGGCCACTTTGTGCGCCAGCATCGTTTACCGCCCTTTGCTAAAACAGACAGCGGATGGTTAGTGAGCCTGGAGCTTGGTTATGACGAGGCGGTTTACGGTCTTGGCGAGAAATGGGGCAAGCTTGATAAACGCGGTCAGCTTATTCGTTCGTACAATCATGACGCCCTTGGCGTAAACGCGGAAAAGTCATATAAAAATACGCCGTATGCTTGGAGCCCAGAAGGTTGGAATCTTTTTGTACATACACCTGCTCCCGTTACTCATGGTGTGGGATATGCGCTCTGGTCACAACGAGCGTATGTGTGTTTAGTAGAAGATAGTCTTCTTGACCTATTTTTGTTCCACCAAGACTCACCGGCCCAAAGCATTAAAACCTACAGTGAACTAACTGGTTTTGCCCCTAAACCACCGACCTGGAGTCTAGGCGTCATTCTCTCTAAAGCGTATTACAAAGATGCGGATGAGCTACTTGCCGTTGCCCGTGAAGTGCGCGAAAAAAATATGCCTTGTGATGTAATTACCCTTGACGGTCGTGCATGGCAAGACACGGATACTCGCTTTGCTTTTGAGTGGGACCCGAAACGCTACGAAGATCCACAGCCGGTTATTGATGAACTCAAAGCGTTAGGTTTTAAGATTTGTGTATGGGAATATCCCATGATTTCAGTGAAAAACCCGCTATACAAAAAAGCAGCTGATAAAGGCTGGCTGATAAAAGACAAACGAACCGGAGAAGCTTACCGGTATGAATGGGATTTAAGCCCTTTTGGCGAAGTGCTTACGCCACTACCAGACTCGGGTATTCTAGACTTTACCCACCCAGACGCTTACCAATTTTGGAAAACCTCGCACAAGCCTTTATTTGACCTTGGTGTAGACATGATCAAGGCCGACTTTGGCGAACAACTTGAAGACGACAATATGTTGTCGTATAGCGGTGATACCGGCAATCGCCTGCACAATGTTTACAGTATGCTTTATAACCGCTGCGTTTATGAGGCAGCTGCAGCTTACTGCAAAACTGGCCCATTCTTATTTAGCCGTTCTGCATGGACGGGAAGCCAGCGCTATCCATCACAGTGGGGCGGCGACCCGCAAGCCGATTGGCACGGCCTCGCGGCAAGTATACGTGGCAGCTTATCGTGGGGCATGTCAGGCGGGCCCTTCTTTGCTACAGATATCGGCGGTTTTTACAAAGATACCCGAGACGCAGAGCTCTATGTACGATGGGCGCAAGCATCAGTATTTAGCGCCCACATGCGATTACATGGTATTGGCCCTCGTGAACCCTGGTCATATGGTGATGAAGCATCAGATGCCGTGTTTGACGCATTAAAGCTGCGCTACAAGCTTATTCCTTATTTAAAAGAAACCGCAGAAAAAGCATCGCTTACGGGCCTGCCGGTTCAGCGAGCTATGGCGTTAGCCTTTCCTGACCAGCCGCTTTCTCACGCTTTTGAACAACAGTTTATGTGCGGTGATGAGTTGCTGGTTGTGCCTTGTGTCGTGCCTGGCGGCAAAATTAAATACTACTTACCCAAAGGCGAGTGGGTGCGTTTTGGTACCGATGAAGTGGTACAGGGTGAACAATACAAAGAAGAAATATTGGCACTAAATGATGTTGCTGTATTCATTCAAAAAGGCAGTCGCATTGTTATGGGTCCTGATGTGCAGCATACCGATATGGATATGTCGAATATCACGCACTGGCCAGCATAGCGCTTAGGAGTTGTTCATGGATATTACCCTTACCCTACTGTCATGTATGGCGTTTATGGCGATCGTTGCCGCTATCTCTTACATGAAGACCAAAGGGGAAGTTAACACCCAAGATGGTTACTTCCTCGCAGGAAGAGGGCTGACCGGCACCTTTATAGCTGGGTCTATGATCCTTACCAACCTCTCTGCCGAGCAGCTTATTGGCTTAAACGGCTCTGCCTTTGGCTATAACCTTAGCGCGATGGCGTGGGAAGTGACCGCAGGTATCTCTACCATAATTATGGCGCTTATTTTCTTACCCCGTTATTTAGCGGGGGCATTTTCCACCTTACCTGAGTTTTTACGAGACCGCTTCGACGACAGCGTGCGCAGAATGACGGTAGTACTGTTTATGGTGGGCTACTCTTTAGTGACTATTCCGTCGGTACTTTATTCAGGCTCCATTGCGGTTTTGCGACTCTTCGATGTGCCGGGCCTTTTTAACGTAAGCTATGAAGTAGGCTTAGTCATAACCATTGTGATCGTTGGCACCATAGGTGCGCTTTATGCCATTTTTGGTGGCTTAAAAGCAGTAGCTGTCTCAGATACCATCAATGGTGTGGGCCTTTTAATTGTGGGCTTACTAGTCCCTGTACTTGGTTTAATTGCTTTAGGTGACGGAAGCTTTAGTGACGGCATTTCTACCATAGCTACCACGGAAACCGAAAAGCTCAATGCTATAGGCGGCGTTGACGATCCTGTCCCTTTCGGCACTATTTTTACAGGTATGATATTAGCTAACCTGTTCTATTGGGGTACAAACCAATACGTTATTCAACGAACCCTAGGAGCCAAAAACCTGGTTGAAGGTCAAAAAGGCGTGCTGTTCTCAGGCTACTTTAAAGTGCTTGTGCCTTTTATGATGATGCTACCTGGCGTTATTGCTTACCATTTATACCAAGATGAAAACCTACAAACTATCGACCTCGCCTACCCCCACTTGGTTAAAGACGTACTGCCACAGTATTTGTCAGGTTTTTTCTTAGCTGTATTGCTTGGTGCGGTGTTTAGCTCTTTTAATTCACTGCTTAACAGTGCTGCTACTCTATTTTGCTTAGACGTTTATAAGCCCTTTAAGAAAGATAAAGTGAGTGACGAAAAGCTAATACGCGTGGCTAAGATCACCAGTATCATAATCGCTGTGCTGTCTTTTATCACTGCGCCGCTACTTATGTTTGCACCTGAGGGATTGTGGCAAATAATTCGTATATTCACTGGGTTCTATAACATCCCTGTTATTACCATTGTGCTTGTTGGATTGTTTACCAAGAGGGTGCCAGCCCTAGCTGCGAAAGTGGCTATTATTTTCCACGTAATCGCTTACGGGCTATTAAAGTTTGTGTGGGAAGTAGATATCAACTTTATTCACATATATGCAATCTTATTCGCTATAGAGCTGGCCATTATGTTAACGATAGGTAAGCTTTATCCGATGGCAACGCCATGGCACTTTACCCCCAAGGCCGAAGTCAATATGACCCCGTGGCGCTACGCGATACCGTGTGCCATTGTGCTAGTTGGCCTTATTGCCACGCTTTACCTGATGTTCTCTCCTGTAGGCTTTGTGGATGGTGTTAGCAGCGTATTTATTCCGGCTCTAATTGGCTTATGGGCGACCTGTTTCGCTGCCATAGGCATTAGCCTTAAATGGTGGCGGGTAAAATACGAGCAAGGCCTAAAGCGCCTTGCTTCCCAACCGGCTTAAACCAAACGCTTTGGTTCTGTATAGAAAAAACACAAAAAAATTAACATAACGTTTGCAAACGACTTAACAATTGTTTAACTTAATTACTCTTATATAAGACACTAGATAAAAGATATCTTTTATCTAGTTCTCGAATAAAAATTCGCGTAGCGCTGTACCCTACGTACTAAAAATAAAAACCAAACACCGTCTACGTACAACGGTTGATATATACAAAAAATGTTGGCCATTGTTAGTTAGAGCGAGATAAGCGAAATACCCTGGAGAACAACATGAATACAAAAAGATCGATCATTAGTAAGGCGGTAACCCTTGCTATGACATCTGGATTGCTGCTTAACGCAAATGCCTATGCGCAAGATGCAGAGACTGAACAAACCGAAGCTGCAAAAGACGATAAGTCATTCGAGCAGATTGTCGTAACTTCACAGAAACGTGTGCAAAGTATTAGCGATGTTCCTGTAGCAGTATCAGTATTACGCGGCGATCAGATAGAATCGGCTTTCGCAAACAATGTTGAAAATCTTCAAGCGCTTGTTCCATCGGTAAGCTTTCGCAAAGGTACAACAACTCGTAACTCTGCACTAACCGTTCGTGGTATTGGCACAATTTCATTTAGTATCGCAGCAGAGCCAAGTGTGGCAACAGTAGTAGATGGCGTTGTATTAGGCCGCTCTGGACAGGCTTTTGCCGACCTATACGACGTTGACCGTATTGAAGTATTGCGCGGCCCACAGGGCACCCTTTTTGGTAAGAATGCCTCAGCCGGTGTGGTAAACATCACCACAAAAGACCCGTCACAGGACTTAACCGGTAGCCTTTCTACTGAATTTTACCAAGACAACGAATACCGTTTAAAAGGCACAGTGAGTGGAGGTTTAACAGACGACCTTTCAGCTAGCTTGACCGTTTTCCAAGGTAAATTCGATGGTTATATAGACAACGTCTATAACAACGAAACAGTAAATGGCTACGACCGCGAAGGTGCACGGGCTGTAGTGCTTTACGAACCAACCAACGATTTAAAAGTTAAATTTATTAGCGAATTTTACAGTGCTGATGACGACTGTTGTGCCGATTTAGAAGGCGTATCAAGCGGTCGTAACCCAGACTCAGAAGCAGCACCAAGCAGCGCAACCATTGCTGATGGTATTGATTTAGAACAGCGTCAAATTGACCATGATTTTGAGTCTCGTACCATCGACGACCATTCAGCCTTCTCTGTGCAAGTAGATAAAACTGTTGGTGATTATACTTTCACCTCAATTACTGCGCAGCGTTCGTGGGAAAATACTGAATTCCGCGAAGGTGACTTCACCTCAATTGCTGGCGACAGCGACCAGCCGGTTTTCGGCGTACCTTTCCAACTACACGATGTGGGTGAACAGGAGTGGAGCCAGTTTTCTCAGGAATTCCGTGTAGCCTCAAATCTAGCAGGCCCGTTTAACTTCCTAGCGGGCATGTTCTACTGGAACATGGATTCAGAGCGTAACTTTACCCGCGATGCCAGCTGCCAAAACAACAATGGTCAGCTTGATCAGGCACTATCTTTTTATGCTGAAAACAATTTATCAGGAGACGACTTAGCCAACGCGATATCAGACCTAGACGCTTACGCTGACTCATTGGGTGTTTCATGTAACGCAAATGATATCGTTTCTGCCACCGCATTTATGAGCACCGAATTTAATAACTGGGCAGTGTATGGCGATGGTACTTATGATTTAAGTGATGATATGCGCCTTATCTTTGGCCTTCGCTATACCGATGATGAAGTGTCTTATAAACATCGCCGCATTAGCAATGATGAATATGGACGTCGTGGTGTTGGTGTGCGCCCTGCTACCGAAAACACGGATGCGGAAGGGGTGGTTGATGAAACCAACCTATCTGGTCGAGTTGGACTTCAATACGACCTTGACCAAAACCAGATGGTTTATGCTACTTACTCACAAGGCTACAAAGGGCCGGGGTTCAACGTTTATTATAACTTCAACCCAGCGAACGACGGTCGACCTATAGGCGCTGAAGAATCTGACGCTTTCGAGATAGGCTATAAGTACGCAAGCCGCGACCTATTGTTAAACGTTGCCTTGTTTAGCACCGACATTGAAGGCTTTCAAGCGAATAACTTCGATTGTTCGGACGGTGCATGTATTACCCGCCTTACTAATGCCGGTGATGTGACAACACAGGGTATTGAGCTTGATATGATGTGGAACGCAACCGACAACCTAACGCTAATCGGTGGTGCTGCATACACGAAAGCAGAAATCGATGAGTTTAACTGTCCTGAAGAAGCGACATGTACTGACCGTTCAGGTCTTGATGTTCCTTTCTCACCTGACATGAAATACTCGCTAACTGCTGAATATTTCATGGAAACCGAGCACGGATTCGATGTTTACTATAACGCATCGTATATCTACACCGACGAACAATACTCTGACTTACCGGGCAACACGGGTGAATTTAATCCGCACTCATTGTTACCTGACTACAGCATGCTTAACGCAAGCGTAAGCTTCTCATTCAAAGACGATGCATTCCGCGTATCGTTGATTGCTAAGAACTTACTTGATGAAAGCTATGCAACAACCTACAGCGGCGATAACTTCCGTTATCAAATCCCTCGCGACGCAGACCGTTACTACGGCGTAGCCTTCAAAGCACAATTCTAAACCTTCAAAGCGTGTGTGTTGAAAGGGGCGTGTATACGCCCCTCTTTTTTTGGTTGAGATAGCGCTTAGGCGGTAGTAAACATAATTAACTACCTGCATGCCTTACCTGTATTTCTCGCGCTAATTTAGCTCGTCGTGCTCATGATGATGAGAGTGAGCATGCAAGTGATCACTTTCATCACGGCAGGGCTCACCCGGTAACTCAAACTCTATCGTGGTATGCGCAAGCCCAAAGGGCGCTAAACGCGCAAGAACTTCTTGTTTGAGTAGTCGCAATTTTTCATTGTCTATTGCACAGTTAATTACCACATGTGCAGTAAGCACATGCTGCTCACCGTCCAGCGACCAAAAATGCACGTGGTGGATCTCTTCAACGTGCTGTAATCCCAACAACGCATCGCTGATTGCATTCCTTGTAGCCAAGTCAGGTACCCCTTGCAAAAACAAAGACATAGTCTGCACAACGTATTTCACTACGTTTATTAATATGAAGAGAGTAAAACCAATCGATAATATTGGGTCGAGTATGGGCCATTCTACAAAGTGAAGCACTATCGCCACCACCAGTACAGCTACCCACCCCATTGCATCTTCAATTAAGTGCCAGTTAAGCACTTTTTCATTCATTGAATGGCCGCCATGAAGCTTATAGGCCGCAAAACCATTTACCAAGATACCCAATATAGCGAGCCCTATCATGCCTTCCGTCATAGGCATCTCCGGGTTGTATAAACGGGGGATAGCTTCAGACAACACCCATATTGATCCAATGATGAGGATCATCCCATTTATCATCGCTCCCATAAGGCTCAAACGCTTAAAGCCGTAGGTGTATTTTTCGGTTGATGCCTTGTGACCTAGTTTACTTAAATACCATGCCAAGCCTATGGAAAGCGAATCACCTAAATCGTGAACAGCATCAGCCATAATGGCGACACTATTCGTTAACCATCCGCCAATAAATTCAATAATAGTAAAAATAAAATTGAGCCAGAACGCCCAGCCAATACGCGCAGAGTCTTTGCGATGAGCCGATGGTTCACCGTGATGATGGCTATGGTGATGCATGTAGATGTCCGACGCTATGAATACCGGACTATACTATGCCAACCTATATCAGTTTTTTCTTCTTTTTTCGATTTTGAAGCTATTAAAATAATGCGCTATGGCAGGATCAACAAACTGAGAATATCGCGTGGCGGGCTTATTGCTCACCACGCTGAAAGGTTAACTAATGAGCCTTACCCGCAGAAACGAGTAATGTAGTCTTGGTGAGGAGGAAGTTTAGCAACAGTTTTTTCAATACCTTGCTTGATACCATTTAGTAAGGTTTCCAGCTCCTGCCGACTCATTGTATCAACAATCGGATGGTAGCTTTGTGGCATTAATCCCTGTCCAATCATGACTTGCTGCCATGAATCATCAAACAATTCGCTACCTTCTCTAAACACACGTCCTGTTTTTTTGAACAAATCTATACGATGTCGCAGAGATGCTGGAATATCCATTTGACGACAGTGTCGCCAAAACGGTGAATCTGTCCTGTTAGTCACATGATAGTGAAGGATAATAAAGTCCCGAATATGCTCAATATCAAAATCAGCTTGGCGGTTGAACTCATCAATATCCTCTTGCACAATTCCTGCAGTTGGAAACATGCGAAGAAAACGCACTATTCCCTGCTGAATTAGGTGAATACTCGTAGACTCTAAAGGTTCAAGGAAACCGCTGGCCAAGCCTAGTGCTAAACAATTCCTATTCCATTGTTTGCGTCTTTTCCCTGTTCTAAAATGAATAACTCTAGGGTCGTTGAGTGGTTTGCCTTCTACGTTGTTTAGCAGTTTCTCAATGACTTCATTATCAGAAAAATAGTTACTACAAAATACCATGCCGTTTCCAACACGATTTTGCAGGGGAATTCGCCACTGCCACCCGGCTTCATGCGCGATACAACGAGTGTAAGGGATAGGTTCTCCAACAGACTCTGTCTGAACCGCTACAGCACTATCGCAAGGTAACCAATGCGACCAGTCTTCATAACCTGTATGCAGTGCTTTTTCTATCAATAGACCTTTGAAGCCTGTGCAGTCAACAAAGAAGTCACCTTCAATTACTTCGCCAGATGCTAAGGTTAACGACGTTATAAAGCCATCCTGCTCTCTTGTTGTTACTTCTTTTATTGTAGAGTCTATGCGGCGAAGACCTTCTTTCTCCGCCAAGTTGCGTAAAAATCCAGCATAGCGCGTGGCGTCAATATGATAAGCGTAATTCAGGCCATTGTTTGGCAAATGAGCGAACTTATTTGCTTCTGCCGCCTTGCGCTCTAAGCAGTAATCACCGAAGTCGGTTGCGAGCCCCTCTTTCAGACCTCGCATCCAGAAATGCTGAAAACCTGCTGCCCAGCAGTCTTTCCCCGTAACACCGAAGGCATGCAAATAAGCATGTTCAAGATCTTTCCAATTTTCAAAATTAATGCCCAGCTTAAACGTTGCGTTGGTTTGGGCCATAAATTCTTGCTCATTAATCTTGAGCAACTTATGAAAAAAGACAAGCGTTGGAATAGTGGCCTCACCTACGCCTACAGTCCCTATTTCAGAACTTTCAATAAGCGTGACGTCAACTTCTTTACCTAGCAGCCGCGTAAATGCGGCCGCTGCCATCCAGCCTGCGGTACCTCCACCGGCTATGACCAATCGCTGCTTTTTCTTTGTCTGCGTAGATGCCATATTTACCTCTAATTTAATGCTTTAAATTGTTAACCAGCCACGCTTTAAACTGGCGTACGGTATTTTCGTCTAGCTCGCCAAGAGGACCTTGCTTTGACGTTGGTATGTGATTGAAACGCGTCCCATCATCATCGAAGACGTAGTGATCAAAAAGCGCCTGCCACGCTCTTCGCTGTGCCTTGGGTAGCTGCTTTAAAGTAAGTAGCGCGTGATATAAAGCATTTTCGGAGCGGCCGATATATGCGGGTACATCCCGCCACCAGTAGTTGATAAGTAGATTAATTGATTCTGTGCCTTCTATGTGATGCCACCACATAGACGGTATGTAAAGCGCGTCGCCCGGTAATAACTCAATCACCAAGGCATGCTTCATCGCCTCCTCAAATCGAGGGTATTTGTTCAGGTCTGGGGCACTGAAATCGACCATACTGATCGGTTGACCTGCAGGCGTAAAATGCAGCGGCCCAACATATAAATTTTTCGTCTGAGAAGGGGGAAACAAGGTTACTCTTCGCTTACCCGAAGCAACACAGATTAAATTATCAGGAGCGTCGTAATGCGCAGCAATTCGGCTTTTGTTGCCAATCCATAGCGTACCCAGTGGCTCTAACGACTCAATCGCAATTTTGTTTTTCCCAAGTAAACCTGGCAGACAGGTATCTACCGTTGTCGAGCCCACATAAAGGGTCTCGGCCGTTGGATTATACTGATCAGCCAAGAGCGCACCTAATGCACTTTTAAAGGACATTTTAGCCCGCGAGAAATTAAAGCCATTGATATCGTCGTTATAAAACATACGACCATCGGCAGACGCTGGCAACCGAATCGCATCAACGACTGCACCTCTATCAAACTCAAGAAGATAGTCACACAACGACTCGTTGCTAGCCTTCGCAGCTTGAACAAGTGGCCACTCGGCAACAAGCTGCTCAATAACGAGCGGTTCGTCCCGCTGAATAAGATAGTCAGCGAGCCCACTTTGCGAGCATTCAAGGGTCGACGTTGTTACAGTTTCTGGCTTGGCACAGCGACGCTGCCACATGTTATCCATAGACGCGAAACACTCTCTTATCTTTGCAACGGCTCAACTGTCTATTTCTCACGCGCGTTCTTTTTTCAGCGTAACAAGAGTACTCAGTTGAGACATAGATGCTAGCATCATATAAATCGTGTTTAGGTGACCTTTCTCGTGCAGATCTCCTAGTGCATCTTTACCCAACGATTTAAGCACATCTTCGTTAATTGTATAAAAGCCAGACAAACGATTCGTTCCGTTACCATCCAAATCAATATCAACAACAAACGACTCGATAAGGTTATTTACCTCAAGGGCAGCTATAAATTGTCCATGGCTAGCTTGAGACTCGTGTAGTGTACTGAGTACATTTGCTACATTGTCGATGTATTCACTGTTACCTCCATGAGGCAAAAACACGTCAACACTATTATCGAGGGGTTCGCTTACCACTCTCGGGTCGTCCATATCCACATGAATAGACAATCGCTCCTGGCCATCCGTGTTGCTTCTTCCGATTAAAAACGGCCCCTTTTCAATCACTAAAGGACGGTAAGATGCGTGCCACTTGTCATCGTCTAGGAATAAGTTTTCACCTTGTTCTAGTCCAAACAATGCAACCATTTGAAAGTTGCCTTCACCATCTTTTGCGAAAACCAGAGGATAATGTGCTTGTGCATGTCTAGCCTCAACAGGAAAAGCGGCGACACACATTCGCTTAGCGTCAGGTGAAAGTGAAAAGTCTTGAATCACTTTTAGATCTTTGTGTTCCACATTGTTTAGCAAAACATGATTTGCCATCATTTTCTCCTAGGTGCAATTCTATGCGCGAATTGCCTTAATTAGTTCACGATTAGTTGGAAGAGCAGCAGCGTGCTTCTGGGACAGTTTTTCGTTCGCCTTTACTGCGTTTAACGTTTGTCCCATCACGCTATCAGAGTATCGAGAGAAGTTAATAGCGAATTGCTCTGGCGCTTTCATTCCGTAAAGTACATACATGTAGCTAGCCGCTGGAAAAAGTTCGTCGGCATAGCAGAAATCTGTTAAAGAAATAGGCCTGTACTGCCACTCAAGCAGCCAATCTCTGAGCTGTTCAGAGGCATTATCAAGGTTAGTCATAAAGCGCCAATAGGGCGAATCCTTTCTTTCGCTTAATACATAATGCAGCTTAAGAAAGTCAACGATACGCTCCCAGCGACGCGTGAAGTTGGTATTAAAACCTTTGCTCACAGAAGGCATAATTTCACGATGATTTGGCAAATGCTCTGATAAAAAACGAGCGGACATTTCGACCATTACTAACGCCGATGCCTCTAATGGCTCTACAAAACCTGCACTTGTGCCTATCGCGACACAGTTTTTAACCCATGCAGTTTTTCTATAGCCTGGACTAAATGTGATTTTTCTAAAATTGCTTTCCGACACATCTTTTGTTTTTTCACATGATGTTAGATAGGCTTTGAGCGTTTCCGCTGCTTTTTCGTCACTTGCAAATTCGCTGCTGTAGACGCAGCCTACGCCTTTTCTGTGCGGTAGACCAATATCCCAAATCCATCCGTTCTCATGCGCTGTAGATAATGTCGCTGAAGCAATGTCAACAGTTTCATTTATATAGCCAGCTTGAACTGCTATCGCGCTGTTATTTTTCAGGCCATGCGATACATCGGTGATGGGGGAATTAAAATGTTTCCCAATCAGGCTTGCAGAGAATCCCGTACAATCGACGAATAAGTCACCATGTATTTCTTGAAACTTACACTGCAAGCTTGCTATATAACCCTCAGCATCTTCTTTTATATGCTCTATATGGTCGTTAACATAAGTAACACCCAATATTTCGATACAATGTGTTTTTAGTAGCTCTGCAAATTTGTGAGCATCAAGGTGATAGCCATAATTAGCCACGGCGGCATAGGGTGGTGTTTGTACCTGCTTTGGCGCTTTAGAAAAGTTACACAGTAATGACTGCGTACTAAACATTTCGGAAAAGGTAGATTTTTGATGCTTGTGACCATGTGATAGCCACCATGCCCCAACTTCACCTTCGAAAAATCCGGCCGGAAGGCTAAAAGGATGGTCGTAGACGTTCTCCGACTCTGTCGACTTCCAGTTTACAAAACGGGTGCCCTGCTTGAATGACGCATCGCACGATGCGATAAAATCGGCTTCACTGATCCCTATTTTTCTCAGTGTATCGCGCATTGTGGGCCATGTGCCCTCGCCTACACCTAATATTTTTACATCCGGGGATTCTACAAGTGTCACCGATACACGGTCATTGTTTTTGATGTTGTGCTCTGCAGCGAGAATTGCAGCTGTTAACCACCCAGCAGCACCGCCGCCTGCCACGACAATGGAAGTTAATGGAGCTTGGAAATGTGATTCCTTCATATTACTTACCAACAATGATGGAGTTTCGACTTGGTGAACACTACTCTATTTCTTACGCAGATAAAAATAGAGCGTTACGGCATAAGCCACAACGCTCTTTAAGTTACAACTTAGTAATACTTAGAAGCTGTAACGGACACCAACATTGTAGCGAGGCTCAACATCATAGATACCCATAAGCATATTCGGGTGTCTGCCATGCGCTCTTTGATATTCGCCGGTTACGTTAATCCCTTCAACAAAGAGTTCAAGGTTCTCATTAACGTTATAACGCACGTTAACATCAATTTGGTCGTATGCTTCTACGTAAGTCGGGTTACGTTCACCGTTTCCGTCAATCGTTCCTGACAGGAACTTATCACGCCAGTTCCATGCAACACGCACTTCCCACTCGTCTTTTTCATAGAAAAGTACGGCGTTAGCTGTATCGCTTAGACCAAGAAGCACGAACTGGTTTTGTACCCCTTCACCTTTATTCGTGTTGTAGTTATCGTAAGTAACATCACCGTCTACCGTTGTATAGTTGACGATAACACCAAAGCCAGTTTCACCGAATATGTGCTGAACCGCCATCTCAAAGCCGTCTACGGAACGAGAGGTATCAGAGTTAACGGCCTGAGTTACTGTAATAGGTAACAGCGGATCTTCGCCAGGTATACCTTGTACAGGATCACCAAAGTTTGCTCGTAAATACTCTAGTACCGCACCAGCATCGTCTGTTCCTAATGCTGCAACAGCTTCATCGTAACGCGGTCCACCAAATGGTGTAGGCAAGTCAAAAATCGTATCTACAAACGTGTCTGAACCAATGAAGTTATCTACTGTTTTATCAAAATAACCGATAGAAACATAACTTCCTTCGCCGTAGTAATACTCTGTCGAGAAGTCGATATTCGTTGATTCAAATGGCAATAGATTTGGGTTACCCGCATTACCTGTACCGCCGTTAAAACGTGCAAGTTGGTTT
Source organism: Alteromonas sp. S005 (assembly GCF_036864475.1). Taxonomy (NCBI): domain Bacteria; kingdom Pseudomonadati; phylum Pseudomonadota; class Gammaproteobacteria; order Alteromonadales; family Alteromonadaceae; genus Alteromonas; species Alteromonas sp. S005. The sequence goes on along the minus strand of NZ_JAZETN010000008.1, from coordinate 97,430 downwards.
ACGGTTAAGCCACCTTGTATATCTCCGTATCCAGGACGAGTAATGGTTTCACTGTAAGATGCTCTTACATACCAGTCTTCGCTCATCTCCATCTTGAAATCAAGTGATGGCAAGAAGTGGTCATATCCACCGTCAAGTGTCGTAAACGTTTCGCCGTCAATAACTGCATTGAACTCGTTTGCTCCCGACCATTGAATAGTCGTGAACTGAGGAACAAGCGCTGTAGACTCTACGTCAGTATCTTCGTAGCGCAGACCGGCACTTACCCATACTGGCTTACCTGCTAATTCAAATTCCATGTTTGCTTGCAAGTAAGCAGCAATTTGGGTTTCGGTAACACGGCGATCTACTTGATAATTGGGGTCCATACACAAGCGCGTACCACATGGACTGATAGTTTCACCATTTGCTGCCGCTATAGCGCTTATCGCTCCAATCAGGTCTTGAATATTTGATGCATAGTAAAATGGTTCTAAATCAGCACCATTACTACCTAACACATCATCGAAGCGACTTGGAAGATCTTCTTGCATGAAAATATCATCTGGATAATCATCAGCCGTTCCATAACCACCCCATGTATCGCGCTGTGCAACTGAGTAAGCAGAACGGTTTTTCGCTTCCATCGCTGTAACACCAAAATCAATACTCGTGATTGTTCCTTCATCGAAGAAGTAATTACCACGGAATTGAACTTGGTCTATTTCAGACTTCATGTAGCTATTTCTGAATGACGTACCTGATGTAGACATGCGAGCAGGATCTAGCCCGTTCACACCATCTGCGTAAGTAATGTCCATTACAGGGAAGTCTTGTGAGTAGTCAACTTCAGTCAATACCCGGTCAAAAGACACGGCGCTAACCACATTATCACTTCCTAAGTCATTAGAAGGGCCAGCTTCGGCAGTAGATGAATGGACATCTAACTCTAACGTAAGATTGTCTGTCGCAACCCATTCAACATTAAAGCCAAGTGACTTGTTTTCGTTATAGGTTGAAGTATCTGATGTGCCTAAACCAACGTCACAGCATGTAGAATCAGCGTAGATTACTGGGCCCATTACAGAGCCTTCTGAATTCGTGCCAGGAGTATATTCACCATAGGCAGGAAGACCATTGAACCAAGTAGAAAGTTGCTGTCTCTGTGTTTGAACTTCCAATTCAGAGTAGGTGTAATCTAATGTGGTAGTAATTCTGTCGTTAGGCGCATATTGAAGTGTCAATTGGCCATTTGTTCTTGTTCTGCTGAATTCATCAAAGTTATACGCTAGGTTACGAGGTGTTGAATAAACATCATTTGGACCTGGAAGATTGGTGAATGAACCATCGCGAGGAAGTGAGCCCCAGTCACCGCCGTCACCTTTGATAGTATACCAACCATTGCCCGTTTCGGCACTTGCCTGACCGCCATCACGTTCCTGATACGAACCGATAATCTGAATACCAAACTTATCGTCGTTGAATGTTTCACTGTAAATACCCGACACGAGTGGAGTGATAGAGCTACCGGTCTCAGTTGAACCGTCCATCATACCTTTTGCCGTGATAGTGGCCTTTCTTCCAGGGTTTGCCAGTGGTTTTGCAGTAACTAGGTTTACCGTAGATCCGATTCCACCTGTAGGCTGAGATGCAAGACTTGTTTTATACACTTCTACCGCAGAAACACCCTCAGACGCCAAGTTCGCAAAGTCGTATGAACGTGAAGACGATGCAGAAGTAGCAGCAATGTTAGCCGCAGGCATTTGACGGCCGTTTAACGTAACCAAGTTATAGTCTGGTCCAAAACCACGTACTGTAATTCGACTACCTTCGCCTTGAGAGCGATCAATCGACACGCCAGTAATTCGCTGCAGTGATTCCGCTAGGTTAGTATCGGGGAACTTACCAATATCTTCGGCAGAAATTGCGTCAACTACGCCTGATGCTGCTTTCTTTGTCAGCATAGCCTTCGTCAAACTTTCTCTAATACCGCTTACTTCAATAACCTCAAAGTTTCCGGCTTCGATTTCTTTATCATTTTCCTGCGCTTGTACTGGAGAGGTTATGAGTGCTCCCAATACTAATGACATGCTTGATGCCAAACGTGTTTTCTTAAATGTAGTCATGTGTATCCCAGCATTACTGTTTAATGGATGTAGGAAAAGGGCAAGCTATTGAACCATAGTCCTCCCCCAACATTTTTAATTCGATACTTTGTTTTCGGCACTTAAATTCAGCACCTCATGTAAGCGCTTACAAAATAGTGCAGAATATTTGAAAGCGCTTACATATAACAATACGATCAGACGAGATGTAATGCAAGTGTCTAATGAATGTTAATTTTTAATAACAACTAAAAAAATGTTAATAAAAGTTTTCAAAAATAATAGAAGGAAGGGATGGGATAGTTACAACTGAGACATACTTATGAAATCGAACAATGCAACGCATAAGTAATAACGCCGTTACGACCTTTTGGCTCGTAACGGCGCTTATCATTAAATGTTACACAATATGTAAATAGTTTACTCCTGACAACTTATACTCGCTGATTCTGAAGCACTTGGCGTAAACTGAATATCTGCCACGCTCAAACTTGCCTTACCTGAGCTGCCTAGCTCAAAAGGTACGACAAGACCGGTAAAGTCAATACCCTCATCAACAAAGCACTGCAGGTCAATGCTCACGTTTGTCCATGTATCAGCAGGCATTGCTTTAAGCTGCTCGCTAATATCAATCTGCGTTGAACAGCTGCCGGCTGCATCACCTTCGCCCTCACAGTTCATGCCTACGGTAACAGCCCCATTAATATCTGAGTGACGGCTAACGTTAAAGCTTAGCGCCCCGCTAGTGAGTAACTGTGCACTTAAATCTTCGCGGAAAAAGCTTTTGCTCGCAAAGCGCATCGCCGCAAATTCAGAACCATCAAAGGTAACTTTCCGTGCATCTTCTTGCACTACTTTATCGACAGTACGGTAGGTCAGCGCGCCAACGGTGTGAGTGCTTGCGTTCACAGGTAGCGATTCATCACCTGAATACAGCCATAGTACCCACGGTGACTGCACGGCACCGTTTAGAATTTCCATTGCCTCGTTGTTATCCGTGCTTACTTTAATCTCAGTGTTTAGCGAATCGCTTAACACGTTTTCGGCATCAAAGGTTAACCCAAATCCATAGGGTAGCAATGGTTCGTAGGTCTCATCGCCCTTGTTCACGATTTGCTGAGGTTTTGACGGCCAAGAGAAAGAAAGCTTACCTTTAAAGTCTTGCTCGCCAAACAGCACGTCGGCTACCGCAGCACCTTCAGAGCCCGGCAACCAAGCGGCCACAAAGGCGTCGGACGCATTAAGCTCAGCATTTACCCACATTGGACGACCGCTGATAAATATAGATACTACTGGGATACCTTGTGACTTCAGCTTTTCAAGTAAAGCTAAATCTTTCTTACTGCCGTTTTGATAGATTAACGTATCTCTATCGCCATGGCCTTCTGCATACGGCTCTTCACCGAATACCACAATGGCTACATCAGGCTTAGCTTCAAAATCGCCCTCGACAGAAAGCTCAACGTTACCACCTGCACTTTCGACATGCTCTTTGATACCGTCGTATATAGAGCTTCCGCCTGGAAAGTCGTCATTGGTATTATTCGTGCCTTGCCATGTAATACTCCAGCCGCCAGACTGCTTACCAATATTGTCGGCACCATCACCAGCCACTAAGATGTTTTTATTTGCTGAAAGAGGCAGAATTTTGTCATTATTTTTCAACAGCACAAGTGACTCACGTACCGCTTGCGCTGCTACTTCACGGTGTTCTGCTTTGCCAATTAATGAACGGTCACCTGAAAGTGGTCGATTTGCTGGGCTAGGCTTATCAAAGATACCCGCTCTTACTTTCACACGAAGAATTCGGCGCACCGCATCATCGATTCGAGTCATCGGGATAGTGCCGTCTTTTACTTGAGCAAGGGTGTTGTCATAAAGTACCTTCCAATCGTTAGGTACCATAAAGATATCTAGACCCGCGTTGATAGCTTGGGCGCAGTCTTCATTATTACAACCTTTAACTTGCCCATGGCCGTTCCAATCGCCTACTACGAAGCCGTCAAAGCCCATTTGTTCTTTAAGTACATCATTTAATAGATACTTATGACCGTGAAGTTTGTCGCCGTTCCAACTGTTAAACGACGCCATGACAGACTGTGCCCCAGCGGTCAATCCGCCAACATAACCTTGAGCATGAATATCGAACAGGTCTTGCTCGCTGGCTACGTTGTCACCTTGGTCGTCTCCATCTACAGTACCGCCGTCACCGACAAAGTGTTTTACAGTACTAATTACGCGCTGGTCACTTAAAAAGTCTTTGTCCGCTGCGCCCTGAAGACCTTTAACCACAGATGCTGCATATTCTCTAACAATCACTGGATCTTCAGAGTAGCTTTCATAGGTTCTACCCCAACGGTCGTCACGTACAACGGCCACCGTTGGCGCAAATACCCAATCAATGCCCGTCGCCATCACTTCTTTCGCTGTGATATGAGCAATTTTTTCCACTAACTTAGGATTATTCGCCGCACCTAAACCTATGTTATGCGGGAATAAAGTTGCACCTATAACATTGTTATGCCCGTGGACAGCATCAGTACCCCACATCGTCGGAATTGTCGAACCATCTAGGCTGTCGTCGACGGAAGCTTGATAAAGCTTTTCTGCAAGCTCCACCCAATCTTCAGGGGTTGCATGCTTGTCGTTGTTCGGAAATGCGCCACCACCGTTAAGGTAAGAGCCAAACCCATACTTGCGCATATCTTCAACAGTGATGTTGCGAATTTCTGGCTGAATCATCTGCGCAATTTTCTGCTCAAGCGTCATGGTAGATAATATATCTTCAACCTTTTTTTCTACCGCTGGGTCAGACTTTACTTCGATATCTAGCTTAGGCCATATCTCACTGGCTTTATTCGATTTTTCTACGGCACTGTTAACTGAAGACGCGTCTTCATCGGATGCACAAGCGCTAACTAAGACACTGACCAGTGCACCTGCAACAACCTTCGCGATTAGACTTTTTCGCATTATTAATCCTCGTTACTTTTCAGTGGTTTGAAATTTAGATACGCGACTTCCTACAAGGCCATAATAAGCGATGTAAAGATAGCACGAAGCGGGTAATAGGAATGAAAGCGTCACCCCAATCGAGTCGGCCAGCATACCTTGAAAGAGTGGAACAATAGCACCACCCACAATAGCTAAGCATAAAATGCCTGAACCTTGAGGTGTGTCCTTACCTAATTGCTGTAATGCAAGACTAAAAATGGTAGGGAACATAATTGAGTTAAATAAACCTACGCCTAAAATGCTCCACAGGGCAAGATCCCCCGTACTTGAAAGCGATAGCAAAATAAGACCAATCGCCATACAAGCATTGAAAGCCAATACAAAACCACCTGAGATTTTTTGCATGACTACAGCACCGATAAAGCGCCCTACCATGGCACCACCCCAGTAGTACGCCAGCAGTTTTGCTGCACCAGCTTCAGTTAGGCCACCCACCGCTGGGCTAGCTAAATAGTTAACCAGCATACTACCAATGGCAACTTCAGCACCTACGTACATAAATATACCCACCGCACCTAGCACAAGGTGCTTGTGATGCCATGCGCCACCTTTAAATACACCTGCATTTGCGCCCGTGTGATTAAGCTTAGGTAACTTCAAGTACATGAAAACAAGAGCCAAAAGCAGTAGCGAAGCCGCTAATATTAGATAAGGAACCTGCACATCTGACGGACTTGGCGTGCCGCCACCGTGTTCGCCTGTGGCACCGTAAATAAGATAAGAGCCGAAGAAAGGCGCCACTGTAGTACCAAATGCGTTAAACGCTTGAGTCATGGTAAGTCGCGAAGAGGCCGTTTTAGGATCACCAAGTGCGGTGACATAAGGATTGGCAGACACCTGGAGTATGGTAATGCCCGAAGCCAACACAAAGAGCGCTAATAGGAAAACACCATAAACTTGACTTGAAGCAGCAGGGAAGAATAGCAAACACCCCACGCAAGCTATAGCTAAGCCAAGCACAATGCCTTTTTGATAGCCGATACGCGACACAACCATCCCGGCTGGAAGCGATACAATAAAGTATGCGCTAAAGAAACAAAATTGAATCAACATCGCTTGCGTAAAGCTGAGGTTAAAAGCTCCTTTCAGGTAGGGAATAAGAATGTCGTTCAAACATGTAATAAATCCCCACATGAAAAACAACGTGGTAAGTGAGATTAGCGCAAAGCGGTAGTTACCGTTTGCCCCTTGCTCTTGGGCGGATGAAATATTCGGCTGCACTGGTGTGTCCACAAGTAACCTCTGTTGCTATTTTTCGAATTAATGATAAATTTACATTTGAAAGCGCTTACACTTCAAGCAAGCGAAATTTGTAAGCGCTTACATTAAGGTAGATAATTACATGAAGCGTTATCGAATTCAATGTAAATATGATGTTATTTGCGTCGCAATTGGCGAAGTAAATATGACGAAATTGTTATTGCTGGGACATCTCTCCAATGAAAAACATAAACCTTCCCTCAAACTCTATGATGCTGTCTAAAGACTTTCTGTTTGGTGTAGCGACGTCAAGTTTTCAAATAGAAGGTGATAGGAAGGGAAGGTTAGACTGCATTTGGGACACCTTCTGTGAAGAAGACGGAACGATCTCGGATGCAACAAACGGCGATATTGCTTGCGATCATGTTGCGTTATGGAAGCAAGATGTAGCGCTCATCGAAAATTTAGGTGTAGATGCCTATCGGTTATCTATTTCTTGGCCTCGCGTAATGCTACAAGATGGTACCGTCAATGAAGTTGGCATGCAATTTTACGTTAACTTGGTCAATGAAATCGTAAAACGTGGTATGAAAGTGTTTGTTACGCTTTATCATTGGGATTTACCGCAGTACCTTGAAGACGATGGCGGCTGGCTAAACCGCGATACCGCCTACGCGTTTGAGAAATACGCAGAGGCAGTGGCAAAAGCGTTGGGCGAGAAAGTTTATTCTTACGCCACGTTAAATGAACCATTTTGCTCTGCTTATTTAGGTTATGAAGCCGGTATTCATGCGCCTGGTAAAACAGGCATGGGCAACGGGCGTAAAGCAGCGCACCACCTGCTGCTTGCACATGGGCTAGCATTAAAAGTACTTAACCATCATTGCCCGAGTAGCCAAAACGGCATTGTGCTTAACTTTAGCAATTGCCATACGACGACAGATTCTGAACCAGACAAACGCGCTGCCAAGCTAGCTGACGACTACCACAATCAGTGGTACTTACAGCCAATAATCGAAGGTAGATATCCAGATGTTATCGACATGCTCGATGCTGATAGCAAGCCCGAAATATTTGAGGGTGATATGGATATCATTTCCCAACCTATCGATTATTTAGGTATCAATTACTACACACGTACGCTGTATCAAAGTGATGGAAATGGTTGGTTTGAAATTGTTCCACCCGAAACAAACGAACTAACTGCTATGGGCTGGGAAATTACCCCTGATGCATTCGCAGAGTTGCTTATTGAACTGAATGAGCGCTATGACTTACCGCCCATTTACATCACTGAAAACGGAGCGGCAATGGATGATGTCCTTAATGACGGTGAAGTTATAGATGATACGCGCACCGCTTATTTCCACACTCACTTGAATGCCGTAAACCAAGCGATAGACAAAGGTGTGGACATTCGCGGGTATTTTGCTTGGAGCCTAATGGACAACTTTGAGTGGGCGCTAGGTTATTCAAAGCGTTTCGGTATTGTTTATGTTGACTACGACACTCAAAAACGCACGTTAAAACAAAGTGCTTTAGCTTATTCAAAACTGGTTAAGAGTCGCATTAGTGGGTACATTAGCGGTATTAAAGAAGAGTAAGTACTAGAAACCGTATGGCAACCATTTATCAAGTATCAGAAGCAGCAGGAGTATCGCTGGCAACCGTCTCACGCGTTATGAACGGAAACGCGAGAGTCAGCGAGCGTACACGCAAAAAAGTAGAGGACGCCATGGCATCACTGGGCTATCAGCCTAATGCTATTGCTCAATCTCTAGCATCAAACCGCACTAACAGTGTAGGTTTACTTGTTTCCGAACTGCACGGTTCGTACTTTGGTGACTTGATGAGCACGGTTGAACACGTGCTAAAGAAAAGCGGTAAGCACGTAATAATTACGGCGGGGCACGTAGATGAAGAGCGTGAACACGAAGCCATAGAGTTTCTAAAAAGCCGCCGCTGTGACGCGCTTATTTTGCACGCAGAGGCTGTATCTGATGACTATTTGAAAAAACTGGTCGACAGTAAAGTCCCGGTTGTTGTGATAAACCGAAAAGTAGAGCAACTTGACCAGCACTGCTTTGTTGTAGACAACGTGAAAGGTGGCTACTTGGCAACGAAGGCCGCCATTGACGCAGGCCATGAAAATATCGCTTATATTAGCGGCCCGTTATTTAAGAAAGATGCGAGCGACCGTCTTGCGGGTCACAAAAAAGCCCTCGAAGAGGCAGGACTTACCTTTGACAACAAAAGCTTGTTCGAAGGCGACTTTCATGAGTCTTCGGGACAGGAAGGGATGCAGCATCTTCTGGCGACCTTCCCAGGCTTCACCGCGCTTGTGTGCGCGAACGATGAAATGGCCTCTGGCGCTATGACAGCAGCACGAGAAGCGGGGTTTGATATCCCAACACAACTTTCCATTATTGGTTTCGATAACGTGCTATTTTCGCGCTATCTCTATCCTAAGCTAACAACAATTAATAACCCTATTCACGCTATGGGAGAAATGGCCGCTTATTGGGTACTTGAACATGTTTATGACATTAAAAGTCCAATCCCAATTGAGCATTTATTTGTTCCTGAAGTCGTCGATAGGGACACATTAGGCAAATTATAAAATGAATAAAGCCCTGTCCCCCTCGCTATACTACACGCTAATTGTCTCCCTTGGTGGGTTCATATTTGGCTTTGATGCCAGCGTAATAGCCGGAGCCAATGGCTTTATCGACGCCGAGTTTAACTTAAGTGATTGGCAGCAAGGTTTTGTAGTCAGCTCACCCACGTTAGGCGCACTTATTGCCATGCTTTTTGCAGGCGGTATAAGCGATGCTATCGGCAGACGAAAAGCCCTTATTCTCGTGGCTTTCTTATATTTACTTTCATCTGTCGGTTCTGCCCTCGCCCCTAATTTCGAGCTGCTAGTGCTTTCTCGGTTTATTGGCGGCATTGCATTTTGCTCGCTAATCATTGCTCCACTGTATATTTCTGAGATTAGCTCACCAGAAAACCGTGGGAAAATGGTATCGGTGAATCAACTCAACATTGTGTTTGGTTTCGCCCTATCCTATTTCACCAACTACTACTTGCTACAGTTTAGCGGAAGTGGAGCGGCCTGGGTTTCTGATTGGGGTTTAGACACCCATCTTTGGCGCTACATGCTGGGACTTGAGGCTATTCCGGCTGCGCTTTGGTTTGGCCTGCTTTTTACTATTCCACGTAGCCCTCGATGGTTGATACTCAAAGATAGGCAAGCAGAAGCAGAGCAGGTGATAAACCGCCTTTTCGATAAGGCACAGGCCCAGACCCTTGTTAAAGATATTGCATCTTCACTTAATGAGAAGTCTTGGACACTACGCGAACGTCTTGGCTTTTTAAAAGCCAAAGCCATGCGCTTTCCTTTAATGATAGGAATCATTATTGCTATTGCGCAGCAAATAACCGGCATCAACGTTATCTTTTTCTATGCACCTACTATTTTTGAGCAAAGTGGCGTGGGTACCAATGCCGCTTTTATGCAGGCGGTATGGATTGGTGTAGTGAATGTCGCCTTTACTGTTGTGGCTATGGTGACTATTGATAAATGGGGAAGAAAGCCGCTACTTATTGTGGGCCTAATAGGTGTTGTAGTTAGTATGGCTGTCTGTACCTTCGGCTTCAAACAAGCCTCTTACCAAGTTCAAGAATCTGTCGTTATCACTATTCAACAAGAGGCTCCCATCGTAGCAAGCAAATTAGAGCCTCTAACCAACCAAGTCTATTATTCGGACGTGGAGTTTAAACGGTCACTTAAGACTGTTTTATCAAGTGAAGAGTTTGATACCTATCAACAGCCATTACTTACCAGCAGTATCACTATGAACGCGCCCTTGGTGCTCTTTGGCATTATTGCGTTTGTAGCCTCTTTCGCCATGTCTTTAGGCCCTGTGATGTGGGCAATGCTCGCCGAAATTTTTCCTAATCAAACTCGCGGCTTGGCTATTTCTTTGGTGGGCGTCATTAACTCTTTAACCAGCTTTCTAGTTCAAATTATCTTTCCATGGGAGCTGGCTAACTTAGGCGCAGCCACAACATTTGCCATTTACGGCTGTTTCGCATTAGTCAGCCTAATTTTGGTTGCTAAGCTCTTTCCTGAAACTAAGGGTAAAAGCTTAGAAGACATTACAAGAAACTTTGAACACAAGGCTATGAAATAGCGCACTGTGTTTGCAGTGAAGTCTTAATGTCTACTTCGCCTAGTTGAAGGTGCTTTTTTACCTTTAGCGTATCTGGTGTTGTGTGAGACGCTACCAAAACCAAAGCAGTAGCAGAAAGACTATTCAGCACCTTGCTCACCTTTTGTTGTGTATAAGAGTCTAACCCTTCAAAAGGCTCATCTACAGCAAGAACTGGCGGCTTTGCTAATATTGCGCGAGCTAGTGCCAAACGCTTTCGTTCGCCACCAGATAGAGGCCTTCCAGCTTTTCCTACCCAATTCGTCAAAGGCAAAATCGCTTCCAAGCCAAGCGCGGATAACAGATCATACATTTCACTTTGAGGAATATCGTTACCCGCCGGATCTAGGTTTAAAGATATACTCCCAGATAACACGAAAGGCTCCTGCTCTACATAACGCCAGTTTGTCACCATGCCCTCTGGCATGCTTACCCCATCAATTTCACGCTGCCCTGTTGCTGGCAATAACCCAATAATTGACTGTAGTAATGATGACTTACCGCATCCTGATGCTCCCGAAATACAAACAACACCATTCGCCGGTAAAGAAGCATCAACCATACTGGCATGGCGACCTTTAGCAGAAAACTGAATTAAATTAAGTGAATGTTTTATTTCTCTATCACGATGCTGCTTAATTGGCTTGGCTTTAAGTTGCTTAAGGGCGCTGTTACTTTGTTTGTACTGCGCAAACTTACTTACACTTAAAAAGCTTGCACTTGCCCAGTCTGGCGCTGCCAATAGAACCATGGGTATGACTATGGCGATAGGCGCAAATACAAAGGCCGACGCCACGGGTAAAACGCCCGACATGACTAAAACAACAAATAAAAACGCTAATCCCTGAAACCACCATGCTGTTCGTTGTGCCTTAGATTTTTGCGCCAGTTGTAAGCGCCATACTTGGTTAGCAGTCGGTATATCAGCTTTATCGGGTATTGATGATGCAGCGTCACTTAGAACCATTGACTTGTCTAAATGCCAAATAGCACTGCGATTGAAAAAATCAGAGGTTTGCTGGCGAAATTGCTTGTTTGCTTTGTTTGTCTTTTTCGCAAGAGTTAGTGCGCCTAATCCCTGCACTACCACAGCCGCTAGCCAAGCAACAAATAGCGCCAGAATATAAAGTGCGCCTGGGAGGTCGAGGTACAATGCAGCAGCGCATAAACCTGAGAAAATGAATACAACGCTTGAAAGGGGAGCAACCCATGCTATCCATTTGCTCGCAAGTTCTTCAGTATGTTGCGCTAGTGCTTCTGTGGTATAGGCCTTATCAGTAATCTGACTATTTTCTAGCTGACGAAAAACGCGCAACCGTGCTTTTGCAATGCGTGCTAGGAGGTCATTGTGTCCAAACCACATACTCGCATAACCTGACGCGATACGAAGGAGCGCCAAAGCGCGAATAACCACAGCAGGTATCACATAGTTAAACCCCACTGGGGCTATTGCACTTATCGCGATAAACCAAACAGAAATAACAAGAATACTAATCCCAGCTATGCCGTGCAAAAGAGCCAGAAGTAACGTCAGATAAGCGGGTTTTCCGTTATTCAAAACTGAAGCTCCTTTTCTGGTCATTTGAATCTTTATTTACAGCACTACTTACTACTTTCACTACACTTGCTACGTGGCAGTCTTGGTTATTCGGTTCTATACCAGTATCGCTTAGCTCATTATTCATTTGGCTGAGTGACGATTTTTTCTCAACCGACCAAAACTGATTAAACCAATTAGTTGGCAACGCTTTATGAGAGGCCCATATCAAGGTTTTGCTTTCACCTAAACGCTTAATCAACTGAGCTAGCCTATGGTGTTGCTCATCGGGTAAATGTGCGGTTGGTTCATCAAGAAGCCAGATACTTTCATCACGCAATAACGCTCTTGCCAGTGACAAACGCTGTGCTTCACCGCCCGAAAGTTGAGGGTAGTCTGTCATCACTGTATCAAGCCCATAGGGCAACAGTGTTAACCACCCCTCAAGTTCAACATCTTGCAGAGCTGTTATTAAGACGTCGTCGGAGTAAGTATCGTTAAGACATAAATTCTCCCGTACTGTCCCCGGCGTAATAACCGGGTGCTGAGTTATCCACACTACTGGCTGTTCGAATTTATGGGTTGCTGGTCTTTGACCGCTAAGCGCCTCTAGCAATAAGGTTTTGCCCGCTCCAGATTTCCCATTAAGGAGCACCTTATCGCCTTTTGATATTTTTAAAGCGCTTGCTTTAAGCAAGGTATTTTTTCCTTGCTCTTCAGTTAACGAAACAGGGTCTCGCAAATCGAATACATTGAAATTAGACGCTTCTAATAAAAGAGACGTTTCGTTAAGTTTGTTGGCATTTTGATTTTGAGTGTGCACCGCATTCGGCATGTTTGAAAATAACGGGGCCAACACTTCTTGCGCGGCTTCAGCCTGAGCTTTTTGATGATACACCTGCCCCAGCTTTTTCATTTCACTGAGTAGCAAGGGGACGGTAAGTAAAGTCCATAAGCCTTGCTGCAAGGTTATAGCCGGACCAATTTCAAGCTCACCTAATAGCGAAAACCCAATAAACACCGCCACTAACGCAACGGCAAGAGTAGCAAAAAAGTCGAGCACGCTATTAGACAAAAACGCGACGCTGACGACTTTCATGGTACGTGAATTTAAATGTTCGCTTGCTTCTTTTAAAAGGGCAGTTTGTCTTTGATGTGCTTGAAAATTTGCCAACATAGGTAACGCCGCTAAGCGGTCTGTAAACAAGCTTCCCAGCCTTTCAAGAGCAACAAAGTGTTTACGATGCAGTGCAGCCGCGCCCTTACCAACAATAATCATGAAAAGCGGCACGACAGGGAGGGTAATAAATAAACCAAAACCAATGACCGGATTGACATAAAAAATCACTATTAGGGCCAGTAATGGAACTGCCACCGCAATTGCTTGCTGCACGCGATATTCCAGCGCCCAATCTGTAAAAGCTTGTAAATGCTGTAACCAAAGCGTTTGCCAATAATAGACTGAGTTTTGGCGAACCAATGCGTGCTGTCGAAGGACAAATGTCTTCTTTAATTGCATCTCTAATTTGGCAAGCACAGCGCTCTTCGCTTGGTACGACAATCGATTCACTACTCCCTGAAATAACCAGGTTATTCCTAAGCAAACAGATAAACCCAAAAGATCACTTTGTAACGCGGGTGTTTTATGCACCACCCAATCTTGTGCAATGTTAGAAAAATAGTAAAAGCCAATAATCAAAGAAAAAAGCGACAAACACTTAACTGCTGCCAGTGACATAAGCGAACGGCGCAGGCCAAGCATGTGCGCGCTATCCATTTCCTTACACCACTGAGTAAGCGTTTGTCTGTTGGGAACCTTTTCTTTGATCACTGTTAGTTTCTATCTTTTTTGTTGTTTCGTTTCTTATAAGTGGTGGAGAGCTTGCTGCAAAAAAGCCCCCTTCCAACTTTCAATAATTCTGATAGCGCGGAGTTCTCCCCGCTTTCAAACCTTCAGCAGCAGAGGCTGCTGAAGGTCCCACATGGATAGGTTAACGGCGTGTTCTACGGCCAGCCTACCTCCACTTCTATTCTTGGTCTTCGGGTCTATCCATGTTCTCCGTTGACTCTAACCACATGGCGTTGATAATGCCGAAAGAGCACGCCAGTAAAACTCCCAATATCCACGCGAAATACCACATAGCCCTCTCCTTAATAAATGGTGTGAGATTGGTCAAGATCATCGTTTTTAATGCGACCGCGCATTACGTAGAAGCTATAAGCCGTATAGCTAAGTACAATAGGTACAAAGATGCAGGCAACGATGAACATAACGTTTAGTGTCATATGACTCGACGTAGCGTCCCATACTGTAAGGCTGGCTTCAGGCATAGTGATGCTTGGCATTAGGAATGGGAACATTGAAAAACCCGCAGTTAAAATTACGCCTGTAATAAACAGCGCACTTGATACGAACGCCATACCCGGGTTGCCTTTCTTAGAGAAGAACGCGCAGGCAAGACCAGCTACTACACCTAATACAGGGGCTATCACCATGAAAGGATATTTGCTGTAATTGCTCATCCAAGCGCCCGCTTCAATAGCTACCTCTTTCTTAAGTGGGTTCGATGTAGCAATAGTGTCTACCGCAGAGGTAATTACAAAGCCATCTAAACCAAATGCTACCCAAAAACCTGCAATGACAAACAATGCAACGCCTACCAGACTCAATACCACTGACACGGCGCGAGCGCGAACTTCAATAAAGCCATCAGTTTTCATTTGTAACCAGGTTGCGCCGTGGTTAAGCAAAATAGCCACCGACAGTAACCCACTCACCAAGGCAAAAGGTGTTAGCAGCCCGAAGAACGACCCTGTATAAGTAGATTTCAGAGTATTATCTAATTCGAAAGGCACACCTAACAGCAGGTTACCGAACGCAACACCGAAGATGAGCGAAGGAATGATACCACCAGCAAATAAGGCCCAGTCCCAAGCTTTGCGCCACTGTGGGTTAGGCAATTTACTGCGGTAATCGAAGCCAATTGGACGCATCCATAAGGCGATTAGCGTCAACGCTAAAGCAAGATAAAAGCCGGAAAACGCCGTAGCATAAATCATCGGCCACGCAGCAAAGATTGCACCACCTGCTGTAATAAACCACACCTGATTACCATCCCAGTGAGGCCCAACAGTGTTAATCATCACGCGTCGCTCTTTATCGTTTTTACCGATAAGGGTAAGCAAAGCACCCACACCTAAATCGAAGCCGTCAGTTACGGCGAAGCCAATTAGCAGCACGCCAACTAAGCACCACCAAATGACACGTAACAGTTCATAATCAATCATGCTTTTGCTCCTTGCTCATCAAGGTCAATAAGATCAAGCTCAGTTTCAGTCTTTGTATCCTCGGGAGGCACCGGACCTTTTTTCGCGAATTTTTTCATCAAGTAAAAGCCAATAATGAACATTGCTGTGTAGAAGACGGTATAGGCCACAATGGTGGTTACCACGTCGCTAACCGCCAAATTAGACACTGAGGTATGGACCGGCAATACTTCTGCTATAGACCACGGCTGACGACCATACTCTGCAACGAACCAGCCTGCTTCGCACGCTACCCAAGGAAGCGGCAGGCCATATAGTGCGCCTTTTAGAAGCCAGCGAGGCTGAGTGATTTTGTGTTTTGTGCTGTAGTAAAAAGCACATAAGAAAAGCGCTAGCATGATAAAGCCTGCAGCAACCATGATTCGGAAACTCCAAAATAGCGGCGCTACTGGAGGAATGCTGTAGTCTACGGCTTGTTGAATGGCAGTTTCTGAAGGGTTAGAAACATTATCGGTATAAGGCTCTAACAACATAGCGTACCCAAGACTGTCTTTATTCGCTTCAAAAGCAGCGCGTTGCTCGGTTGTCGCTGTGCCGTTTCTTACATCATCAAGCACTTCGTACGCTTTAATGCCGCTTAAGATACGCTCGCGGTTTTCTTCTTTTAAATCTTTTATACCTTTTACTTCTTCAGTCAACGAGCGTGTAGCAATAATGCCCATTGCCCACGGAATCTGAAGTGCATACTCGGTTTCTTCTTTTTCATCGTTCGGTATACCGAAAACGGTAAAAGGAGCCGGCGCGGGGTGGGTTTCGTACTCTGCTTCTACAGCAGCCAACTTCACTTTTTGTACGTCACCAAGTTCATAACCACTTTCATCACCCAACACAATAACTGAGAGGGTTGAAGCCAAGCCAAAACTTGCGGCAATGGCGAAAGAACGGCGGGCAAAAGCAATATGCTTATGTTTAAGTAGGTAATAGCTTGAAATGGCCAACACAAACATAGCACCGGTCACGTAACCTGCAGATACCGTATGAACAAACTTGACCTGTGCAACCGGATTAAAAATGACCTCAGCGAAGCTGGTCATTTCCATACGCATGGCTTCAAAATTAAATTCAGCGCCTACCGGGTACTGCATCCAGCCATTAGCGATTAGGATCCAAAGCGCTGAGAAGTTTGAGCCAATGGCCACCAGCCAGGTTGCCATAAGGTGTTTAACCTTCGACATTTTGTCCCAACCAAAGAAAAACAAACCTACGAACGTAGATTCTAAGAAGAACGCCATCAATCCCTCAATAGCCAGCGGTGCTCCAAAGATATCACCGACATAGTGAGAATAATAAGACCAGTTCATGCCGAACTGGAACTCCATGGTTAAGCCCGTAGCTACCCCAATGGCGAAATTAATCCCAAACAGCTTTCCCCAAAACTGGGTCATTTGCTTGTATATCTCTTTACCTGTCATTACGTAAACAGATTCCATAATGGCAAGTAGAAAGCTAAGCCCTAGTGTTAAGGGTACAAAAATAAAGTGGAACATCGCAGTTAATGCAAATTGCCACCGCGATAGTTCTATTAACGTATCGCTCATGGGTTATCTCCCTTGTCTCTTTTGCGCGATAAGCGCTTGACCTTAAATAAATTTATTGGTTATTCAGTGGTAGTCACATGAACATTCATCACAGCTAGAGCATGGTTTGTGCCATACATCACTATGCTTGTTAATCTGAACTAACAATCGATGAATGACAGTCTATTCGTACTGTGCAGGACAATTATTCCATGGCGAAAAGTTGCGCACTTTGATCCATCGCAAGGATCTAATATGAATTTTGCGCCAACTTTGTCAGCATCAGTGACAAAATTGACACAAAAAAGAAGGCGGGTACGTTGTAGCGTGGTTTAAAATGGTTGAAAAGAAAGCTTTAGCTGATACAAAATTTACT
Organism: Alteromonas sp. S005; assembly: GCF_036864475.1. Classification (NCBI taxonomy): domain Bacteria; kingdom Pseudomonadati; phylum Pseudomonadota; class Gammaproteobacteria; order Alteromonadales; family Alteromonadaceae; genus Alteromonas; species Alteromonas sp. S005. The sequence continues at coordinate 80,160 of NZ_JAZETN010000008.1, read as the reverse complement.
TAAGTTACTGCGGCGAATAGGTCAGCGTGAACGCGCCGCGCAACTCACCAAGTTCAAACCCAGTGGCCTCATCCTTAGGGTAGTGTTTCATTATGGTCTTTTCTACTGCAGGTGCAACTTGGGCGCCGTGGCAGGCCATGCAGACTTGACCTTGTTGGATAGCCATCATGTACCGGAATTCGCCACTGTCACTGTCATATTTATAGGTATCCATAGGCGTAGGTGGCTGTTTACCCTCTAGCTTAGCCTTTTCCATTAGAGAGGCGAAAAGCGCTAGTTGCTCGCGCTCCCACTCGTCTGGCGCGTTATTCGGGTTTCTCACTTTTAGCGCAGTGCGCCCGACTTCCCACCCATTTTGGCTAAGACTTTCGGCGATAGGCTCGGCGGCCAAATGACACTCTTGTACACCCGCTTCCAAACCGCCAGACTGAATTGCCTGTTTTAGCCTAGATTTAAGCGCTCCACCAAGGGCTTTAGCGTGAACTCTTGCCTGCTTTACTTCTGTTTGTAATTCGCTGTCAGCTAGCTCATTGTTTTGTGCACTAGCGAAAGGGCACCCTGCGCTTACGGCTATACCCAACGCAATTAAAAGGCTGCGTTTTTTCATTGTGTAACTCTCCTATTGACGGACGTATTGGCACTCAGGCATTGTGATTCAACTAAAACAATCAACAAACTCTATGCCAGTATGTTAAGTTGGCTAGATAAAAGTAGCACTCACTAATACGCTGACAATGAACATATCAATTGTACAAGCAATGATAGATGCAATAGACAAGCCCGCTATTTTCATCAATCAAAACTACATTATCGAGGCGGTTAATGCGCCTTACAGAGACACCTACCCCGTTAATATCAAGTTAGGCTATAGCACCTGCTACCAGGTATCTCATCGCAACAGCAAGCCCTGTGACCAATGCGGCGAGCAGTGCCCTATGCAAGAAAGCAAAAAATCTGGCCGAGCAGCAAGCGTAGTGCATATTCATTCCACCAGCGAAGGTCAAAGTTATTGCGATATCTTGATGCGCCCAATATTCGATGGGAATGGCGATTTATTAGGGTATTTAGAGATTTTAAATAAGCTGGCATTTGCATCTAATCGCCCTGCAGCAGGCAAAATGATTGGCGAATCTGAAGCATTTAAAACTATGCTAAATAAAATAAATCGCGCTGCAAACTCAGATATAGCCGTATTGCTACATGGAGAAACTGGCACAGGTAAAGAGTTAGTCTCACAAGCATTGCACTCTAGCAGTAGTCGTGCAGACAAGCCTTTTGTCGTAATTGAATGCACCGGGCTGTCAGACTCATTGCTTGAAAGCGAGTTATTCGGCTATGAAAAAGGTGCCTTCACTGGCGCTACTACAAACAAAAAAGGGTTGGTGGAAGCAGCAGAAGGCGGCACCCTATTTTTTGATGAGGTAGGTGATATACCCCTTGCCATGCAGGTTAAACTACTAAGATTATTTGAAACCCAAACCTATCGCCCAGTGGGTAGCGTAGTCTCTAAGAAAGCTAATTTCCGTCTGGTTTGCGCATCGCATAAGAATTTAAAGAAAATGGTTGAAAGAGGCGAGTTTAGACGCGACCTTTATTACCGAATTGCGGGCTTCCCTATCAGCCTTCCCTCCTTACGAGAGAGACAGTCAGATATTGCGCTTATCGCAGCGCACTTTTTAGCTCAGTCCCACGAGAAAAAGCGTTTCCATAAAACAGCCCTCGAAAAATTAAGCAGCTACGCCTTTCCGGGTAATATTCGCGAGTTGCGCAACATCGTTGATCAAGCTGTACTACTTGCCGACGAGACCGTGATCTACGAATCGGACCTCCCCCCTTTAGACGATTTCACACGCGAGGAACACGCTTTAATGGAGGGTAAGTACGATGAATACCCGCTAACAAAAAGCGGGGTTAATCTTGGTAAGAGTATTATGACTCTTGACGAGGTAGAAGATACGTATCTTGCTCAGGTAGCGAGCACCTTTAAAGGCGATATAAAAAGCCTTGCAGACGCATTAGGCGTAAGTACCCGCACGCTCTACCGAAAACTAAAAAAGGCCGGTGTAAAAGCGCTTAATTAAAATGTGGAAATATCCATCCAACGCAGGCTATGATAAAAGTGCTCAACGAAAAAAGATAAATAATGTCGATTAAACGCCTTACAGCCTTAACACTCTGCCTTTGTATGCTGTTACAAAATGCATTAGCACTAGGCCTTGCTTCGCATACTATGCAGCATGCTCGTGGGTTCGTGGGCGATGACATTGAACTTATCTGTACTGGCAAATCCATGCGCTATATATCGGTGAGTGCCACAGCGCTTGAAGGTGAATTTGTATTTATAAGCCCAGAGCTACTTAAAGCACCTGTTGAGCACGTAGATTGTACCAACGGTACGCTGGCAGACCTTCCGCACATTGACAATGTGCCGGCAGATTCAACGGCGGTGCTTTCCCTTGTGCGCTATCGCGCCTTAGTATCTCGTCTTGCGGCAGCGCCCTATACATCGTTTGCCTTTGCCGCCCCGCTAGGCCGCGCTCCACCAATTGCATAACAAAACCTAAAAACACGCTCAACGCGCATGGTTTAACCGTGCATATAGTTCGTTTATTTAATGGAATTGTTATGAAGTATTCTTTACTGGCACTCGCTGTTACAGCTGCCTGCACATCTGCACACGTTTTAGCAAACACATCTGAGTTTATTGACAGCGCTTTAACAGAAGTGATTACTGTTATGGGCTCTTCGCTTAATGATAATACAGTAGAAATAGAGCGAGAAGCGGTGACAGCCGCTACCAACTTAGACGCTGACTTTGGCGATCAGTTAGCGCAATTGCCGGGCGTATCCATTTCCCGAAACGGCCCGGTTACAGGCCTTATTCAATACCGAGGACTGTTTGGCGATAGAGTGGGCGTATCCATCGACGGTGTCGACATCGCTGGCGCGGGGCCTAATTCCATGGACTCGCCATTATCCCACGTCCTGCCAGAGCCAGGGCTTACTGCCACTTTGTATCGCGGTATTGTACCAGTGAGTGCTGGGGTGCAAACGCTAGGCGGTAAGCTGCGTATTAACGCAGATGCAGCATCCCTTTTTGCTTTGGGAAGCGGTATTACTGGCAGTGTAAATGCTAGCTTAATTAGCCCAGGTAGCGGACAGCAATACCAGGGCAATGTGCTTTTCAAAACGGATCAAGCCTTTATTAGCGGCACGTACATGCATCAGCAACGTGATAAGCGAGAATCGGGCGATAACACCGTTATCCCTAATAGCCACTTCCAAAGGAATGGCGCCAAATTTAGACTTGGCTACGAATGGGGAAAACACCAAGTAAACGTAAGCTATCAACAGCTAAATACCAATGAAAGCGGCACACCTGCATTAGCCATGGATATAGGTTTTATTGATGCAGCATGGTACCGACTAGGTTATCGCTACAACGTCGGCGAAGCCGAGTATTTTGCTATAAATTGGTTTGGCAACAGTAACCAACACGCCATGGATAACTTTTCTCAGCGCATGGCAATGTCTGAGAATATGGCAAGAGAGAACAATGCAGACGCTATCGCTCAGGGGCTAGATGCCAAGTACGTTATGCCGCTAGATAGTGGCGAGTTTGAATTGGGCGCTTACCTACACCACAGCCGAAATAACTCTGTTATTACTAACCCAAATAACAGTATGTTTTTTGTAGATAACTTTACTAATGCAGAAAGGGATACTGCGAGTATTTATGCCCAATGGACAGTAAACAGAGAAGTCTATTCGTCTACTTATGGTGCGCGATACACCTTTATTACTATGGATGCTGGAGAAGCGGGTTCTAACATGGTGATGATGAATCCAGCAATTGCTGCGTTAGTCAGTAATTTTAATGCTGCTGAGCGTGACGAAAACTACAACATGTTAGATATAGCCGCTACCACCCGATACCATGCGAGCGACTCGCTCGATATCGTACTTGGTATATCTCAGAAAAATCGCGCACCTACCTACTTCGAACGTTATACCTGGCTGCCACTTGGCATCTCAGGCGGCATGGCTGACGGTTTTAACTACATAGGTAACCTTGATTTAGACAATGAAACCGCGCGCAAATTAGATATGGGTATTGATTACACCTATCAAAACTGGACTATTTCGCCCCGCCTTTTCTATCAAGGTATAGAAGATTACATCACCGGCTCAACTAGCACGAATATGGCTGCGAACATGGTGTCTACCATGATGGCTGGTACAGCGCCATTTCAGTGGACGAATACCGACGCTGTGATTAAAGGTGCGGATATGACGGTGCTAGGTCAGCTTAGTGAAAACTTAAGTGTGCGAGCAGTAGCAACCATTCAGCATGGTAACCGTGATGACATTGATGATGCTTTATTCCGCATTGCGCCAGAACAGTTAACAACAACAGTTCAATGGAATACGCAAGTATTTGATGCGCCGCTTCAAATGCAGCTAACATCAGAGTTAGCAGGTGCACAAAACCATATCTCCGCGCTGCAAAATGAGGCACCCACAGCAGGCTATGGTTTATTTCATATTTCGGGGCTTTTAACGCTTTTTGATAATGCACAGTCAAATCTTCAGGTTACGGCCACTATTCATAACCTTTTCGACAAACAATATGCCCCACATACAGCGGGCATTAATCGAGTAATGAATGCCGATGTTGAAGTAGGTGAACGTGTGCCTGGTGCTGGGCGGGAGTGGTATTTGTCACTGAACTATCGCTTTTAAGTAGCCAAAAAATAACGGAAAAAGGCCAAAAACATGCTGAGCTTAAGAAGCTAACTTCTTAAGCTCTTTTTTCTATAATAAGCTTGTTATAGCCTGCCATAGCAGGCGCAGGGCTAACAGCGTTACCACAATTTTGAACGCCAGCATAAATTTTTCCGCTGGAACACGCTTTAATACTTTCAAGCCGAAAAATGTGCCGAGCGCACCACTGGCAATCATAATGATGACAAGCCCCGCCCACTGTGCAAATGAAAACCCTACAAAGGTAAATACGAAGGCTTTAAGGCCGTGCTGGAGCGTCATGCAACTGGCAAACGTGCCGGTTATCTGCATTTTACTGTAATTATTTCGGTGTACAAATGCTGCCACCAAAGGCCCTGTGGCACCAACAAACATTGAAACCAAGGTGGTCACCAGACCAGCCAATGTCCTACCTGCGGGGTTCATTTCTTGTGCTTTGGGTTTACTCCCCCACACCAGAAATAAAATAAATGCGGCAACCGCAAATTGAATAATAACCAACGGCAGCTGGACCACAATAAACGAGGCCAAGAAAGCGCCAACAATTGCGCCTAAAGAAAAATACTTCAGCATATTCCAGTCGATATGCCTTGCCGTCATCAGTGCACGGTTGCCGTTTGAACCAAGCTGTACTAAACCGTGAACTGGGATCAGCGCACTGACTGGCATAGTACTGGCCATTACCGCCAGTAACAAAACCCCGCCACCAATTCCCAATGTTGCTGTCATCATAGACGTAAAGAACGAAGTAACAACAAGTATGACTGAGGATGACATCGACAATGTGTCGTTGGCCGTTAACCAGCTAAAAAGTATTTCCAAGGGTTAAATTCCCCTTTATTTGGGACACTGTTTACATGAATTTAGTGATCACAATACCGCAGTACATCGTTTAAAAATTATACAGACCTTGCCCATTTCGCATTAGGTTATTCATCATGCCGTCTATTAGTTATTTACACAAAGCACTTCAAATAATATGCGACAAGCACAGTACAAAAGACGCCAAGCTTGTTGCCAGGCAACTTCTTCATAATAGTGGCTTTACTGATGAAGATATCTATAACTGTTTAAAGCAGGGCTCGATTATTCGCATTACCATATTTGAAGCATAGAGTTGTATTGCACCTTTCATCTTATACCTTACACTTACCGCTTGCCCGCTCCCATGGGCCTAATTTCTTCACCTAAAAAACCCATTGACTTTCTTTATTGTGCACAGGATACTCGGGTCATTAAATACTCACTAGCAGCACACTGTTTTTAAACACTATGCCTAAAAACACGAATCCATATACTGCTTACTCAGCGTCTGCGCTGATTATTATTCTCGCTATTCTAAGGAATGGGCGGGTTAGCTAGTGCGTAAATAGAAATCACTAAACCCGCCGCAAAGGCGGGTTTTTTATTGGCTCGTCTTGCGGTAAAAATAACGGAACGACAGCCATGAACAATCCAATATCTCACGTGTTACAACAGTTGCATGACGCAGTAAACCGCGGCGATCAAGACGCCTTATCCCAATGTTATGCGAGCGATGCAACTGTGGTCGCTACCCCCATGTCCAGTTCAACGCAAAGCCAAGCCGCTGAAGAACATGCCACGCAGCGCGACTGCGTTAACGCCCTGCTCAAATTTCAAAAGAAATTTATGCCCGATCATTTTGTTACAACAGGAGACGAGCGGGTTATACAAGCCGGTGACGTAGCGCTAGTCGTCGCCAAACTTTATCTTGTGCCCAAAGCCACACCGAACGCCCTACCCTGCGAGGGCAAGCGCGCCGTTTACGTTTTGCAAAGGGATGTAAATGGTGAATGGCGCTGTGTCATCGATAACTTCTTCGGTACTGACCTGTTGGATTTTGCGTGACCTACACCAACATACGAATTCAGAATCAATAACGGTAGAAAGCAATTGGGAAATAGGCGCTTTTATACATAAGGCGGAGAAAGAAGCGAGGGCTGTTATAAACGAAATTAACGAATGTATAATAAATATGAAAGATCCAAAAAATAAGGGCATATCGCTATGCCCTTAATCTGTGTATTGTTAGATTCAAACACTCATTAGCGTTTGTAAAACACTACGCCTGATTAGTGGTCGTGGTCGTCGTGCTCGTGTTCTTCTGCAATACCTAACCAAACCGCACCTGAAGGCTCAAAATCCAGTTCAAGCAAGGTTTCCGTGGTCTCGGTTTCCAAATCAACAGCAAGGATAGCTTGCGCAACAGGGTCAACAACAAACAAGGCTTCTTCGTGTTGCGATGCCGCCATGCTAAATGACTGACCTTCTGCTAGGTTTGCCGCGCTGGCACTGGCCACATCAATTTTGTGCGCAAATTCCCAGTGCGTGTCACCGTCTTCTGCATGCGCTTCTAGCAGCGTTACAAAACCTTTGTCATCTAAAATAACAAAGAATTCACCGCCCATTGAGAAACCGTATGACACAGCATGAGCGTCAGTCTCTGGCTGCCAATCAATCACGCTCATTGTGCTAGTTACAGGCGACACATTGGCCAAGATGGCGCTACCGCCGTGCTGTGAAGCAATACCAATAAACGCTTCTGCGTGTTCGTGTCCATACATTGTGCCAATGCGCAGATCGCCAAGCCCATCAATGTTGTCAATAAACGCGCTGGTAAATACCTCATCAGCTTCGTTTAGTATTAATACGCCATCGCTACAGCCAAATGCCACAGCCATTTCGTTTTGAGCAGCGCCATGTAAGTCTGCACATTCACCGTCAAAACGTTGCTCTTCCTCGTACTCACCATTATGCCAGTGATATACCGCAACACTGTCTGGCAAGATTGGATTAGCAGAACGAGACTCTGCATCATCACGACGTATGGTACTAATTAGCATGTCACCACGCGGTTCCGCGACACCATGCATGTTTACGGTGAATTCCAAAGTAGGAACTTCTGTAATTTCACTGGCAATTTGAGTGTCAGTTACCACTTTTACCGCTGCCGGCATGCTGGTATCGGCATTGCCGTCGTAAAACACAGCAAGCTGACCGTCATGTGTGACTACGTGTGTCGGTTGGCTACCTTCTAGTGTGAAATCAGAAAAACTTGGAGCTTCTTCATAGTCGTGCAGGTGCTCAACGTGATCTTCTCGCCACAATCCACCATCGAGAAACTCTGTTAATCCGTTTGCTCGACTATTAATTACTGCAAAGCGATAGTCTGCAGAGGCGCTTACACTGCTTCCATCAAAGGTTGCAGAAAACGTATCAAGTACTGATTCATCATCTAAATCAAAGACAGTGAGCGTATTTGAGGCAGCATCGGCAACAACCAACCTACCTTCACTTTCTATTTCATAGTCTGAGCCGTGGTCGTCATCGTGGTCATGGTCGTCGTGGTTGTGATCATCCTCTGGCACCTCAATAGGGTCCAGCTCTACAATATTGGTTTCTGCATCACCACAGCCAGCAAGCAAAAGTGCGCTGGCTATGGCGCTTAGTACTAGTCTATTTTTCATGTGTGTATCCCTATCAATAATTCTTTTTTTAAGCTGATCTTAGAAATAACCACGTACGCCGAAAGCAAAGTTTCTACCCGGACGTGGTGCAATATCTTTCAAAAATGAGGTATGAACGCGCGCTTCTTCATCGGTTAGGTTTTCACCGCTCAGGTAAACCGATAAATCAATATCTCCTAAAGGAATGTCGTACGTGATTGACGCATCAACAAGGGTGTAACCGTCTGTTTCAGTCTCGAGGGTCGAGATATCGTCTTGTTTGGCAAAATGCGTAATGTCTAAGTCGGCGCGAATGTTATCAAGTGTGTAAGCAACGTGTGACCCCACTCGCATAGGCGAAGTGCGAGGCAGTGCGCCACCATCTTTAAGGCGGGCTTTAACGTAGTCGGCAAAGAAGTCGAGCTTTAGGTTTTCAGTGGTTTGCCACGCAACCTGTAGCTCAAAGCCATGAAGAATGGCGTCAGCTGAGCCAAATAGGTAGACAGGCAATTCGTCACTGTGTTCGTCATGTCCTTCTTCACCGTGGTTCTCTTCACCATCATCGTGGTCGTGTCCTTCGTCCCCATGCCCTTCTTCACCGTGAGCATGGTCGTGCCCACTTTCAGCGAATAATCCGGTTTCAGCTTGGAAGTAGTAATTATCTACTTGGTTATAGAAGGCATTGAACACAAAGCCAACGTCGCCCTGTGTTTTTCTGAACGTTAGGTCAATATTGTTAGCTGTCTCAAGGTCGATAGGCGTTTGAGAAAGCACAAACTCGCTCTCCTCTGACAAGTCAAACAGCGCGCCAACTTCATAAGTACGGGTGCCGATATGCGGGCCAAAGGACAGAAGCTCGGATGCTGAAGGCGCACGCTCTGAGCGGGAAAGTGAAATGCCTACGTTGTAGCTTTCACTAATGGTATAGACCACGCCTGCTGAAAGAGATATAGGTGTAAACTCTTGGTCTACCGCAAACTGTCGTATGAACTCGCTGCCTTCATGTTCATGTTCATGTTCGTCGTGAGCATGCTCATCGTGATCGTGGTCGTCATGTTCGTGTTCATCGCCATGGTCGTGAGCATCAAGCTCCGGCAACAACACACTTGATGCGTCTAATGTTACTCTTTCCGCTCGCGCTCCTAACTGAACCAAGAAGTCACCAAAATGACGTTCTTCCATCAAAGCTATAGCGAACATCTCCATTTCTGAAGGAGGTGTAAAGGCTTCTTCACCTTGGGCCGAAACGTCCGCGCCTTTGTAGTGAAGGCTTACACCGCCACGCCAGCCGGCAATGGGTTTGTGCAATAGCTCAACGCGAAGCTCTTCAGTTTCATTGCTAAATGTAGTACCGACAAAACCACTCTCTACTTCAGCGTGTTCGTAATCGGTATAGCCCGCTCTAAAGTGAACACTTTGCAAAAAGTCATGAGAAAAGTTGTACTCACCTAGAAGTTGATACTTAGTCTGTTCAAGATCAGCAAATACTGATGAGTCATCACCATGACTATGGCCTGGCACACCGTACTCTCGCTCAAATCGCTCTACCGCTACGCCAACGTAGCCTTGGTCGAATAAGTAACTGGTACCTAACGTAAATCCGTGGGACTCTTCGTTACTGTTCTCAACCACATGCTCGCCATCCGGGTCGTCAATATCAGGCGCCATTGGGGTTTCATAGTCATTTGAGTCGCGATAAAAACCGTCAGCATAGAAGGCGATGTTGTCAACGCCAGTGGTCACGTTAAACGTTCCGAGTTTCTGGTCGTTAACGGTTTGGGTTTCTAGTAAAAATTCCCCGCGTGTTTCAGTGGAGGTAGGCACGCGCTGGTCGACGACGTTAACCACACCGCCTATTGCACCGCTTCCAAAGAACAGGGTGGCAGGTCCTCGCAGCACTTCAATTTGGTTAGCAGTTGAGGCTTCACTTGCTACTGCGTGGTCGGGGCCAACACGGGAAACGTCGCTCACATCCAAGCCATTTTGAGTAATCAGTACCCGTGGTCCGCTAAGGCCACGAATAATTGGCGTGCTCGCAACATTGCCATGGAAGTTAGACTGTACGCCGGGTAATTTTTCTAGCGTATCGCCAAGTGTGGCCGCTTGTTGACGTCGTAAGGTTTCGCCTGATAACACGCTCACGGGTGTTGCCGATTCCATCACCGATAAATGCATAGGCGTGGCGTGTACGTCAATCACTTCAATAGCGCTTCGTGCTAAGACAAAGTTAATACTATCCGAAGCGACCGACTGAACGATTGCATCTTCGTGCAAATGGGCAAAACCAGAAGCGAATATATGCAGCGTGTAGTCGCCTTCCTCTACGTCAGAGAAAGTAAACTCACCCAGCTCATTAGTGCTGGTAACACGCTTTAACGCCTCAATTTCAACAGTGGCATTGGCGAGGGGCTTTCCGGCTGCATTAGTGACCGTGCCAGAAAGTGTTTGTGCTAGCACTGACGGAGATGCTAATAGCAACGCAGGCGCAACAAGCGACATGCCCAGCGCCAATCGAGACAATTTCATTATTCTAACCTCTGAATTTGTGTAATGTGATAATGTATCATATTTATTTTTATGGTATGTTATATTGTAACGTTTACGCAAGAGGTAAAAATGAAAACCATTTCTATTACGTGGAAAAATCCACAAAAAGCGCTACGCGCCTCTTCAGCTTTTCTCAAGGTAGGTGCTTTTGTCGGATTGAACTTGGCTGTCCCGGTTTTCAGCGCTGTTCATGCTGCGCCTCATACTCACGGCGAGGGAAAGCTACAAATCCTACAGGCGGGAAGTGAGTGGCAGCTTGTGCTACAGCTACCTGTTGCTGATGTATTGGGGTTTGAGTACACGCCGACTACAGCTAACGAAAGGAAACGCTATCAGAACATGCAAGAAATGTTTCTGCGCTTCGACGACATTTTTACCCTAAGCAATACGTGTGCATTACTCGATACCACCCTTGAAAGCCCATGGGAGGTAGCTAACGAGCATGACGAGCATGACGAGCATGACGAGCATGACGAGCATGACGAGCATGACGAGCATGACGAGCATGACAGTGAATACGAAAGCGACGCCCATCACAACCCCCATTCTGATTTTCGCGTAGCCTACTTGCTTAGCTGCCAAGAACCTTTAAAGCGTATTGAAATGACAGGGTTTGCCAATTGGCCAAGCTTGCAGCATGTCAACACTATTTGGGTAACAAACAAAGGGCAAGGCGCTATGGAAATAACCCCAAGTCAGCCAATGTTATCCATTAACAACTAATTATTTTTATACTCTGAGGCGCAAGTTGCATTAATGAAGTATGCGCCATAGCAATATTCGGAAATACTATGAATTCAATAACTCAAGGAAGCAGCGCAGTGCCAAAAGTGCAGCTCATTTCAGACAGAATCGCTATGATCCTTTCATCGCTTTGCGTCATCCATTGTTTATTAACGCCTATTCTATTGATTTCCATACCGGCATTGGCAAGCGTATCTATTCTCAATGATGAAACCTTCCACCGAATACTGCTGTTTTTTGTGCTGCCTATTGGCGCCTTTGCGCTTTCAGTAGGCTATTTACATCATAAAAATAAATGGGTGGTGTTAGCTGGCGCTACTGGTCTTACATTATTAAGCAGCCCGCTGCTAGTTGAATGGGTAGGTTTAGGGCATGAGGTACTTGGCGAGTATGGGGAAGTCGTTATCACTGTAATCGCTTCATTTATTATCGTCAGTGCGCATATTGCCAATTACCGACTCAGAGAAACTACTCAGAGCTCGACCTGCGAAGAGCGCGAGAGAGCACAATCGCACACCTATTAGTTTCTTCACTTCCTCAAATACGCGTGCTCTTTTGAGCGACGCTTTCAAATATTGCGATGTAACCGTTTTAAAGATTTTATTCAGAGGTAATTTTGTCTAGTTTCAATCATCGCGACACGGTACTACCCGATGTCACTACTGAGCAATCTACTGCTCAAGTTCCTGTTATTGATAATGTTGGTATGCAGGGTATTGCAATACCGCTACACGTGTTAGGTAAACGCGGAGAGCGTTTAGCTAGCCAGGCAAAGGTAGATGTAACGGTAAGTTTGGATCATCCCAACGCCAAAGGCATTCACATGTCTCGCTTGTACAATCTCCTTCAGCAGTACTTAAGCGATAAGGACCTTCACAAATCTGCACTAACCACGTTAATGAACGCGCTTATCGAGTCTCAAGATGGGCTGAGCAACAGCGCTCAGCTTAATTTGCATTTTGATCTAACTGTGTCGCGTCCAGCGCTTATTAGCAAAACGTCAGGGTATCAGTCCTACCCTGCTTCACTGTGTGTAATGCGTTCATCAAAACATTACAAAGCGCAGCTAAAGTTAAGAGTACCGTATTCTAGTACTTGTCCTTGTTCGGCCTCCCTATCCCGCAAGGCGCTATCAGAAGTATTTGTGCAGCAGTTTGAAGGAAAAGGTTTATCCGTAGAAGAAATGGGCGCTTGGCTTGCTTCCAAACAGGCTAGCATCGCGACAGCTCATGCGCAGCGCTCTTTTGCCGATATAACATTGGATTTGACCAATAACGACATTCCGGACTTCGTAGGTATTATCGACTTAGTAGAAAACGCGCTAGGCACACCTCTTCAAACCGCCGTGAAACGTGAAGATGAGCAGGCGTTTGCGAAACGCAATGCAGAAAACCTAATGTTCGTTGAAGATTCGGTAAGGCGACTGCATGAAGCGTTAAGTACGTATTACCAAGCTACCTACTTTCGTGTAAAAGTAGAACATCAAGAAAGTCTGCATGCACACGACGCCATTGCTGAAATATCAGGCCCAGTTCATCGATAAATTCATACTTGGTTATGTATGTTGAAATGCGCAGGCAGAAGAAACGATAAAAGGAAAATAACATTGTTATCTGTTAACAAATTCGCTGATATCAGCAAACTAGCGTGCATTAGCGCAGCGGTATCAGTCATTGCGGCGTGCTCGTCAACACCATCGACCTCGTTGACGGGCGAAAAAGCACATACGCTTTCTAACGCTGTGATATACCAAACCAGTAGCAAAGAGTACCCTGTCCTCTCAAGCTTTGTATACAACCAAGCTATTGCCGCACTGCCAACACGCTTTGCTAATGGCGACGTTGTTGTCATGGATGTTGATGAAACCGTGCTAGACAATAGCACCTACCAAAAAGAGCGCGAGAGTGTCGGCTTAGGTTATTCATCAAAAAGTTGGGCTGACTGGGTAAAGCGTGAAGAAGCCACATTGGTTCCTGGCGTCGCTGATTTTATCGACGAGGTTGTTGAGCGAAATGGAAAAGTGGCGCTTATTACGAATCGCGATAAAACGCTTGATAAGCACACGTGGAATAATCTTTTGGCACAAGGTTTACCGCTTACCACCAGCAATACCTGCGTAGTTGGCCGCACTGCTGAAGATAAAAAAGCAGTCGGACTAGAAGGTATGGTTAATGACAAAGACTTGCGCAGAATGCAGCTTACCCAGGGCAAGATCGCATGTTCAAATACGTCTAAAGACACCACATCTACGTGGGGTGTGCCTCACACTATTATCATGCAAATTGGCGACAATATTGAAGATGTGGGCGGCGTAACCCAGGAATCTGCCAACGTTGAGATGCTCATGCCGCGAGTGGGCACAGAGATTTTCATTCTGCCAAACCCCATGTACGGTTCTTGGTAATACACTGAAAAAAATAAAATTAACGAATGTCGCTTTCTATATGGAAAGCGCCATTCTTTGATTCCGTTTGTCCATTGTTAATGCCATTTCCCAATCCTGAATAGGGCTTTATTTCTATTACGTCTAGTAGGTAAGCCGATGTTCCTTGAGGGTCTTCATAAAGCCCCGTAGAAAACTCACCCGAGAAGGTGTAAGCCTGCTGAATGTCTATTCCGCTAATACCGCCCTGTTCATGGGTATTATTTAGCGAAACAAATACTATTTGATTGGGCGGAGGCGGCGGATAGTGAATACACGCGCCGAAATAAGGCACGATGAAGAAGGACGTTATTTCTCGCTGTGCATTGGCTTCTACAGGCACAATAAACCCGCTAAGTTCGACGTAGTTACCGTTAAACTTATCAACCGTATTTACTGAGATAAGCGCTTGCTGGTATTCGTCGTCAAACGTGCGTTGAATAGACTGAAATACTTGTTCATGAAGGGGTAAATTTTGTTGAGAACTCTGAGTAGACTGGGCTTTACCCAGTAACACTTTTTCAGCTTCAGGTAGCAAGGCATCCCAAGATAAAACTTGATACTGTTGGGTTTCATTCAGCCGCGTGCTGTCTTGATAAATGACAACGTCACTGCTGAAAAATCCGATAAGGCCGTTAAGTTTGCCATTAAGCCCTAAACCAACTAATGCACCTAATGCGGCGAATGCGATGAATAAAGCCAGCAAAGCAAAAGAGGGGCGCTTCATTTTTTGAGTCAGCGCCTAACTCGCTAGAATTTTTACTTTGCGCGTATAAGTGACTGGCACATTCTTTTTAAGCGCATACACTTTTAATACGAGTTCGTGGGTGCCTTCTTCTTGTGCCTGAAAGCTGATAGCTTGTTCGCCTTTAGCAGAGACCAGAGCGAATCGCTGCGGCGAAAGTAGTGTTACGCCGTCGCTTGCCATTACATCTACACTCACTTCTTTATAGTTCGAAGGAATAGTAAATCGCAAAGGTACAGCAGACGCTTCAAGCTTTGCCACTTCATGCTTCCTATCTATGTTAAGGGAAATAAGTGGTTCTTTCGCTGCCGCTAGGTGCTGCTGCATCATAGGATGCTGAAAACCAAACTGCATATTACCCATACCCGCGTGCAGTTCGCATGCACTGCTTTGAAATACTATCAAGCTTGATAAAAGAGTGGCTGCAATGACCGTCTTTTTCATGTTAGTTACTCCTCGTACAGCGTAAAGCTGTCTAGCACTAATGAATAGGCTGATGTCCCAAGTGCACTTTCGTGGTTGTCGATTTTTACCGTACCCTCGAACCAATAAGGGTCGTACAAGTTCTCTACTGCGATACCTTCTTTGTATTCAACATATAAAATTTGATTTGGCGGCGGTGGTGGCATATGCAAGCAAGCCCCAAAATACGGTACGACGAAAAACGCCGTCGCTTTTTGCTCTTCGTTTTGCTCTAGAGGCACAATAAATCCAGGGATGCGTATAGCCTTTCCATCAAACGCCTCTATCACTCGCGTCGACACCAACGCTTGTTGGTATCGCTGTGCTTGTTCATCTTCTAACTGCTTTGAAGCAAAATCATCAATTGAGTCAGCAGCAGACCCATCAGCAATATCATTTAAAAATTCAGGTCTGTTTAAAAGTGCACTCAAGTCGTCCTCGGGCATAAGGGCAACCCAGTCAATTTCCTCGTAATCGGCGGCTTGGGTTTGGCTTAATGTGCTAATTAAAATCAATAGTGCAGCAACTAAACCCAATTTAACGCTAGTGTGCATAGCAAAAAATTTCACAAAGGTGACCTAACATATTATTCAACAATCACGTTATAACATATCACAACGTAGTGAATTGTGATAAACGTTTATCCTTTTAAAACGCTGTTTAAAGGCCTTAGTTATTAATTTTTTTCTTGTATTCTCACGCAACCTTAAAACAAAGCTATAGTTATTTGAGAGAAAACCTGAAAGCAGACGGAACGCCTTCACATGCCCAAACTTGGTTTCATCGCCCTAACCTTTTTGATGACCTTCTTTTTTTCAAATAAATTAGCAATTGCTAATACTCAATTAAATTTGGCACCTAACGATGACGTTATAAAGGGCATTAAAGCGCTGCATCGTAATCCAGAAATAGAAATGACTAAGTTAAAAACCTTATTAGAAGAAAATGACGCTCACCCAGAGCGCCACAAATGGCTTTATTTGTATGCACTGGGCAAGGAAAAACGTGGTGAATATGATGCAGCACTAAACTTAGTGGAAGCCGGTCTACGCAACATCAATACAGAAGGTTTGATGCGGCAACGCCTGAAGATGCTACAAGCAAAGATTTACGCTAATACTGGCGAAGTAATGACTGCGATAAAGCTTCTTAATTCAGTAAAGAAGTGGTCTATCAACAATGGCATTATACAATTAAACATTGGCGTTCTTATGACGCTCGGCACAGTCTTTGAAAGCATACAAGAACACCAATTAGCACTGGATAACTACTTGGTGGCCTATGAAATGGCCGTACAGTTTAAAACGCAAATTTCAGCACCTCATATTGCCGGGTTAATTGGAACTGTTTATTTAGAACTGTCTAGATATGAAGATGCAAGAAACTATTTACTAGAAGCTTATGACTTTTCGAAAAAGAAAAACAATGCACTGGTCCAAGGGCGCTTCGCCGAAAAAATTGCGCTAGTAGAATACGAATTATTAGATGCCGAGAGCTCAGAAGAATATTTCGACCAAGCCATAGAGATTGCCCAACGTAGTAAAGACACACCTTTACTAGCCCGCTCACTGCTAGGAAAAGGAAAAATGTTGCTGCGCCAAGCAGACAAAGAAAAAAGTATTGAGGTTGTCCGCTCTAACTACGAAACGGCCCTTTTACTCGCCAGCAACTTAGATAACAAGACCCTTTATTTTGACGCACTGCTTGCTCTCTCGAAGCTGGCGCTTTCCAATGGAGATATCGATGTAGCCTTGTTGCGATTGGAAGAAGCCGAAGCATTATTGAAAGGAAAAAAGCCGGGACAGCAAAACCTTGAGGCGGCGCACCTTAGATTGTCGATTATGGAAACTAGCAATAACGAGCGATCACAAATTAATGCGCTTAAAAATTTTATCTCTCTTAGTGAGACAGTGTCACAATCACTCGACAAATCAAGGGTTCAAGTCATCAGGACGCTATACGAATTAGACGAAATTCAAGAGGAAAATACTAATTTAAAAAAGGTAACTCGACTACAAGCTGAAAAACTCAATCTCAATAAACAGCGCAACTACCTTTTTGGAGCCTTGGCAGGGCTTCTATTCCTTCTAAGTATATCGCTTTTTCTGCTATACGCTAAACGCATTCGCTACCAGAGGAGATTGGAAAAATTAGCAACAACAGATTCATTAACGCGCTTCTTCAATAGAGGTAAAACCTTAGAGCTGCTAGATGCTCAAATTAATTACCTTGCACAGAATGGCCATGATTTTTGTGTAGCCATGCTAGACATCGATTTCTTTAAAATGATAAACGATAAATACGGACATAAGGTGGGCGACGATGCATTACGTCTATTTTCCAAGGTCGCGCGTGAACACTTCACTGACAATGTATTAATGGGACGCTTAGGCGGAGAGGAGTTTCTATTTATTTTCGATAAAATTTCGTTAAAAGAGGCGCTCGATGCCCTCGACGTGTTTCGCTGCTCATTAAAAGAAACTTCTCAAGTTGAACTATCTAATGAAATTAAACTCACCTTTTCAGCAGGTTTAATGGCTATATCAACCTCGCAAAGCGTCACCTCTGTTTTGGAAAATACAGACATAGCACTCTACCAAGCCAAAGAGTCTGGTAGAGGCAAAACCGTAATATTTAATTGTTTGTAATTTGAGACATGTCACTAGGAAAAATATTCACATCTTTTCTCATTGCACCTTTCAATATATTTTCAGCTTTTCTAAAAAAACAAAATTACCTAAGAAATTCAATAGCTTAAAGAATTAAAAGCGAAATGAAACAACCTGGCACAGATCACGCATAATCTATACTAACGGATAAGTGCAGAACGTAATTTGTAGCCAGGACGGCTTTAGCGACGGAGAGGCCAGATTACGTAAATATCAAAGACTGAAGGTGACGACATAGGAAGTATATGGAATGGTCACCAAGGATAAAAGGATGAGTCAGTGTTTGAGATTAAAGGATACCTGTAGAGCATTCGTTAAATTGCTGGTCGATGATGAGGTTAGGTAAAAGATAACCTAAATAAACTCGCAGGATGCAAGGCTCTTGTTTCATAAGGATTGCGAACAAGCACTGAGTACCTACATCGCAAGCACTGACAATGATGTCTCGTGCAGCAAGGGACTGTTGACCCAATTTGGATTCGTTGAAGTACATGTGTGTTGCTTCAGCGAGACCATAGTGAGGACACTGGTAATGTCGTCGATATTATTAGTGAGTTGTCACCCGACGACATTCCTCTCCCCTCTAAGGCCCATCCCGGCCTTTACATACCTCTGATTTTGGCCCGCCTTTGGCGGGCATTTTTTTATCTTCAACTGTGATAATATAATCAATACTAGTCCGCATAGATAAGACTTCCGCCGCTTATATAAAGAGCTACCTGCATGTTATCGCCATCCGCATCTACTGTTGTTTTTCAAGTTCTCTTCTGTGCGTTGCTAGCGACGTCTGTTGGTCAAAGCGTCATGCTAACTACACTTCCCTCTATGGGGCGCCAAGCCAACCTTTCAGAGTTTCAAATAGCAACAATCATGTCTAGCTCCGCGCTTATTTTCGCTTTTGGCACTAATGTATGGAGCAAAGTAGCAAAGCGCGCAGGTTTCAAACGCATACTGATGGTGGGACTTACTGGATATAGCTTAGGTACATTCGCCTTTGCTAGCGCATGGATGACAGGTTTTTCTGGTTTTATTAGCGGTACCAATTTATTTTTAGCGCTACTGATAAGTCGCAGTTTGCAATCTACCATTATGTCCGCAACACCACCATCTGCAGTAGGTTACGCTGTCGCTGTAAGTTCGCAGCAGGCTAGGGTAAGTGCTATCAGTAAAGTAACCTCTGCAAGTAATGTCGGGCAAATTGTTGGTCCGGCTTACGCTGGATTATTGGTAGGGTTCGGCTTACTAGCTCCACTGTACAGTATTGTTTTATTGACCTTGTTAGCGCTGACACTGGTGTATTATAAGCTGCCAGTTTTACCCCCTTTATCTAAGCAGCAGACAGCTGTGCATACAGGTGAAGACAGTCAAGCTCCCACCAAACTACCGTATGTATTTGTTGCTGCATGTATTTGCGTGTTCTGCGCGATGGCAATGATGCAGCAGTCGCTAGGTTTCTTTTTTATCGATTTCTATCATTACACGCCTGTTGAAGCCGCTCGACAAGTGGGTTTTGCAATGATGGTCAGCGCTGCAGCCTCTCTTACCGCGCAATTTGGTTGGGTACAAAAAGGGCGTATAAGTAAAGAAACAATGATCACTATCGCACTTCCTCTTTTGGGGGTGGCGTACCTGTTGCTGTTCCTCCAACACTCATTATTTATTCTTTATACCGCCATGACACTAATGGGGTTGGGTATGGGTATGGCCTACCCATCATTAGCTGCAGCGGCAACAACCTACTGCGCGCCTTCTCAACAAGCGACTATTACCGGGTTAATTACAGCCACTACTGCCATGGGCTATGTAATTGGACCACCACTCGCAGCAGTGATATACCAAGTTAACATTGCCTTGCCTTTCGCTGTAGCGTCAGTGCTAATTGCCCTTACCACTTGTGTAGTTTACATAACACTGCAAAGAGCTAGCCGCCGCGAGTAAGGTTTAAAGGCCAATACTAAAAGCGCGCACCTGTTGTTTTATCGATGCTTTTCAAAGGTATTTAATTTTTTACCATTTATTTTTAAAAAAGCGGAACCTTTTAAGAATTCGGCTATCTTACTTAATACATGAAGTCGTTGAGTGTGCGTCTTTGTGGTGTGTAAATGTGTTTTCCAAGTTATGTTGTGGTTTTTTAAGGGGCTCTTTAGCCCCTTTTCTTTTGCCTGCTATTTTCTACATTAGTTTCTTTCTAAGACGACACTTCACTGTGCTTATCTCACGATTGTGACCCATCAATTGGAATCAGTATTTTCAAGGTCTTGCTTTCAATCTAAAAAATAGAATTTAACAAACATTATCATCCCACCCAAAGAAATAGTAATGAGAACTATTATCAAATAAAATCACCTTAAATTTTTAAGGAGAAACTAATGCCTAAACCTCAAATCCGCCAAGCGGTTGTAACGCAATCTGTTCGTATAACCCCCACTATGCAGCGCGTCTTTTTAGGTGGTGAAGATCTCCGCACTTTCCCTGCCGTAGCGGCCGGTGCTTATGTAAAGCTCATGTTCGATAAAAACGGAAACCCGCATAACAAACCTTCTGATACGGGCAAAGTTGCAATGCGCACTTATACGGTTGCTCACTTTGATGCAGATAAACCTGAAATGGTTTTGGATATGGTAATTCATGCAGATAACGGGAAGACAGGACCTGCTTCAGCATGGGCTACCAGTACTAAACCTGGTGACGTTATTACATTAGCAGGCCCAGGTTCTAGCAAGGGCTTAAATGCTCATTATGACTGGGTATTGCTAGCAGGTGATATGACCGCTCTTCCCAGTATTAGAAATCACCTTGCGGCACTTCCCTCTCATGCCAAAGGTTATGCAGTAATTAAAATTCAAGATAAACACGACGCGGTTGCGCTTAAAAGGCCTCAGGGGATTAGAGTGATATGGGAGCATGAAAAGTCTTTGCCCCATAGCCTTACAGAACTAGATTGGTTAGAAGGCACTCCTACAGTTTGGGTTGCATGTGAGTTCTCAGATATGCGTGCCATACGAGCATGGCTTAAGGACGAAAAAGCGGTGGCGCACGAGTGTTTGTATATAAGTAGCTATTGGAAGAAAGGTCGTAGCGAAGATCAGCACAAGATAGAAAAGAAACAAGATAGTGAAGCCTTTGCCAAAACATTAGCTTAGTGCCTTACCCATCGTTCTGTAGTGTTTGCAACTATTTGTAAATTCTGCATAAGAACTTCTGCTTTCGTATCTACACTCATAGATAATATCTATGATTATCAGCAACCTATATTGTGGAATACCATTTGCTGCTAGTTATATAGCTGACAACTTTTTTCGTCAGTTTTCTCAACCAATTGTTTGGATAAGGAGAGCACGTTATGAACAATGATCGTATTGAAGGTAATTGGAAAGAAATGAAGGGTAAGGTACAACAGAAATGGGGTAAGCTTACCGATGATGACCTAGACGTAATTGACGGTCGCCGTGAAGAATTAGTAGGTAAGATTCAGCAGGAATACGGCAAAAGCCGTGACGAGGCTGAAAAAGAAGTAGACGCATACTTCAATTAATCAATCATATTTACCTTAGGGTACTCAAACAAGAGCCCTATTTTTAATAGGGGCTAGTGTTTGTTAGGGTAAATTATAAAAGGGCCACAACATAATGTTGTGGCCCTTTTGTTTGCTTTTAAATCATTAATAAAATCACTTACTCTTCCACCTTCGGCTGTAAGTTTTCACGTACTTCCCTTGCATCAAAACTGGTTGCCGAAGTAGGTCGAGTGCCTTTACCTAGTTCTATGCTTAAAATACTCTCGATTTCACTTTTTTGAGAGCCTCCAACATACACACCAGTTTCGAATTGGGTTGTAGGATGATAAGACGTACGGCAAGTAAGTACGCCGCAGTCAGTGACGCGTGCGTAACGCTGACTAAAGCCCGCAGTTGGCGTGGTTTGAACCGTTTTTTTGTCGACTAAGGTTTCGCGGTCGGTAACGACAAACCAGTCATAACCTTCCAGTAGGGTTAACTCAGCTGCGCGCAACATAGCATAGTCCATAGCTTTACCCTTATCGGTTCCTTTTGCCTTAAAATGTACGCGGTATTGGGTATCACTTAGCTTACTTTCGTTGTAACCAAAACCGCTTTTATCTGCTTGTCTATAATCAGGTTGACTTGCACAGCCCGCCATAATCAATACCGCAAGTACTAACATAATTTTAGTTTTCATCATCTACTCCTTCGGCTTTTTTTGCTAGCCAAGTTGCTTCAATTGCGTCTTTCTCTTGCTCTCGGTTTAATGGCGCAGATGCCATCATCATATCTAACTTATCTTCTAGAAGTTTGGCGCTAGTAGCAGTCTGATATTGACCTGTATTTGCGCCTAGCGCATCTAGTTCACTGGCCGCAAGTTGCCAGCCGCCTTGCTTGTCTTTACAAGCAATCATTACATTTAGCTCATTTTGTGACGTCACTTCAGCCTGTCGGCAAAATTTGAAGTCAGTATTTAAAAAAGACAGTTTAGGCGTTACGGTTACGCCAGATTCAAACGAGGTAGTCTCTCCCGTTAAATTACTGTCAAGCACTGACGACACATTAGCCCAATGTGAAGGTTGTGACGTATCAGCACCTTGTTGACTAAAGAATACCAAACCGGATAAAACCGCCACGCTAGCGGCGATGGCAAATGGCCGCTTCCACTTTGCTTGTTCAACGCTTGCACCATCAGTGATGTTCACTTTGTTAGGAAACTGCCTAACATTTTCCGCAGAACGTTGGCTTGTCGTGTTTTCTTTTCCTATAGGTTCGTCAGAACTCTGTGCTACGCTTGTGTTTGTTAGACGAGTTTCCTCACTCAAAAGTGCCACGATTTCTTTAGGTAGTGCAACAGCAGTAGCCTTTTCTGCAGCCACTTTTACAACTCTATCTACTTCAGCAAGTGCGGCGAGACGGTCAGAAACAGTTACGTCATGTGCTATCGCCTCGCGAACCGTATCCATTTCTACAGTATCTAACTCTCCATCTAAGAAAGCAGAAAGTTTTTCGTCAGATAAGATCACGATAGCACCTCATTTCGCCCGTTCAATAAGTTTGATATCTTCGCTCTCGCTCTGGCAAGACGGCTCATAATGGTTCCTGCTGGCACCTGTAAAACTTCAGAAGCGTCTGCGTAACTCATTCCTTGTACTGCCACTAAAGAGAGGGTTTCTCTCTGTTCACAGGGCAGTTCATCCATAGCGCTTGAGACCTGCTTCAACGTTATCGACTGTGTCACTGCCTCGTCCATATTTAGTTGATTTGCTGACTGCGCTTCGTAAGCAAGGGCATCGCTGGCATTAGCCCGTACTTTCTTCGCCCTGTATTCATCTATCCAGCAATTCCGACACACTCTAAATGCCCATGCCATTAATGTAACTTGCTCAGGAATGGGCTTACTTAATAGCCGCTCTAGCGTGTTCTGAAGCAAATCATCAGCATCATGTATGCTACCCGTCAATGAATATGCAAACTTTCGCAATGACGGGACGAGTTCGGTCAACTCATCTTTCATTTTCATGTACCTTCGTGAAGATTTCCGTTATCAATACTCTATTAACGAGCCACTGTTATTTTTATTCCGCTGCATTGCATCTTTTTTTAATGGTATGGATCACTGTGCCATTCGCATTGGAATTTTTTTTCTATCTATTCGTCACTACAATATAAGGCAGTGGTAATACTTGCCTAGAACCATGGCACAATTTATGCCATTCCTTCTCTTAGCACTGAACTGCACCAACATTATTGTAAAGGTAGCAAAATGAAGTACGCACTTATGGTGGGAGTTATAAGCTTATTCACGGCATCAATCTCTCAAGCTCAACTCGTCGGAACTTTGAATCAGGTAGTGTCGCCAGTGCGCCCAATAATTGATAGAACACCTTCCGACTTAGCCGCCATTCGCGAGGAAGCAAAACGACGCGTGCAATCATCTATAGAAGACGTGGATAGCGCAACAACGTTGGTCTCGGGAGTGGTTAACCGCATCCCTTCCCCTCAATTCGTCGTCCCTGAGACAGCCACTATTTTATCTTCATCAGGACAAGTAATTGTCAATGAAGTTATAGTAGAGGATGGTTTTCTTGCTGTCGCAAATGAGTGGCTATTTATAGGGGAAGAAGCAGACAGCGTCCATTTTCAAAATAACAACATTGAGTTACAAAAGGCTCAGTTTTTACCCGCTCTCTCTCAGTGGCTTTTTAAAGTAAAAGTCACAGGTGATAAAGAAGATGTGTCGTCTATTCGCAACAGTTTACCGAAAAAGCTTCAGTCTCAAATTGGGCGAAATCATATTTACTTGTCACAAAACAACGTTACAAAGACTGGAAATAGGCCGGACATCGAGCAATATTCAAATAAATCATCACAAAAGTTTGAAGTTTGCCCCACCCCGCTACGCATTGGAATGATTGATACTCATGTTATGGCTACTCATCCTAAGCTTTCACACATCAACCTTACACAAGCCTCTTTCACTGTTGGACAGCATCAAAACGCCAGCACACTTGCAACAGATGAAGAAGGTGAGAAGGTTTTGAAGAGCCCCCAAGCAAAAGGCGTCCCCATTTCTTACGATCATGGAACAGCAGTAGCGAGTTTATTGGCAGCGTCGGTACCTGAATCAAGCCAAGTGTTTAATGCCAGTGTGTTTTATTCACGCAACAGTGTTAGCCAAGGCGCCACACTGATATCGTTAATTGAAGGCCTGAACTATCTTGCATCTCAGCATGTAGATGCCATAAATATGAGTTTGGCTGGTCCCGACAATCCTATTTTAGCGAGGGTTATAAAAAAGTTAGATGAGAACGGTATTCAAATAATTGCAGCTGTAGGTAATGAGGGCCCGGCCTCTTTACCCTTGTACCCTGCGGCTTATACTGAGACTTTGGGCATTACGGCCGTTGATAAATCTAATGCAATTTACAGATGGGCGAACCAAGGAGATTACGTTGACTTTGCTGCATTTGGTGTATCAGTAGATGCTGCACACCCTAATGGAAAGACGGTAAGACAAACGGGTACCTCTATGGCGTCACCTCGAGCCACCGCCTTATATGCGTGCTTTTTACGTACAGAGAAAGAGAGAAACGCCGCTTTGATAAAGCTGCAGCAATTAGCGATAGATGCGGGTACTCCTGGGCGGGACAGCGTATTTGGTTTTGGCGTACTGCCATAGGCTCTAATACACCGCCCTTCTTAAGGCTTGCACTAGCGCTTATTAAAAATGAACATTAATGCCGAGCTCAGCAATGGTTTCTTGATAGTTTGCACCATCCACACTAGAAGCGTAGTCTCCGTATTGGGTAGACAGCTTTATATCCACATTGTTGTGAACAGCGTAGTCTGCACTTAACTCAACAATATGCCTGTCGTCTTCTCTACCTATTCCTCCATCTTGTTCTGAGGCGTAATCTCTTACATCTAATTGATAGGCAACCGTAAGCTTCAAGGGTTTACTAAATACCGCTAGAGGATAGGTGTACGCTAGATCCATCCCAATACCGGTGTAATCGAACACATTATTTTGGGCATCTTCATTTTGATACTTAAGTGCGATTTGAAAGAAGTCTTCCCCTTCGAAGAAGTAAAATAGGTCACTGCGCAGAGCAGCTGCTTCACTATCTCGAATTGGCGCACCTTCAGGCGTGTTATCGAATTGTTTATCGATAAGGTCGCTACTAACACGCAAGTAAGTGCGCTGCCCCAACAATTTTCCGACAGATAATCCAGATTGTTGATAGGTGAGGAAGTCACGCCCGTCTAGCTCAGCGCTAGCGTGATAGTAGTGCGCTCCTAATTTGGCGAAGTCAAACGCATAGCTGGTGCTAGCGGACAGCGTGGTAAGGCCAAGATCGAACTCGTTTAGCGTTTGATAGTTGGTATTCGCCTGACTTACCGACAGTACATTTTCCCATTTCGCTGTGGGCTTTACCAACACCTTTAGCTGAGCTTCTGACTGCAGTGCGCCGTCGGCCACATCTGAATTCGTATCGAGCTCGCTAACGCTCACATTGCTATCAGAGCGGTACCCTAAATAGCCAGACCCTGAGAATGAAATCGTTTGGTGTTGTGAGTTTGTATGATTCGCATCTTCATCATTGTGCGAGTGACTGTCAGAGTCCGCATAAGCAGCGCTACTTCCGAGTAAAACAGCTGCCACGGACAGCGATAGGCATTTGCGGCCGCCACGAATAAGGTTGTTTGTTGTTGATGAGTGTTGAAGTATTTGCGTATTCATTGTTGTTACCTACCACAGAGAAAGTGAAACTTTGCGATTTCTTTTTTGATGGAGAGACGTGAGATTTGACTTGAGGTGCTCGCTTTAAGGAATGCACGTTAGCGAGGCAAATGTGTTCGCACCTGCAGCCTAGGCCTTAAATAGCGGCTTGCCTTTCTATTTAGACAAGCCGCACTCAGACTTTATGGTGGCTATTTAACGTGCTTGCTCAAGGTTGCTCTACGCCCACCTAGTGGTTTAGGCCTTTATATTAAAGGCCAAGCGCACCTGAAATACTTGAAGCTACGTTGTCGTTTACAGTGCTTGTTACGGCGCTTTCAACCGAACTCGCCACGGTATTATTTACCGTGCTTGCTACGGTGCTTTCCACCGTATTTGCTACCGTGCCTTCCACCGTATTTGCGACTGTTGCTGACACAGTTTGCTCGACTGTATTTGAAACTGCGCCATCTACAGAGCTATCCACCGTGCTTGCTACCGTGCCTTCTACCGTATTTCCTACCGTTTCAGTAATCGTTCCTTCAACAGCGGTGCCAACCGTTCCAGTTACAGAACTGGTCACTGAGCTTGCTACGGTGCTGGCTGCTGTATTGGCTACGCCGCCATTTACCGCACTTTCGATGGTGCCTGCAGCCGTGCTGTCAGCCGTGTTCGATAAGGTACTGCCTGCGGCTGTTTCTGCAGTATTGTTTAGTGCACCACTTACACTGCCAGTTAGTGAACCTCCTGCGGTATTTTCCGCGCCACTGTTTGCCAGTGAACCGATTTGGTTCAATGCTAAGCTTGGCGCTGTCTGCGCTGTACTTTCTGCTTCACTTTCCGCTCCATCAACTTCTTCTGCATTTCCAGACGCTGATGACAGTACAGATAATGACCCAGACACACTACTTGTCAGTGCGCCTGCCACTGGCGAAGTTATCGAGTTCGCCATATCTGATGTTGCAAAAACTTGACTCACTCCCTGATCGGAAGATAGATCGTTGCTTGTTTGGTTTGCTGATAATTGTTCATCGGCTGAGCTCTCGGTGGACATTTGGCTCTGCGTAGATGCTTCGCCTTCGGCAGAAGTCTGCGTATTAACCTGATTTGCAGATTGTGTAGTTGCACCGCTTGTTAGTGAAAGCGATGCAGAAGCCGACGCATTAGCTGATGTGTTAGCAGAGAACGTGGTTTCTTGAGCCAACACAGATGTTGACGCGATACCTAAAGCCAGTGCAATTGCAGTATTTAACTTTTTCATCCGTTTATCTCCGTTTTTCATAAAGGACACTGAGATAACGATTGAAGAAAACGATTTATTCCGCTGAAAAATGATTTTTTTGAAGACAATTAAAAAAGCCCTGTAAAAACAGGGCTTTTTTGAGTTATTTTTCCGAGGCAGTCATGCTCTTTTCCCACCAAGGAAGTGAGAAATCTATATTATCTGGGTCGTAGGTTTTAGCGTATTTCATTTTTACCGAACTCCAAAACGCCGCTTTGAAGACAGGGTCGTAAATGACAAACTCACCTTGTTCTCGATATTGCTCAAACAATTTCTGGTAGGCACCTACAGGTGTTAAAGGGTTATCCTGTTGAAAAACCACATCACCGCCATAGGCTTCATAAAGCGCTTTAGATACTTTCCAGCTCTTAGCCATACCTTCAGCCATTGCCAAACGGTAACGCTCTAGCTCTTCATTTTGATAAGTACCATCACTATCTAGGTCAAGCGTCCATAGCTTAATAACGGAATAAGCAGATTGTATTTCGCTGTCGTTGGGCTCTATGGCGTTTTTATTTGCGAAATCAGAAAGTACAGATTCGGTAATTTTGTTACCAAGCGCGCGTTGCGCCAAAATATTGCGCACTTCTTTTTCTGATTTGTCAGTGAGAATAGACTGAAAACGATCAACATCTGCCTGTGAAGGCTGTAGTTCGGTACTAGAAATAGATTTATTAAACAAACGAGCAATAATTTCGTTTGCGGCTTGCGGTGTATTAATCCCAAGCGAAACCACTATGGCTGCAAATAGCACCATAGGAATTACGTTCGAACGCGTCACTTTGTATGCTTCCCTAAGTTCCAATAATTAGCACAAGCACAAGACACATTCATTTGTTATTGTAAGAATTTTCCGTTGTCTTGCGAAATGACATCTAACAGGCTTTATACTTTAGATTAGTTTTGTTTAAAATTCCACTTTCTTACGCATAGATTTTTTCGCACCCTGTTGTTTTTTTACATCTAAACGACGGGCCTTAGCCGCTCTACTCGCCTTAGTTTTTATCCGCGGCTTTTGTTCAACAGTTGCAGCCTTAATCCACGCAACAAGACGCGCTAACGCATCTTCTCTATTCTGTTCTTGGGTTCGAAAGTTTTGTGCTTTAAGTACAAAAACGCCGTCGTTAGTAACCCGACTATCTTTCACATTCAGTAATTTGGCTTTTAGCTGATCGGGTAACGTCGACTTATTGATATCAAATCGCAGGTGTATTGCGCTACTTACCTTATTGACGTTTTGCCCGCCGCTACCTTGAGCGCGAATTGCCTGAAGGTCGGCTTCGCCCTCATCTATCGAAATAGAGCGGGTTATCTGTAATTCCATATCACTTCCTATATGCTTAGTAGCATGGCGTATTATTTTTTCTGCGCATATATCACGCTAATAGCTTGCGACTATAACTCATCACTTACTTGACCGTTAATAGGTAACCCGATAGGTTAATTTCTCCCCTATCTTGGAAACACAACATGCTCACTATTTTACTTATCGTTATTTGTATCTTTGTAGGTCTTATTTGGTTTACTGCAAAAATGGATAGCAGCATCGAGTCAGCGTTTCGGCCGTCGGGAAAACTTACCCCTGTCGAGGGAGGAATTATTCACTGGCAAAAACAAGGGAATGGACCATCACTTTTACTTATTCACGGCTTACTAGGTAATAGTAACAACTTTAATGAATTAGCAAAAATCCTTGCGCAGCATTACACGGTCTATTCCGTAGACCGTC
This sequence comes from Alteromonas sp. S005, assembly GCF_036864475.1. Classification (NCBI taxonomy): domain Bacteria; kingdom Pseudomonadati; phylum Pseudomonadota; class Gammaproteobacteria; order Alteromonadales; family Alteromonadaceae; genus Alteromonas; species Alteromonas sp. S005. The sequence continues at coordinate 51,107 of NZ_JAZETN010000008.1, read as the reverse complement.
CTGGTAGCGGTTTTTCTAGCCGATACAAAACCACATCAGCCAGCTTTGAGCAGCAAAGTAAAATGTTATTAGAATGGATGGAAAAAGAAGGCGTTGAAGAAGCTAGCGTTGCTGGTCACTCGATGGGCGGGGGTATTGCGTTAAGGATGGCAATTGATGCACCTAGCGTCATTAAATCTGTATCATTGCTATGCCCGTTAACTACGCCACTTAAAGGCGGTGCTGGCCCGCTTTCGGTGCTTTACATACCCAACGAATTTGTGCGCAATAGCATATCTAAAACCATTGCCAGTCCATTAAGGTCAAAGCTCGGTAGAAAACAAGTTGCGCAGATTTTTCATCCAGAACCTGTGCCTATCTCATTCTCTGTTGAAGGAGGCGGGTTGCTTGCCCTTCATTCTCGCAGTTTTTATGAAGGAAGCCGAGATACTGTTTCAGCACAAGGCAGTTTGCATAGACAACAGTCATCTTACGGTAAAATTCAATGTCCTGTAGGCGTCTTATATGGTGAAAAGGACACTATTTTAAAACCAAGCGAGCATATCGACGCTGTTACTTCTTCAATAAACAAGGCCGTACAGAAAACAATTCCTTGCGCAGGGCACATGATACCCATTACTCAACCGCAAATCTGCGCAGACTTTATTGTTGAGATTGACAGCAAAGCGAGACAAGCCGATTAATGGAGCATTGCGCCCATTTTTGAAGTGTGAGCGTTGTGAGAAAACTCAACAACTGCCAGTGCGCCCTGTCTGTTTGATTCAGACTGTTTTAATTTGCGCAGCTGGTCTGCCACACGCTCAATACCATCGCACTCCTTACACATTTCGAGAGGACTCGATTCAAGCGTTATATTGTAGCTACTAAACCAAGTTTTCATTTGTTCACTGTCCCCTTCTGACAATGAAATGAGTAAATGATACATACGAATAAATGCGAGTTGCTTGCGATACTCTACGGTGCCGCTTTCAAAACCAAGTAATGTGGTTTGCGCAAGTGACGAAGGAGAAATACCCATTATTTCAGATGCTTGCTTAATATTTAGACCAAGCTCTTGATAAGCCCAAGTGAATGCTTTAGTTACTACACTAGTAGGAAATGGTGATCTATTCATAATTTCGCCTCGTTTTGTCAAACAATATCAACAAGATTTTTTAGCTATCTATTTGTTGATTTGCGAAAAATGTACCAACTCGTATGCTAGTTATCGATTGACTAAAACGACCCTTGCTTTGCTGCTACTTTTGCTAAATGTGATGAGATATCTTCTGGTTCGATATTAAATCTGTGCTCGGAAAGCCATTCAACGGCTTCTTCAAATAATTCGACAAATTTAAATTCAATACTAAGCCCTTTGTACGTTCGCTTGAGCTGAACTTTAGTCGTTGCTTTAGCCGTTGAATCGCTTAAAACGACCGCAATGTGAGTCAAGCCCAAAGGTTGCATTGCCGCGGTCCGTTCACGCAGCTGCGCTTCTGCATCGGGGATCAGCAGCGACTCTCCTGTAACGCACACGATATTACACCACTGTTTGCCAAATAACCCTTGAGCACTTACTCGGTATGCATCAGCAAAGCTTTTAACACATTCTTGATTCCATGGACCGAAAGCTTGTGTTACGACGGCGTCACCACACCGAGTTACAATAAATTCACCATGAGCGTACCGCATTAAACCACCTGATTATTCGAGCAAATTATTGAGTAGCATATATTCAGACACTGTATAAGATGAGTACCTTTTACTACGCGGTGTTATGTACAGCGCGCAGTAAAAGTATGGTCCAAAATTTATTAAATGCGAAAAATATTAAAGATGCCAAAAAAGTGAAGTTTATGCCGCTAGAATAGTGATTAACTCCGCAAACGTAGGACGACCTTGAATATCAAGTGGCAACCGCAATTCTCTAGCAATATCGCTCACGCTGATAACACCACGAACTTCGTGACTCTCTCTGTCCATCACTAGGCAGTGATGTTGCCCGTAATCTTTGAGTGTCTCTATCACATCACCCACTGATGAATGCGTTAATTCAGTGTAATCAAAAGACATAAGCGACGTTTTGGGGCGCATAAAATCGTAAATTGTTAACTCTTCGCGTTTCACTTTAAGCTCGCTTAAACGCTGAACAATTTGCTGTTCACCTACATCATGACTGGTAACAATTCCAATGAAACGATTTTCACTGTTCACCACCAGCATCATACGAACGTGTGACTGACGCATGATCGACTCTACTTTCGTAGCCGGCGTTCGCGCATCAATAACGTGTGGTAAGTGCTGCTTGAAGTCAGTGAAGACCGCCATAGCAGATGAATTTACAGTAATGGTATTTTCAATAACCGGCCATGCCAAAGTATCGATAGCTTCGGTTTTATATAGATTTAAGGCGTGCATACCTTTCTCCTAATCAAAAATTAAAAATTCAGTTTTTTAGTGATTAAGTGAGAGAAGGAGGTCCTCGAATAATGTTGGCGCGCTGCCTAGTAAAGGCTTTTGCATCAATCGCTTTACCAGTCGAAAACCGGTATTTTTCCAAGCCGCTGGTGATGCTGACAAGCGAAATGCCATCATCAATGTCGTCGTCAGATACTTCAAAAGCGGAGCTTTCCCATTCGCTAATGAGGGTTGAGAGCGTATTTGCACTGTTCGACTGCCCCGCAATATTTTGCACACTTCTTCCCTCTCCCAATACGGAGACGGATACTAGTGATGAAAATAACGCTGGCAGAATAACGGCCAACAAAACGTACGAAACGCGCAAAGCGTACAACCTCTACTGAACGAAACAACATTGAAGCAAAGCAGCCACTTTTGTTACTGCCTATTTAAACTATAAGAGTATTTAGCGCGTTTAATAGAGGTGTTTAGCGCATTTTATCGACCATTAAACGACACGTCTTCGAAAACTAACCGTGTTGCAACTCAGGTTTGGTGGGTTGTTTGCTGTACATTCGTTCTAAAAACAAGAACGAATACTCCCATTAAATGTGATGATTAGCCGACGCTATTAGAAATACACTAAGGCGACTTAACAAATGAGGCGTTTTATTCAGCGGGCATTTAGCTGGTGAGATAACGAGACTAGCAGAGGGCCTAAACAAGCTGCACGCTAGTAAGTAAAAATGGAAGGGATATGAAATCTAGGTGGTCAAGACCTATAGTGATTCTACATTGGATATCTGCGCTTGCCGTTGTTGGCATGTTTGCATCAGGACTATGGATGGTCGACCTTACTTATTACAGCGACTGGTATAAAACCGCGCCACACTGGCACAAGAGCGTTGGATTAATTTTGTTAGCTATCACCGTAATCCGCTTGGTGGCTCGCATAGTTACTACAAGACCGCCGTCATATGGCACCCATTTAGAAAAAGGGCTAAGCCACGCAGCTCACGGGCTTTTGTACACCCTGATTATCGCGCTGTTCGCGAGTGGCTATTTAATTTCTACGGCCGACGGACGAGGAATCGACGTGTTTAATTGGTTTTCGGTTCCAGCAATTGGAGAGTTAATTGAGAATCAAGAAGATATTGCAGGTGAGACCCATTTTTATATTGCTTGGTCAGTAATTGTATTGGCGATAATCCACGGGCTGGCTGCACTAAAACACCACTTTTTTAGCAAAGATGAAACCCTGAAGCAGATGTTACGGCTTCGATAATATTCAGGATAAAGGAGAAACAATGAAGAAGTTAACACTTGCCTTAGCCGCTGCGCTGTCTTTAAGCACCGCTAATGCCGCAGATTATGTGATTGATAGTAAAGGCGCCCACGCGTCTATCAACTTTAAAATTCAGCACCTAGGTTATTCTTGGCTCACTGGTCGCTTCAACGATTTTAAAGGTAACTTTAGTTACGATGACAAAGCACCAAGTGCAGCAAAGATTATGGTGACTATCGATACAGACAGTATCGACTCGAACCATGCAGAGCGTGATAAGCACCTTAAGAGCGACGATTTCTTAAATGTTGACGACTATCCAGAAGCAAAGTTTGTCAGCACAAAAATTGTCGATAAAGGTAACGGCATGATGGATGTAATGGGTGACTTCACGCTTCACGGTGTGACAAAGCCTATTACTATCGAAGCCAAAAAGATTGGCGAAGGTAAAGATCCATGGGGCGGCTATCGTGCAGGCTTTATGGGCACAACGACGATTGCACTTAAAGACTATGGCATTGACTATGATTTAGGCCCAGCGTCGCAAACAGTAGAACTAGAGCTTCACGTGGAAGGCGTTAAGCAATAGCTGACTATATAAGGTTCTAGCCAACTCAACGTATGAGTTAGAAAAGCCCCAAAAACGGGGCTTTCTTTTTCGTGAATGGCTAGTGAAGTTTTAGCTTTGGGCTGATGGCCTGACTTAACTTTTTCACAAGAAGTTTTAGTGCACCTTTTATCTTTCCGTGTACTGCAAATTGATGCATGTTGTATAAAGAAACATAGACCAGCTTAGCTAAACGCCCTTCAATAAACATACTGCTGTTAGATAACGAGCCCATGAGGCTTCCCACCGTGCTGTATTTGCTTAAGTGAACGAGCGAGCCATAGTCTTTGTACGTAAAGTCTTTCGTATCTTTTTGAGTAAATAACGACGTTATATTATGTGCAACAATATCCGCCATTTGGTGAGCAGACTGCGCTCGAGGCGGCACCCACTTTCCATTTTCCTGCTGGAAGCCACAGCAGTCGCCTAACACCCAAATATTCTTGTGAGACGAACTACGAAGCTGTTTATCAACAAGAATCTGATTGGCTCTGTTTGTCTCAAAAAGCTCAAGCTTGGTAATAAAGTCAGGCGCTTTAACGCCTGCAGCCCACACCATTAAGTCAGCATCAATGCGTCCACCGTCTTTGGTGATTAACCCTTTGGCATCGGCTTCAGCCACCATGGTTTGCTCTTTTATATCGACACCCAGCTTATGCAGCGCTTTTCTTGCAGAGTTCGCTATACGCTCAGGCAATGCCGGTAAAATTCGATCGCCCGCTTCTACTATAGAAATTTTTAGTCGCGAAGCTGACATATCTGGCATGCCATAAGCCTTCGACAAGTTCGCAACGTGATGAAGCTGCGCAGCCAATTCAGTACCCGTAGCCCCTGCACCCACTATAGCGACTTTAATTTTGGCGTCTTTATCTTCTTGCTGATTAATGCGGATAAGCTGATTGAGAAGCGCTCTATGAAAGCGCTCAGCTTGCTTCAATGAATCAAGGAAGTAACAATGCTCAGCAACTCCTGGTGTGCCGAAGTCGTTACTCACGCTGCCAACGGCTAGTACTAACTGATCGTATTGAATTTCGCGTTCGGGTAAAACTTGTGTCCCTTCCTCGTCAATTAAAGGAGACAAGGTTATGGTTTGCGCCTGCGCGTTAAGCGAGCACATTTCACCTAATTGGAAGCGGTAATGATGGGATGCAGCGTGGATTGCGTAGTCCACACCGTCTGAATGTTTATCAATTACACCGGCGGCTACTTCGTGTAAGAGCGGCTTCCAGATATGAGTTCGACTGCGATCGACAAGGGTGATTTCGGCTTGTTTCTTTCTCCCGAGGGTTCGGCTTAAGCGACTGGCTAATTCAAGACCACCAGCACCGCCACCAACAATTACTATTTTTTGCATGGGTATACCTATTAACAATCATTCCACCTATATCGCCTCGCCTTTTAAAGCGCAATAAATGGCATGACTGAAACCCATGCTGATAGCTACAGACTACGCCTGAAGGCGATGAGGTACAAGCGGATCACGGCGATAGTCTGTATTTCTGGGATTAATAGTAATCTATTACATATGTCTATTTAAGCTTATAAGGTAAACGATGCCGTTATCATGTAGTTGCGAGGCCGCCCCGGAAAATAACGCGGCCCAGCGAAACTGGTAAAATCAGCGCGTTCGGCGTATGCCGTGTCAAATACGTTGTTAACCCGCGCATATAGCGTAATATCGTCACTCACGCTGTAACGCACGCGAGCATGTACTAAGTCATGCCCATCATATTCGTTTAGGTTTTCAGCGTCGGTAAAATAGCGTCCAACATGCTGCCACTCTAACTGAGTTTGTACCGATTTCGACACATCAAAGCTTAAGCGAGTGTTAAACTGAAGCTTGGGCGCGGTATCGATATCATTACCCTTAATGTCTTGTTCACCTGAAAGCTGGCTGTGTTCATAAGTGTGCCTTGCGTAAGTACCTGCAAAATCTAAGCGAAGCGCCTCGCTTAGTTTCTGGTCAAAAGCTAGCTCTACCCCTCTATGCCAAGTTTCGCCGTTACTTACATTAAAGAAGTCGCTATCGCGATAAATAACGTTGTCCTTGCGCAGGCTATAAAGGCTAAGCGTATAGTTGCCCTTTAACAGCGCGCCGGTTACGCCCACCTCAATATTGTCAGCCGTAACTGAATCTAAATCTGAAACAGTCTGTGCGCGTTGTAAGCGATACAATTCTGTTGCCTGAGGGGCGCGATAGCCTCTAACAACTCCCCCAAACAATTGTGTTTGCTCATTTAATTGATAACGGACGGAGAGTTTAGGACTGAAATTATCATAATCGTTTTCACTGTCTGCAGGTCTGGAATATCTGCAGCCGCCAAACCCACATTCTGTACCATCTTCACGTACACGACCTACATTCATATTATTGGTGTAGTCGTATTTCATGGATTCAAAACGCCCGCCAGCAGAAATAGTCCAACGCTCAGCTTGCCAATTGAAAATAAAGAAAGGTGCGAATAAGGTGGCGTCCACATCGTAATCGTAATGCTTGCCTACAGGTATCGTTTCCACTAGAAAAGCAGAACCTGCGGTGACGCTGTCTTGCGATTGGGTGAGTTCACCTTCGGTATATTCAACGTCAACCCCAATATCTGTGCTTAGGTTGTCGTTGATAACATAGTTGAATTGGGACAGTACACCAACCCCTTGTTGCGCATTGGTTTCAAGAGGCTTTCCGGGCAGAAAGTGCATGCGAAAACGCATATCTTGGTTGCGTACATAAGGTGTAATTGAAAGGGCGTGACCGCCATTAAAAGTGGTATCTAGTTTACTCCACAACCTGAAACTTTCTGCCTTTCGAAAAGCCTCTGGATTTGGGTTGCTTTTAGCTAATTGCGTGTCTTTATAACTTTCAAACCCCAGTATATAGCCAGCAGTTTCTTGGTCTAGATGGGTATAAGTAAGGCCGCTTGTGATAACCGTGTTATCCCACTCAATTCGGTGGCGAAGCGAAACCTTCTCTTGGTCAACGCCTTCTTCATCCCTGTATCCGGTGTCGCGAGTTACGCTAGCCGCAATACCCACACCGCTACTACCGAAGTCTTTACCTTCTTTAAGTTTAATGCGATGAAAGCCATAGGAGCCATAGTCAGCACTTAGCAAGCCTTCGCCTTGCGTGGTATCTGGCGTGATCACGTTAATAACCCCGTGAATGGCATTAGAACCATAAAGCGCTGACGCCGGACCTTTAATTACGTCAATACGCTCAGCAAGCTCGCCATTAGCTTCAAACAACTCATTGATATTGCAAAATCCTGCCGCTCGAAGCGGAATACCGTCTTCAGCAGCTAAAATGCCACCGCATGCTCCGGCACCGGTTAATACAGGTGAACGAAGTGCTGGTAGATACTCTTGTCCGTTACCGCGCTGTACGCCCGCCCCCGCTATATAGTTAAGCGATTCTTGAATATGCTGAAACGAAAGTAGTGAAAGAGTTTCTTCTGAGATAGACGATACCGCGTAGCCAGAAGCGTTCACACTGCCTTGTATACGAGAAGACGTGGTTTCTATCCTTTCTATTTCATTGGTTTCTTGGGCAATTGCGGCAGACGACAATAGTGCCGTAGTTAGCAATGAAAGTGGAAAGCTTGGGGCAAAGTGCATTATCTATCCTTATGATGACAAATGTTTTTTAGCAATTGGCACTAGTTTATCGTTAATCTGAAAAAGAATGGGTTAAAAACCGATAAACTATTGCAATATTCAGACAACTAAGCCATTTATGTGATTAAACCTTGGCGTAATCTTTGCTGCAAACTTGGCGAAATAGGATGTCAAAGCAATGGGTAGTTACATTACCCATTGATTACACACGGCCATAAATGCTGCACATAAAATAGGCGGCGCATTGTCAAAAAGTTAAACAACTAGCTAAACACCGTCGCCATAAACAAAAACTTGTTCGCTGGAGGAATCATTGGACACGCTTATTCCTAGTCTTTCACAGCTTATCGAATTCGCTGTTGCCCCCGTATTTTTACTCACCGGTATTGCGGGCTTCCTAAACGTAATGTCGTCAAGGCTGGGGCGAATATCGGATAGGGTCAGAGTCGCAGAAAGGCAAATTCATACCTTGTCAGACCCACATATTGTCGACCGCTCTAAAAAAGAAATAAAAGTATTGTGGCGTAGGGTTAAAGTCATAAACTGGGCGATTGGACTTTGTGTCGCTTCGGGCCTTATGGTTTGTACGGTTATTATGGCGCTCTTTTCCGGGTCACTGTGGGTGGTCGATTTAAAAACGCCCATTATAGTACTGTTTATATTGGCAATGATGTTTCTTATCAGTGCACTTATTGTATTTCTGGTCGAAGTGAAGCTTGCCACCAATACTATAAACTTAGTCAGAACTATTCGATAGTTTCTTTATTTCAGCTCCAAAGCAACCAGTGCTGTGTTTGCAATAACTAGCCCCATCAGAAAGACGACTAGAGAGTTTACCCCTCTCTAGTCGACTTAATTCATTCCTACGCAAGGCTTTAATTTATTTGAAAAGCATTTTTTATGTAAGAATTGAGTAAAGAGCACGGTTAAACACGCTCATTAACTTTTAAGTGAGGTAAAATTCGCACATTGCCGTCGTTAATTTGCTACAAATGTAGCCCTACAATACTGCGGCCAATAGAAAGGATTTAACTGCGCCATGAATACTAAATTACTTCGCTCTCTCCAGGTTTTTGTTGCGGTGACAGATAGCGGTAGCATGAGTGTTGCAGCCCGCGAGCTACACATGACTGTTTCTGCAATTAGCCAGCAGCTACGAAAACTCGAACATGATATAGGGCTTAGTCTTTTTAACCGAAATACCCGAAGCTTAAGTCTCACTGAAGCCGGACGCATTTACTACGACACCAGCAAAAAAATGCTGCAAACCGCAGAGCTTGCCCAACAGAGAATTGAAAGCCTACAAGATGATCCTACTGGCAACATCAATATCATCGCACCTGAAGGTTTTGGTGGTGGTTTACTGAGTGGACCGTTGAAGAAGCTATGCGAAGAGTTTCCAAAAATCACAATATCCTTGACCGTTACCGACGAACCAAAAGACATTATTGCGTCAAGCGCAGACCTTGTACTTTGCTTTGCTCCCGTTTCTGACACTAATTTTAGTAGTTTGAAGCTAGCCACGTGGAAGCGCATTTTATGTGTCTCGGCTGCGCACCCGTTGGCCAACGAAACGTTATCTTCACCAGAAGCGTTGAATGATCATGCTTACATTGTGCACAGGCATATTGAAGACTATGTGATGAAGCATGAAAGTAAGGGAGAGTTTGAACTAGACTCGCAGCGTATTGATGTAAACTCAATGCAGACGCTAATTAAGCTTACCCAAGATAATCTGGGCTACGCCGTATTGCCTGAGCCAGAGGTAAGACACTTACTCAAATCAAAAGAGATGAAGCAACTTTTCGCAGGATGGGAATTACCTGACTATACTGTTTATGCGGTTACTCCGAAACAGGATCTTATGCCGGCCAAAATTAGCGCAGCCATCACTTGCTTGCAAGACTTGTTCGCGCAGATTTAATAGTCAACTAGTGGCAAATGAACTGGGAAAATATTACGACTAAAACGAAGAAGGCAGCGTAAAAACGCTGCCTTCTTTTTTATCGCTATCAACTTCTTTGTTTTTAGAAGCGAGTGTTCATCTGAACACTTAGAATGTGCGCTGTAGCCGACTGAGCACCAGTGAAGTTCGTGGTAAAGTTCGTACCAGGAAGAACATTATTTAAAATAGTTCTGTCTTTATTGATATCTGCTTCACGACCATCGATGAATACATAGGCTAGGTCAATTGATGTATCTTCGCTCATTGTGTATGTCATACCACCAGAGAACCAGTGACGGTCAGTATCAGGGATACTTAGTGAACGGTTTTCTACTGATACCACGCCATCATCATAAGCATAGCCAGCACGAAGGGTGATTTCGTCATTTAAGATGTAAGTTACACCAAGAGCCGCACGCCACGAGTCATCAAAGTTTTCTTGTTTAATTAAGAAATCGACGCCGTCTTCTAGATTAGCTTCAAGCTTCTCAAACGTGCTCCAGTCGGTGAACGTCAAGCTTGCTTGTACAGACCACTGGTTATCGATTTTTTGATCAACCGCTAGCTCTGTAATAGCAGCAAGGTTTAAATCTAGGCTACCAGGCTGATTAAGGTTAATAGGGAAAATAGGCGTTTCTGAAGAGACGTCACCTTCAAGTTCTAATTTTGTTTCCGCACGGTATGAAAGCGCAATATTAGTCATATCAGTCGGCTGCCAGAAAACACCCGCGTTCCAACCAAAACCTATGTCATCACCTTCCATGCTAAACAGAGAATTCCCAGCAGTAAGCTCTGGTAGCGTTACACCTAGAGCTTCAGCGTTTGGCGCGAAAGCGACTAAAGTGTCTACAAGTGTGTTTGAAACGCCAGAACCGATTTCAGCTTCTGCATATGTGATGTTCAAACCAAAGCCAACCATAAGTTGCTTGTTCACTTTATAGGAAACAGCAGGGTTAGCCGTTACCGTTTTTACTTCTGCTGTATCAGCGAAGTGAAGCGCACCAAAATCGTCTGAGTAGTCTGAGCGAAGACCATAAGTGGTGAAAACGCCAACACCTGCAGAAAGCTTTTCGTTGATAGGTGACACATAGAAGAAACCAGGTACGATCGCAGTATCAGCGATGTTGTCTTCTTGTGCAGCACCAGCACCAACGGTAGTGTCGCCAAGGTCATAAGTAACCGCACCATTAATATCTACATTTGGGTCGATAAAGCTTACTGATGCACTGAATTCAGCTTCTTTAAATACACCAATTGCTGCAGGGTTAGTCGCTAAAATAGAGGCGTTTTCCGGCTTGGCCGCTTGGCCCGCCATTGCACGGCCTAGGCCGTTTGCACTGTGTTCATTAACTTGGAAACCAGCCGCTAGCGCAGAAGAAGAGGCTAAAGTAGCAAGCGCTAAGCAAACTGAGGCACGTAAAGAAAACTGTTGCTTCATAAGATACTCATTATAGTAGGGGAAAATTGCAGCAGGCATTCTACGGATATGAGTAGTTTTGTTCAATGCAAGTAAACGCTATTTACGCACTTTTATCGCATTATTTACAATTTTAGCGACAATTTCGACGCATTTATAGACAATATTGATAAAGCTAAGTTAACCAAAGATCATGATAATGTTAACAACATTATTAGGTAACTATTACCAGCAACTATTGGAATTATCTTTTTCATTCACTCTAATTTAGGGGGGCAGATTCCTTTTAGTTGTGTTTATAACAACAAGCCCCACCCTATCTTTACAATTGATGGGTGATCTCAGCTATGCATATTGCGTTTCAATACTAGGTGAATCATTGGGTAAATCATTAGGCTAGTCACCAGAAACTTTTCGCATGTTACAGGAGGATACAATGTCAACATATAAAGCTATCACGCTGGTAAAGCGTCCCGAAGATGGAAAAATTGGCCCGCACTTGTTTGAGACAAAAGAGTTTGAAATACCAACACCAAAAGACGGTCAAATCCTGATTAAGCAAACTCACATGTCTCTAGATCCAGCTATGTTAGGCTGGATGAGCGAAGACAGAGAAAGTTATATTCCTCCTGTAGAGCTTGGCGATGTTATGCGTTCGAGCGGTGTGGGTGAAGTGGTTGAGTCTAATAATCCAGACTTTTCAGTTGGTGACAAGGTTATGGGCATGACTGGCTGGAGTGAATATGTGCTAAGTGATGGCTCAGGCTTTAATAAGCTTCAGCAAGGTGTGACAGAAGAAATGGCACTTTGTGTATTTGCGCTACCGGGTTTAACCGCTACAACAGGTCTTTACAACTTTGGCGAACCAAAGGAGGGCGAGACCCTCATTGTCACGGGAGCAGCAGGTTCAGTAGGCTCAATTGTGGGTCAGTTAGCAAAGGCAGACGGGCTTCGCGTAATTGGTGTTGTAGGTAGTGACGACAAGGCCGACTGGATTGTCAACGAGTTAGGTTTTGACGGTGCAATTAACTACAAAACTGACGACTTAGAGAAAAAACTGGTTGAGCTAACGCCAGATAAAATTGATGTATTTTTTGAAAACACGGGTGGTCCTATCCAGCACCATATATTCAACAGAATGAATGCCCATGGTCGAATTGTTGTATGTGGAATGATTGCCGATTACCAATCAGAAGACCCAGCACCAGGTCCTAACTGGATCCCGTTAATTAAGAAGCGTATTAACGTTCGCGGATTTGCGATGCCAGACCATTGGGATGAAATTCCAAAGCTTTTAGAAAAACTCACACCCTATGTGCAGCAAGGAAATATAAAGTACCGCGCGCATACCATTGAAGGGTTAGAGAACGCCGAAAAAGGCTTAAATATGCTGTTTGAAGGTAAAAACACCGGAAAAATGATACTTAAGCTGTAATTTTTCAAACGAAGAGTACAGTTTTAATTAAGAGCACAGTGTTAACACTAGCACTGTGCTTCTGTCACCACATACTGAGCTTTACCTTTTTCTTTTGCTTCATAGAGCACCTTATCGGCTTCATCGATAAGCCAGTCAATGGACAACTCGCTAACTGTACTGGCGTAAGCCACGCCAATCGAACAACTCATAAAAGGGTGCTTTGCTTCATCAGCATGTTTTAGCTTAGTGTCCTTCCATTTATCCAGTATTGCTTGCGAGTGCTTTTCAACCTGTTCTTTACTGATATCGCTTAAAACAACAATAAACTCTTCCCCGCCGTACCGACCTAAGATATCTGTTTCCCGTTTAAACACCTGCTTCATAATACGCGCTTGAACTTTAATCGCTTCATCGCCCTGTTGGTGACCAAAGTTGTCGTTATATTTTTTAAAGTCATCTAAATCCAGCATCAACACCGCCATCGAGACATTGTGACGCTTACTCAAGGCCAACAGCTTTTCACTTTGATCTCGCAGGGCACGTCGATTAAGTAAGTCAGATAACGGGTCAAACTTGCTAAGCTTTAATAATCGGTCGTTAGTTTCCTTAAGCATGTGCACACTGCGATCTAGTCTGTACTTAGCATAGGCACATATAAATAGTGAGCCTGTTACAAACGCAGCTGAGATTGGCACTCTGTCTCCGTAAACCGGTGCTAACCACATCAAGCCTAAAAAACCTAAGATGTTAATAGTATTAGCTGTTATCGCTAATTTAAACGGGATCCCCAAAGCGAATACACAGAAAAATGCATACAGGATGGTGCCTTCGTAAGGGAAAACAAAGTTGTGCTCTTCCCAGCAAACCCAAATTAACCAATAGTTGCTGTAGGAAAGCGCAATAAGCAAGCCAGCAAATATGTACGCTCGATACCGTATAAAGTGACGCCAATAAGAGAGTACAACGACGGCGATTACAATAGGAAATTGAAGAAGTAGACGGTCGAAGATATAGAGCTTGAACATACTACTAGGTATTAACACCAAGTCGGCAGCCATGAACAAAAGCACTAGAATGGCGCCTATGATAAGAGCGATTCTAAGCCTGCGAAGTTCACTGGGTCTGTTGATGTGCACGCATCACCTTGATAAGAATATATCCATTAAAATTTTCCAACCTAGCCAATGATGACAGTCTTCATGGGCTATACAACCGCTTCGCATTGACGCAAAGCGGCTTTAACTATTATCAGTGACTTCTTGGCTAAGCGCCAGTTTTAACAAACTTTCTTGGAGTGCTTCAACGGTGACCGGCTTTGTGACTATGTCGTCCATCCCTGCCTGCTTAAATGAAACATGGCGCTCTTTAAACGCTTCTGCGGTAAGCCCAATAACCGGCGTTTGGCTAAGGTCACCTTCAAGTTTTCTGATGCGCTTAGTCGCTTCAATCCCATCCATAACAGGCATATGCACATCCATGAAGACCACATCAATTCCTCCCTCTTCCACACGTGCGGCTGCTTTTAACCCATTATCTACATGCTCGACGTCACAGTTTAACTGCTCTAGTAACGCCTGTGCTACCACAGCATTAATTGCATTATCTTCAGCCAATAGCACCTTTAGCCCTGATGGTAAGCTAGCGCCATGTGCTTTACGTGCAGAGGAAGATTCAATTGATGAATCCGACATAAGTCGAGATTGAACATTCGCAGTAACAGTAAAGCATGAACCTTCGCCCACTTTACTTACAACTTTTATATCGCCGCCAAGTATTTGGGCTAGCTGCTTAGCTATGGCAAGACCAAGTCCAGTACCGCCATATTTGCGGGTAATAGAAGAGTCGGACTGGGTAAATTTATCAAATATATGCTCAAGCCTTTCAGCTTCAATACCAATACCGGTATCTTTTACCGCAATGACTAAACGGTTATCGCTCATGGTTTCTGTTGAAGACTGCTTAAGTTTAGCCGAAATGCTAACCGTACCTTTGTGAGTAAACTTAATAGCATTACTGACCAAATTGATAATAATTTGGCGAAGCTTGGTAATATCGCTAGTTACCGCCACAGACTCTAAGTTTTTGCTCTTATAAACTAACCGTGTACTGTTAGCGCTAGCGTTCGTGCCTAATAGCGTAATAAGATCGTTCAGCATTGAGTCGAGGTCGAACTCTGTCACATCAATCTCTGACATACCCGACTCAATTTTAGAAAGGTCTAATACATCGTTTATGACAGTAGCAAGAATAGATGCTGAAGACTTCAAATCGCTGGCATACTGATGCTGCTTGTCAGACAGTTGTGTATCTAAAAGCAATGTTGCCAAACCTTGGATACCGTTTAGCGGCGTGCGTATCTCATGACTCATTACCGCTAGAAAATCTGTTTTCGCACGGTTCGCCTGCTGTGCCTGCGCTACGTATTGCTCAATTTCGCCAGACATGGCTTCAACATCGCGAGCCAAGCTTCCTAGTTCATCGTTTTGCTCTAGGTCTATGCTAACCTTCTTATGGTCAACAGCAATGCGACTTGCTGCTGATTTAATTTTCTCAATGGGAGAGACAACAAACACTTGTGTCACTTTGCCCATAAGTAAGCTAACGAAGACTACAGCAAATAGCGTTACCAGAAAGGTTAGCCACGCTATAGTAAATAACGATGACTGCAGTGGCTCAGCAGGTTGTAGAACCGTTACTTTCCAGCTCCAAGGGTCAAATTCAGAACAAGCAAACAAGACATCTGTTCCATTTACACTCGATTCGCCGAACGCTACGCGTCGGTTAGCTATTGTCGCCCTGTTAGCGTTTTCCACATTCAGAACAATATTACTCTTAGCAGTGCTGAATATAATAGTGTCAGTACTTTTATCGCTAATAGCAAAGTGGCGGTCTGTTGTTTGCTGAAGCGACTCTAGTTCTTCAAATACTTCTTTTTGATAAGCATCGCGAAACACAGGGACATTCTCTAACCCCGATTGGATAAGCAGCTCTCGCCTTTCATCAATGATCTCTAACACATTTAGCGTAAGGGTTTGGGTGAGCAACTGATATTCTCTCTCGCGAACCGAGTCATAAGCGGTTAAATAAGCCCAATACCCAGTAAGTGCCATTCCAATTAACAGTATTGGAATGTAGATGACTAGCAGTTTTGATTTAATCCGCATACTTACTTCTAATTAGGCCTTATTGATATACATGCTCTTTAGAGAGCTTCAAATAATTGGAAGGGATGGGCAATTGTAATTTAATTGCCGTAGCAACATTTACCGCAACAGTGTACGTATCCATTTTACCAACGGGAATGTCTCTCGCCGATTTTCTTTGTAGTATCAGCTTTGCTTTTCTTGCTGCTGATTTCCCTATACTCTCTGATTCAGATACCACACCGATAAGCGCACCTTTTTTTACTGACGCAATACTTTCAGCAAATAGAGGAAGCAATCCAGTCCTCTCTTTAACCTTCTCCACTAATCCATTGGCTTCTGCTAAAGGCCCTGAAGATAACCAATAGCCATCCAGTTCTGAGCTTCTTTGTTCTAAGCTATCAACAATACTATCCGTCATTTCGACAAGTCCTTCATCACCCTCTAAATAAGGCGTGCTGACTGCGATTAAGTTTATATTTTCATACTCACTGTCTAACGCTAGCAGTTGGTTTACCAGGTTACTTGATGAGGGATAGGTTGAATGTACTAAACCTATAGTAAAAGGAGACGTAGGATTTGATGCTCTGAGCACGCCATCTAACATATCAAGCTTTACTTTCGCACCAAGTACGTGCGACTCGCCAGTCATGTTGCGTTTGCTTGTAGCACCAATAGCGGGAACTATTCCTTCTTCGACTGGAGCGGACACGACCATAAAAAGCTTTGGCGTATCCACAAAATCTTCAGAGGTATTCAAAGCACGAGTGGCCAAGGTAGCCACAGATACAATAAGATCAGGTTTAGGCTCTTTCGCCAGCTCGCTCAATATTTCTTTAGCGCGCTCCTCCGACCCTTCGGCATTGTATGTAGTAACGTTGATGTCGTGCTCAGGCATAATTCGAATAAGCTCTTTTTCAAATTCGGCCCGTGATTCAGTAACAATAGGAACTGGAAGCGTTTCAATAATAACAAGGTCCAGCGCCTCTTTCGCTCTGGCAGGACTTAAATTTGCCGCGAACAAAACAAGGGTAAGGAGAAAGGAAAACCAGACCTTAAGCATGACTGTAAACCCGTAATAACTAAATGAAAATACACATGTCGTTACATATCATAAAGTTATTCTTGGGCATTGCATAGAAGAAGTTATGACCAACCCCTTAAAACTGGTCATTACTTTTTAGGAGCTAGGATGCGATGTCCGCAAACGCTTTAACGCTGAATAAACGCGCCTCGATATCGTAAATTGGCATAGACACAATAATCTCATCAATATCCGTTGCTTCGATAAATTCAGCGAGCTTGCGTTGCACGGTTTCTTTCGAGCCAACTAAGGCATATCTGAGTACACTTGATAACATGGCTTCATCTGTTGCCGTGCAATATTCATTAAAGTTATGCATAGGCTTTGCAAACGGCTTGTTAAGGCCACGTCGCATGTTCATAAATTGCTGCTTAACCGATGTGAACAACAATTCTGCTTCTTCATCGGTTTCAGCAATCACCACCATCACACCTGCCATGGACTTTGGCGCTGATAACTGGGACGAAGGTTTAAACATGTTGCGATACACATGGAGGGCATCAAATAGCGCATCGGGTGCGAAGTGGGAGGCAAATGAATAAGGCAGCCCCATTTTTGCCGCCACTTGAGCGCTATACAAGCTAGACCCGAGTAACCACAAAGGCACGTTGGTATTCGCCCCAGGCACAGCAACGATTGACTGACCTTCCCGAGGTGTGCCCAAGTAATGCTGAAGTTCTTGAATGTCTTCTGGGTAGCTATCTACGTCGCTTTGTAAGTTACGACGAAGCGCTCTTGCCGTTGCCATATCAGTACCTGGCGCTCTCCCCAGCCCAAGTTCTATGCGATTGGGAAATAATTCAGCCAAGGTGCCAAACTGTTCAGCAATAACCAAAGGCGCATGATTAGGCAGCATAATGCCACCAGCTCCGATTTTGATGGTAGAGGTAGCGTTAGCAATGTGCGTTAACACCACAGAGGTGGCCGAGCTGGCTACACCATACATGCCGTGGTGCTCCGCTAACCACACCCGCTCGTAGCCACTGCGCTCTGCTTCCATAGCCATTAGCTTAGAGTTGTTTAGCGCGTCTTTTACGCTATACCCCTCGGATATAGGCGCTAAATCGAGCAGTGAATAAGGAATAGCCATAGAGCCTCGCAAAATTTAAAACTTGGTAATGATTTATAAGTATGAACGTGCCGTCCGTTTTACAACGATTGTTTTGGTGGTTTAAGACGGCTGGAGAGGGTTTGTCGATGAAGCGGCGATGAATTAAGAGATGCGTCGGCACGATGACTTGCTACTTACACTCAGAGAAGGCCTTTAATAAGCTGCAAAGCCTGCGAGTTAGTCAGTCGCAGGCTTTGTTTTTAAGCACTTAAAGCTGCTTTAACAGCGTTGAGCTATTCCACTGTAACTGACTTTGCCAAGTTTCTAGGCTGGTCTACATCAGTACCTTTTATTAGCGCTACATAGTAGCTCAATAACTGTAGCGGCAAGGTATAAATGATAGGTGCAATTGGCTCGTCGCAGTGCGGCACGTCAATGACACGCATTGTTTCATCCCCTGCAAACGCGGCATCTTTATCAGCAAATACATACATGATACCGCCACGGGCACGCACTTCTTCAACGTTCGATTTTAGTTTTTCGAGAAGTTCATTATTTGGTGCCACTACAATTACCGGCATTTCATCATCAATTAGCGCAAGCGGGCCGTGTTTCAATTCACCAGACGCATAGGCTTCAGCGTGAATGTAAGAAATCTCTTTAAGCTTAAGCGCTCCTTCCATGGCGATAGGATATTGATCGCCACGACCTAGGAACAAACTGTGATTTTTATCTGCAAACTCTTCAGCTAAATCTTCAATACCGCCAGTGATAGCTAAGGTCTCTTCAAGCTTGGCAGGTAAGCTGTGAAGCGCAGATACTATGGCCTTGCTGTCGGCCTCTGACATACCATTCTCTTTGCCTAGTGCAAGGGTTAGCATAAGGAAAGCAGCAAGCTGGGTAGTGAAGGCTTTGGTAGACGCTACGCCAATTTCCGCGCCAGCGCGGGTCATAAACGCTAGGTCAGATTCGCGTACCAACGACGAGCCCTGAACGTTACAAATGGTCAAACTAGACATATAGCCAAGCTCTTTGGCTAAGCGAAGTGCGGCTAGTGTATCGGCTGTCTCGCCTGATTGAGAAATTGTAATAAGCAGGCTGTTTGGGTGAACCACTGACTTGCGATAACGAAACTCTGATGCAATTTCTACGTTACACGACACATTGGCGTACTGCTCTAGCCAGTAGCGCGCCGTCATTCCAGCGTGGTAACTAGTACCACAGGCAATAATTTGAACGTGTTTAACCTTTTTAAATATTTCATCAGCACCTTCACCGAATACATCCGCGGTAAGACCGTTTTCATCAATACGATCTTTAAGCGCGTTGCGCACAACCGTTGGCTGTTCGTGTATTTCTTTAAGCATATAGTGGCGATAACCCGCTTTGTCACCCGCATCGTGCTCTACGTTTGACTCAATCACTTCACGCTCGACGGCGTTACCGTCTTTATCAAAGATTTTAACGTCTCGGCGCGTGATCTCTGCTACATCGCCTTCTTCTAAAAAGATAAAGCGGCGTGTCACTGGCAGAAGTGCCATTTGATCTGATGCAATAAAGTTCTCGCCAAGTCCTAGACCTATAACTAGCGGGCTGCCTGAGCGTGCAACCACTACGCGGCTTGGGTCTTCTTTATCCATGATGACGGTGCCATAAGCGCCGTGAAAAGTTTTAACCGCACTTTGCACTGCTTCAAGCAGAGCTTTGCCCGACTTTAGTTCTTCGTGCACAGTATGAGCAATGGTTTCAGTGTCAGTGTCGCTGGTAAAGGTGTAGCCCTTTTCTTTTAGCTGAGCTTTTAGGTTTACGTAGTTTTCAATAATACCGTTGTGAACAACGGCTACGCGCTCGGTTGAAAAGTGCGGGTGAGCATTCGCTTCAGTTACGCCACCATGGGTTGCCCATCGGGTATGTGCAATTCCTGTAGTACCTAAGGCTTCGCCTGCTGCTACCGCGTCAGCCAGCTCTTGTACTTTACCTGTACGACGAATACGGGTAAGCGTACCGTCGTTTTGCAACAGCGCTACACCAGCTGAATCATAGCCGCGATATTCTAGTCTTTTTAATCCTTCTAGAAGAATTTCTACCACGTTACGTTCAGCAACAGCGCCAACAATTCCACACATAATTATTCTCCACTCGGCGCTGCAATAAGCACGGTCACGCCCTGATTTTCAATATTAAGTTTGTCTTCATCACTAATGCCTTCATCAGTAATCAAAACAGAAATGTTTTTCCAGCTCAGCTCTAGGTTAGGCATCTTATGCGTTAATTTTTTTGAGCTGGCTAATACCGCCACCTTTGTTGCAGCCTCGGCCATGGCCCGGGTCACACCAATAAGTTCGTTAAAGGTGGTAGTGCCTCTGTTTACATCAATGCCCGCTGCACCAATAAGTGCAATGTCAAAACTATAGGCGCTAACTAACTGTTCAGCCATTGCACCTTGGAACGACTGAGACTGAACATCCCATGTCCCACCTACCATTAACACCGTAGGCTCTTTAGCACTTTGGGTAAGATAATTGGCAGTGGATAGCGTATTGGTCATTACCACTAAGTCATCAATATCCGATAGGTAAGGCAAAACTGACGCAGTGGTTGAACCGCAATCTATGACTATTTTATTTCCCGGTTTAACTAAACCTGCCGCACACTGACCTATGGCTTTAGTTATTGGGCTAGCGTTCTGGCTTGAGTAAACTTCATTAGTGGTAGCTTGAGAAGAGTGAGTATCTAAGGCTACTGATGGCACAGGCACTGCGCCGCCAAACTGGCGAATAAGCAAACCTTGCTGAGAAAGGGCAGCAAGATCTTTTCTTATCGTGACTTCAGAGGTGGCAAAACGCACGGCCAAGTCTTCAACTTGTGACTGACCGCGTTCTTTCACCCACGCCACTATCTGCTGGCGGCGCTGCTCAACTGATTGACTACTCTTCAATATAACCTCGATGGCTTAACGAATTACTTTAGCGCTTGCGAACGCGTTGGGGCTTGCTGTACAAAAACACCAGCGCGTTAGTTCTATGAGTAGTTAGTAAAAAATAAGTGTCTCACACTTAATAACTTTCAAAACGAAAGCTATTAATTACAAATTGAAAACATCGTAAGTTAAATTGAAACTTTTATCAAGATGGTTTGTTTAAATAAACGACAGCGTTTGCTTTTGCTCACTTGCTTGTATAGCTAATTCAATGACCTTGATAACAGGTACAACTGTGCTTGCATCAGCTGGCGAAAACTTACCGTCTTCAATGGCGTGAGCAAGACGATTGAAAAACGTCAGGTATTCCCCTTTGCGCGTTTCGATAGTTTCTTCCAGCAACTCGCCACTTTCGCTTGCGACCGTTAGCACACCGTGCTCTTTATCATTGGTTAACGCCCAGCTTGCATCGTCAAAAGACAGTCCGGCACGTAACTGGTTTTCTTGTGGGTCCAGATAAAACTTTCGAAAGCTACCTTTTGTGCCTTGTAGGTCGTAGCGCAGGGTTGCTCCCGCCTGAAAAGCTGAGCTACCCAATTTTATAACCTTATCGCCATAGTGAAGCGTAATATCAAAAGTGTCATCTGATTGCCCGTTTTCACGTAACGCCATTATATTTGCAGACACTGCTTTTGGGTTGCCAAAAAGCTGCAATGCTTGGTCTATTAAATGCGGTCCTAAGTCCCAGAAAATACCGCTGCCTGGGCCTTCGTTTTCACGCCACCTATCGCGAGGAACTGGGCGGAAACGATCAAAACGGCTTTCCAAGCGTTTAACGTCGCCTAACTTGTCATCGTTGATTAGCTGCTTAATCGTAAGAAAATCGCCATCAAAGCGCCTGTTCTGATATACACAGAGCTGTTTTTTCTGGGCGTTTGCAAGCTCCACAAGTGCTTGTGCTTCTTCGCTATCCAACGTAAATGGCTTTTCAACTAGCACATGGCAGCTATGCTCTAATGCCAATTTAGCTTGCGGACCATGAAGGTGGTTCGGCGTAGTAATAACCACTAGGTCTACGTCATGAATTTTTAGCGCTTCTTCTAACGAGCTGTACACTTCAGCTTCAGGTAATAGCGCCTTAACCGCATCGGGTTTTGATGAAATAACCACATCTACCGAGAACTGCGGAAGATAATTTAGAAATGGTAAATGAAACGTAGTGGCTGAAAATCCAAAGCCAACAAGAAGAGTAGATATCATCGCATATCCTTGTGTAACGAGAATTAAGAGGTAAGTAAACACACACTATCAGTAATATATGATAGTGTGAACCTGAGATAGTTCATTATTTAGAAGGCGTGAGATAAGTGATACCAATCCGCATAGATAGCCAGATGAGTTGCGTTTTCAGCGACACAGTAGACGTTAACTTAAGCACTCTGGTTTTATCAGCTTCATGACTGGACAATAGTTCGATGAGGCTGGAGAAGAAACTGAGCTAGCAAACTACTATTTATGTTTGCTAGCCCTAATTCATCAAGCGACCGCCAAGAAAAGTTAACCTTTATTTTTTGGTTGGGCGCGGCCAGTTTGGAATGTTACGCTGTTTGCCACGAGCAACGGCTAGTGCGTTTTCGTCTACTGTTGACGTAATTACAGAGCCTGCACCCACAGTTGCACCATCACCAATGTTTACCGGTGCGACAAGTGATGAGTTGGAGCCGATAAAAGCATTTTCGCCTATCACGGTTTTCGATTTATTCACGCCATCATAGTTACAGGTAATTGTCCCTGCGCCGATGTTCGCTTTGGCACCCACTTCTGCATCGCCTAAATAGGTTAAATGATTCGCTTTGGCGCCTTCACCTAAAATGGCCTTCTTCATTTCTACGAAATTACCCACCTTGGCATTTTTCAGCATGACTGCACCAGGGCGTAATCTTGCGTAAGGCCCGACTGTACACGCTTCACCAACATTGGCATCTTCAACAATAGAATTTGCTTCAATCACCGCGTTATCGGCAATAGTACAATTGCGCAGAATACAGTTAGCGCCAATAGTAACGTTACTGCCAAGCGTAACCTTACCTTCAATAATCACATTAACGTCGATAATTACGTCATTACCGGTTTCTAGCTGGCCGCGTAAATCAAAACGAGCGGGGTCCAACAAGGTAACGCCGTTCGTCATCAACTCTTCGGCTTGACGGTGTTGAAGCGCACGCTCTAAGTTAGCTAGCTGCAAACGGTTATTTACGCCTTCCACTTCTACAGCCGACTGCGGCTGAGCAGAATTAATGCGCTTGCCTTCAGCGGCAGCCATTGCAATAACATCGGTAAGGTAATATTCACCCTGTGCATTGTCGTTGCTTAACTCCCCCAACCAGCGTTTAAGGTCTTTGCCAGACATCATCATCATGCCGGTATTAATTTCTTTAATTTCACGCTGTGCTTCTGTCGCGTCTTTATGCTCAACTATCGCGGTAATATTGTCATTTTCGCGAATAATGCGGCCCATACCTGTAGGGTCATCTAAATTCACAGTCAATAAGGCTAAATCACAGCTTTCTTTTGCTGCTTTTAGTGCACTCAAAGTTTCTTCACGAATAAGTGGGGCGTCGCCAACAAGAACAAGTACATCTTCATCGTTATTAATATGTGGAGCAGCTTGCTGAACGGCGTGACCTGTTCCTAACTGTTCGGCCTGTAAGCACCAATTTAGATTGTCTTCAACTATCGTTTCCTTTAGCTGATCACCGCCATGGCCGTAGACCAAATGAATATTATCAGCACCCAATGACTTAACGGTGTTGATAATTCGCTGCACCATAGGCACGCCACCCACTTTGTGTAATACCTTTGGCAACGCCGACTTCATACGGGTACCTTTACCCGCTGCTAAGACAACCACTGAGAAAGCCATATAATTCCTTTATTTCGCAAAGAGAATGAAAAAACGGAACATAGTGTAACCAAGGGCCAACGATATGTCAGCGATATCTTTGATGCGAGGTCTGACCGGACGACTTTGCGTTGCGCTTTCGCTCTTCGTTATTTAGTCTAAGTTAATCTAAATCGCCTAGTAGTTAATCATTGCAACAGGTATACTCGAAATCTAGGTAAGGTTCAGTCAGGCAAGGGAGCATGCGTAGTCTGTGAACACATTTCGTACACTACACAGAAGTATTCTGGTGTTATTTGCGGTAGTGGTTATCGCTATTGTGACGCTGGTTCATTTCAGTATTTCAAAAATCGTTGCCGAACAAAGTCGAGCGCAGCAACAGTCATTGTCACCTGCTATTTCGCTTATTGTTGAGCAACTTCTTAAGCCACTGCATATATCTGAAGCTTTAGGACATTCTACCGAACTGGTCGACTTAATGGATGGCGATACCATCGACCAAGAAGCCGTTTTCAAAACATTGGATCGTCTTGAAAATGAGTTTGGATTGTCTTTTTTCATCGCCAGTGAAGCAGACAGAAAGCAATACAATTCCGATGGCAGCATTATTAACCTTATTGAAGGTGAAGTGAGCTGGTACTTCAAATACCGTGACTATCCCGCCGATGCCGTTGCCGATATCGGCAAATGGGAAGACACGCATTTTTACATTGATATAAAAATCCACGATGAAGATGACCGCTTCCTAGGCTTTTTTGGCGTAGGGAAAAGCTTACGTAGCTTTATTGAAGTATTTGATACCTACAAACAAGAGTACGGCTATGACTTCTTATTTGTAGATGGCGAAGGTGACATTATGTTGTCTTCAGACCCAAGCCTTATTGCCTCTTATTCCGATTTTACTAATTTATCTGAACTCCCTTGGTATGCCAGTCTCCCCATGACGATTCAAAGCGAGCAAGCGCTGAACAATAAGTTAGTCACTATTGATCAAAAAGACTTCCTTATTGCAGAAGTTAAGCTGAATCAATTCGGGTGGACAGTATTTCTTTTAAGTCCGCTAGAAGACCGCCAAGCAGAAATTTCTCAAGCGTTCATCTTTAGCGTGGTAACACTGCTGGTTGTCGTATTCTCACTGTTCTTGCTGATCTACAATCTTCTGTATTATTTCAGAAAAGATATGCAGCCAGACTTAGTGGTACGTCACAGCAACCGTCTGCCTGAAAAGGATAATTTACAGCTTATTTATAAAACGCTATTGGCCGAGCACAAATCGCTTAGCATTATGTTAGTCAGCGTTGATACACTCTCAGAAATTGTTGACGCCCATGGGCGCAATGCGGGCGATGACATTTTAGATAAAGTGGTATCTTACTTAGCTGAGAACATGCGCGAACAGGATGTAGTCGGTAGATGGAGTAGCGCTGAGTTTATTATTCTGCTGCCTCACACTGGCCCTCATGTGGCATTCGACATAGCACAAAACCTTCGCCATGGCATCGCTACGCTTCCCCCTCTGCAAGATTTACCGGAGGTAGTCATTACCGCTTCTATTGGTATTTCATATACTGCGTCAACCCGGGCAATGCACGAGGTAACCGCGCATGCTGAAGACGCGCTTTATCAAGCTAAGCGCGACGGCAGCAATTTGGTAAGGATGCAGCTGATAGACTAGTCAAAGCTGGCTTTAGTTTAAGCAGGTTTAACCTTATGGCGTTTTCGTTTGAGAACGCCGGTGGTTAGCGCAACACCGAATAAAATCATTAAGCCTCCCACTATGGTTTGAACTGACAAATGTTCCTGCAAGAACAGTACACCCCAAATAATGCCAAAAAGCGGTACTAGATAAGCTACGGTAATAGCCTTTGCAGGGCCAATATCGGCGATAAGTTTGAAATACAAGATATACGCGATACCGGTACCACCGACGGCGAGCGCTACGGCATTTACCCATGCATTAACGCTTGGCATTGTGTCTGGCAAAGTTGCTAGCGCAAAGGGCGCTAACATAATGCTGGCCATAGCTTGACTGCCTGTGGCCACAACTAAAGGCTTTACCCCTTGCAGCCATTTTTTCATCATGCACGCCGCAATTCCGTAGCCTGTAGTAGCTAAAAGCGCAGTTAAAATGGGAAGAAAGCTAATATCCCCCTCGCCAAGCTTTTGCTGACTAATAACGGTAACGCCTACAAAGCCAACAAAGAGCCCAACGACAGCTGACTTTGTTAGTTTATCGCCCAACCAAAGCCAAGCAACAATAGCCCCAAACATGGGTGCGGTAGCGTTTAGAATAGCGTTAACGCCTGCCTCTAAGTGCAAACTGCTGTAATTAAAAAGTACAAACGGGACGGCGGTATTTGCCAACCCTACTAGCGCTATGGCAACCCAGTGATGCTTAATATCTTTAACCGAGCCACGCAATAACAGTAAAGGAAATAGCACTGCCGTTGCTAGCAATGTACGAATTGCCACCAACACATAAATGCCAAATTCTGGTGCCGCTACACGCATAAAAATAAACGAACCGCCCCAAATACCCGCTAACACCAGAAGCGAGAGAATGTCTCTTATTGCCATTTTTCTATCACCATTCTCTTATAACCCATTATTTTATGACCACAGCACCCCTTGGGCTCCCTCTAAATTCAGTAAATACTGCTTACGTGGTAAACCACCCGCGTAGCCCGTTAAGGTTTTATTACTGCCAATTATACGATGGCAAGGTACTACAATAGCAATAGGGTTACGACCATTTGCCATACCCACGGCCCTAACGGCTTTTGGGTTACCTATTGCTTTGGCGATATCTAAATAGCTGGCCGTTTCACCATACTTTACGTGCTGTAATGCCTGCCACACTTGGTTCTGGAACACGGTTCCCTTAGGAGTAAGCGGTAAATCGAATTCCTGAAGCCGCCCATCGAAGTACGCCTTAAGCTGACGACAACCTTCATCAGTAACTGCGTTAGCGCAAGAATACTTACGAGCGTAAGCCTCACTACCAAGGGAGTTGTATAGCTCAGCTTCATCTGCGTTTAAAAACGCAATGGCTGTTATGCCTTCATCCGTTGATTCTATTTTGACTGGGCCTTGCTCGCTATTAACGAAACCTGTGTATACCATGATTAAGCCTCTTTTTGCTGATTGCTAAGTTGCCAAAGCTGAAGGGTTAAATAACTGCGCCATGGCGCCGCCTTATCAGGCTCAATCGGATACTGCTCTGCCACTTTACGAACAATTAAATCGCCTCCAAGATAAATATCTGGGTTTCTCTCGCCACGCATTTTTAAATAATCTAGTGTCCAGGGCCCCACGCCCTTAATTGCAAGGATATCTTCATGGGCTGGCGTGCTATCGCTAACAAATAATTGGGCAAAGCTGCGCAGCGCGTCTTTTCGCGCCTGTGGCATACGCAAAAACTTCAAGCTGTTGTCTGCGACTACTTCCGGGGTGGGAAAGCTATAGTGTTCCCTCGCCTCTAGTCCAGAGTCGTTAGGCGTAGTTGCACTCGGACGCCTTTCGCCAAGTTGATGTACAAGTAGTGTAACCTGTCCAATAGCCGCTTTTACACTGACTTGCTGCCCGACAATAGCACGGCAGCCGCTTTCAAATACGCTCCACGCGCTAGGAAGGCGTAGACCTGTCGTTAGCTGCTTTTGTGATAACCCGGCCTGCATTAAGCTTTGTTCAATTAATAGTGGGTCGGCATGAAGGTCTAGAACCAGCTTTATGTTTTCTATTACGGTATGAAGAGCGCGTAAATCTGGCATATCAATGTGAACATTGAAGCCGTTGCGCGTGTGATCATGTTCTGCTTTGAAGACACCAACATTAGACTGACTTGAAAAATAGCGCAGATAACTGTTTTCTGTAACTAGCTCCATACCCTCAATGGCGCGCGCTGCTAAAAAATCACGTACATAGGGCCAGTTATAAGGAGGACGATAAGCAAGGAACAGGGATATCGACTTTTGTTCGGCGGCCTGCTTTTTCCTAAGTTGTGTCGGCGAGGTTCCGCAATATCGCTCTACAGCTCGCTGTAATTGCCTAAGCGACTGATAACCTGCGGTTACTGATATATCTGTCATAGACAAGTGGGTTTGTTGAATAAGCTGTTTTGCGAACAAAGTACGCTGCATATTCTGAAATTGTTTAGGCGATATACCTACCGCATTGACGATCAGCTTATTTAAGTAGCGTTCACTTATTCCTAAACGGCGGGCAATATCAGCCACACTCTCTACAGGAATGGCAGATAATAGCGATAGCGCTCGACTTACTGTTGCGCCCACGCCTTTCCAAGCTGCAGAACGGGGGGCGCTGTCGGGTCGGCACCGAAAACACGGTCGATAACCTAGGGCCATAGCCTGAGTTGCATGTTCGAAATAAGTAACATTTTCTTCTTTGGGCAAGCGCGCTGGGCAAATCGGCCTACAAAATATGCCCGTCGTTTTTACTGCAACGAAAAATCGCCCGTCGAAACGCGGATCTCTGCTAAGTCTCGCCTTGGAAAATACGGACTCAGATAAACTTTTCCTTTCTGACGCCTCTTCTTCTTGCACAACATTGTTATCTAACATAAGTATGCAGCGCTCGCCCTTAACTCGTTACCAGAGCATAGTGTATCGCGTCTTTACTGTGTAAGTGCGACAAAATCGGTACTCTATAAAACCAGGGTTAAAATGAGTGAGTATAATTAGCGACATTTGATCATTGATGCGGCTAAACGCATAATAACAAGATAATAATAATGAACGCCCTGTGAAGTAACCTTGAAGTCACAGGCACAATGAGCTGACTATATGCTGAACTCTTCGCGCTTTTCACTACTTAGCCTAGCTACACTTTGGCTATTTGCGACACTAATGCTCATAGCTCAGAGTGCTTCTGCTGATTGGTTAGATGACTATGCAAATCACGTTAAAAAAGAAGCGTCAAAATACAATGTTCCTGGTTATGCATTTGTGTTTTACGAACAGGGAAAAGCGCCGCGGGTTTACGTTTACGGAAAGACCCGTAAAAAAAGCGGAAAGAGCGTTACCGAAGATACAGTATTCAGGCTAGCCTCTGTTTCAAAAACCTTCACTGCCCTTCTATCTGCCAAGCTTGTGGAGAAAAACCAGCTTAGCTGGGAGACCCCTATCTCCACTTTATTGCCCGACATACCTTTTACAGGAAAAGGTATGGGCGCGCTTCAGCTACAACATATTGTAGGGCAGTCCAGTGGCTTTATGCCTAACGCCTACGACAATCTAATTGAAGCCGATTATTCGTTAGAGCGCGTATTAGAATCTCTCGGTGAGCTTGAGCCCTTGTGTACACCTGGCGAATGTTACACCTATCAAAATGCACTTTTCGGAGCATTGGAGTACTACTTTAGCAACAATAATACTTCCTACTCGCGCCAACTTCAGGCAAACCTTTTTTCACCATTAGGCATGAAGACAGCCAGCGTTGGTAAAGGCGGTTTACTCGCATCACAGTCATGGGCACAACCTCATATCGCCATTGCTAGAAATAAATGGCGTGAAGGCAAAGTTGAAAGCAACTACTACCGCTTTTCTCCCGCGGCAGGAGTTAATGCCAGCATTTCAGATATGACCATTTATTTACAGGCGCTGCTTGGCGAATTCCCAACGGTGATTTCTGATGAAATGGTGGACTATGTCACAACAAAACGAGTCAGAACCAAGCGAGAAACCTATCGCAGGGGCTGGCGCGGTATGATCAGCGATGCGCATTATGGTTTGGGTTGGCGTATTTATGACTTAAATGGCGTGCAGCTTAACTATCATGGCGGCTGGGTAAAAGGCTATCGCGCCGACGTAGCCTTTATGCCCGAGAAAAAAGTGGGCTACGTGATGTTGATGAATGCAGAGTCAAATATGATTAACTCTACAACAGCGGAACTTTGGAAGCGCTATTTGAAAAAAGCCGACGCAGCTAATAAGTAGCGGCACCGGCTATATGAACCTGCGAACTTAAGTATAAAGAAATCGTAGGCTCTGGATTATTTACTATTGCTTAAGGTAAGTGTAACCCGCTAAACACTTCTCGTAGAAATCAGTCCAACGAACCCCTTCACGAGGATTTAAGTTACCGTCCCACACGTGTTTGTCTATCATGCGCTTCACATCTGATGCCATTGCACGCGGGTTATATTGCATAACGTTAAGCACATCTTCTACCGACGAGCCTTTCACCACTTCTTCAATGTAGAAATCTTCCGGATCATCATCATAGCTGTAAATATGCACTTCATTTAAGCGACCAAACAGATTATGCATGTCACCCATTACGTCTTGATACGCGCCCGTTAAGAACAAACCAATGTAGTACGGCTCGTCCTTCTTGAGTGGATGCATAGGCAGCACATCAGTGATCTCACGACCAATAGTGAACTGGTCAATTTTACCGTCACTGTCACAAGTAATATCCACCAGTGAGCAATTAACCGTGGGCTCTTCATTCATTCGAATAAGTGGTACTACTGGCAGAAGCTGGTCGATAGCCCACGTATCAGCAGCCGACTGGAACACAGAGAAGTTACATAGATATTGAGACGACAAGCTGTAATCTAGCTCTTGTAGCTCTTCAGGTACGTACTCTTCGTTGCGATACCACTTCTGTAAGCGACCCATGATATCCCAGTAAAGGGTCTCTATTTTGCCTAACTCTTCTAAAGTAAGAACGCGCAACTTAAATGCATCAAGCGCTTGCTCTTTATACTGAGAAGCATCGTTGTAAATCTCATGCATATTTGTTTGTTCATCAAACGTATCGGCAAGTTCACGCATGTTTTTCAAAAAGAAGTGCTCGCCTTCTTTTGCAGAAGTGTCCATATGCGATGCATTCGACTTAATCTCGCCCACAATTTCAGTGATAACACAGCTGTGGTGCGCCGTGATTGCACGCCCACTTTCACTTACCAAGTGCGGATGTGGTACACCTTCAAGGTCACACATTTCCTTCATGCCATAGACAACATCGGCAACGTATTCTTGCATGCTGTAATTACGTGATGATTCATTGGTTGAGTTACTGCCGTCATAGTCAATACCAAGACCGCCACCAACATCTACATAGTCCAGCGCAAAGCCCATTTTATGAAGGTCTGCATAAATACGAGCACCTTCGGTTACCGCTTCTTTTACCGCGCGAATATCGGTCAGCTGACTGCCAATATGAAAGTGAAGCAGCTTTAAACAATGGGCCATGCCCTGCTCTTCAAGATAGCGGGCTGCGTTGATAATTTCAGTAATAGTTAAGCCGAATTTCGCACGCTCACCACCAGAGCTTTCCCACTTACCTCGCCCTTTTACGGTCATTTTAGAGCGCACACCGATAATAGGGTCGATGTTAAGCTCTTTTGAAATTTTCACGAGTAAAAGTAGCTCGGTATATTTTTCCACTACCACAACAACTTTGCGACCAAGCTTCCTGCCTAACAGTGCAAGACGCATGACTTCATCGTCTTTATAGCCGTTAAGGATGGTCAACGAGTCTTCATTGGTATTCATTGCCAATACAGTAAGTAGCTCAGCTTTAGAGCCTGCCTCTAGCCCATAATTGTAGGGCTTACCTGCATCAACAATTTCTTCAACCACTTCACGCATTTGGTTAACTTTTACCGGATACACACCTTGGTACTGGCCTTGGTATTCGGCTTCTTCGATGGAGCTTCTGAAAGCTTTGTTCAAACCGGCAACTTGCGAACGCAAAATGTCGTGAAATCGCACTACAACGGGAAACTGTACGCCCTCTTTGCGGATATCTTCTATTACCGAATTAAAGTCGATTCGAATGCTAGGATCTTCAGGAACAGGAGTAATATGAACATTGCCATTCTCACCAATTTGAAAATAGCCACCACCCCATTGAGACACGCCATAGACGCGCTCTGCTTCTTCGATGCTCCAATCTGACAATTTATTCACCTATGTGTAAGTGGGCTAGGTTTATACCTAGCAAAGTAAGTGCGAAAATAAGCCGCGTATTATAGACAACGCAAGGCTGAACGCGAGCCTTGTTGCGATGTAAAATATCTATTGTGGCGACTAATTTTGTTTATCGAACGCGGGCTTTTTTAGCCTATCCAAGTTCGAACATAATCTATAACAACGTTATCTGCTTTTTCTTCACAATGAGTTATAAACTCTGAGATGCTTTGAGTACGTTCAAGTTCAAATCCCAGTTTAATTGATGGCGCGCTAAAAAACTTCTCTGCAATGTGATCAGCATTTGTTGCTTCATCTTCCAGCCATGTCTCGCTGAGCTGACTTCGCCGATCTAACTTTATAGGTGCTTTTATTTGATTGAAGGTATCAGAATTGGGGATTTGCCAACTACGCATGTCTACAAATAAGTGGAAGGGTCTACCTTTACGGGTTTTTAAGCAATCAGAAAGCTTAGCAAGGTACTGAATGTTCGTGGACATATCCCACTTACCACGAAGCGTGACCAAAATACAATTTCTAAACGGCTCAATATGAAAAGGGGTCGTAGACATTTACTCGTACATCTCTATGCGACTATATGAATAGCTAACTCAACATCTATAGCATTCACATACTAGAGCTGATAAGCATCAACTACAACTATAGTTGAGTACTTTATAATTAAGTTTAATACCCAATAAAAAGGCCTGTGTTTAAACAGGCCTTATTAGAAGATGTATCAAAGAGACACGCTGTATTAGTCGTCTCCGAATTCGCGAATAATGCTGTTGATGGTGTCTTTAGCGTCACCCAGAACCATACGCGTGTTGTCTTTGAAAAACAGCGGGTTGTCTACACCGGCAAAACCGGCATTCGCAGAACGCTTAAGTACAAAGACCGTTTTAGCACGATGGGCTTCGATAACTGGCATGCCGTAAATAGGGCTTCCTTTCATTTCTTTAGCCGCAGGGTTGACCACGTCATTCGCGCCAATAACGATAACCACATCATAGTTTTCCATACGAGGGTTAACGTCGTCCATTTCGTATAATTGGTCATAAGGCACGTCAGCTTCTGCTAATAACACGTTCATGTGGCCCGGCATACGCCCAGCTACCGCGTGAATGGCGTAATCAACCGTACAGCCATTTTCCTCTAGCAAGGACTGAAGTTCACGTACCGCGTGCTGCGCTTGCGCAACCGCCATACCATAACCAGGCACCACCAGTACGGCTTGCGCTGCTTCTAATACATAAAATGCATCTTGCGCCGACAGTACTTTAATCTCGCCTTCTATTTTCTCGCCGGCTTCTACTGGCTTGGCAAAGCCAGATAACAGCACATTCATCAGCGAGCGGTTCATGGCCTTACACATAATATTGGTAAGAATTAAGCCTGACGCGCCTACTAATAAGCCGGTAACAATCAATATTGTGTTACCTGTAGCTAGACCTGCCGCCGACGCTGCTACACCTGAGTAGCTATTTAAAAGCGCAATAACCACCGGCATATCGGCACCACCAATTGAAATGGTAGCCCACAAGCCGAAGCTTAGTGACAACGCAATAGCACAGTAAATCCAAAGTGGGTTGCTTGGGTCGGTAGTAAAGAAATAACCAATCACCACCATGCCAATAAGGTGTAAGATACTTAGCTCGCGAAGCCCTGTGAAAATAACGGCTTTAGAGCTCATTTTTCCTGACAACTTACCCCAGGCTACCACCGAGCCAGAGAACGTAATGCCCCCAACTAAAATTGTGAAAAACAGGGTAATAAAAGTAAACGCACTTTCAGTTTTAAGGGTAATTAGGCTCATTCCGGCTAATGTTGCCCAACCCAGCAGCAATGACGCTGCGCCACCAAAGCCATTAAATAACGACACCATTTCTGGCATTGCCGTCATTTCAACGGTCTTAGCTTTCCACGCACCAAAGGCACCGCCAATAACAAAACCTAGCAGGATGTAATGATAGCTAATAATCTGCTGGTCAAGCAGGGTGACGACGACAGCAACCAGCATACCAATGGCAGAAATAAAGTTACCTTTTTTCGCGGTATCTGGATGGCTAAGTAATTTAAGCCCAAGTATAAATAGTGCCGCAGCTACTACGTACGCAAGGTTTATTACGGTTACGATATCACTCACTTGCGTACTCCTTATTTATCTTTTTTCTTGAACATGCCAAGCATGCGATCAGTAACGAGATAACCACCCACCACGTTGATGCTGGCCAGCGCCACCGCTGCGGTACCAAGAATGGTCGTTAGCAAGTTGTTGTCGCTACCCGAGGCTACCAATGCTCCCACTAACGTAATACCCGATATTGCATTAGAGCCTGACATTAAGGGTGTATGTAACGTAGCGGGGACTTTTCGAATTAATTCAAAACCCAAAAAAGCAGCCAGTAGCACGATGAAAAGTAAGTAAATGATTTCCATGATTAGGCTCCTTTGTATGCGTTGTTAAGCATGTCGTTGGTAATGTTACCGTCGTGGGTAATAACACAGCCGGCTAGAATGTCGTCTTCTAAATTCAGCCCAAAGGTTTTGGTTTCATCGTCAAAGAACTCATCCACAAGGTTGTAGATGTTATTGGCGTACATGTCGGTAGCGGCTTTAGCCACATACTGGCTCCAGTTACCATTACCAATTACCTTTACACCGTTAACTTCAACGGTTTCGCCAGCAACCGAACCTTCAACATTACCACCTGATGTTGCCGCCATATCTACAACCACACTGCCCGGCTTCATGAGTGCTAATGTATCTTTTGAGATAAGTACGGGTGGTTTGCGACCAAATAACTGCGCTGTCGTAATAACAATGTCAGAGTCGGCAATCGCGTCGCGTTGCGCTTCTTGCTGCTTCGCTTTTTGTTCATCGGTCAGTTCTTTGGCGTAACCGTCTTTCGTTTGACCTGTTTCACCAATGTCGATCTTAAGGAATTTGCCACCTAGCGATTCTACTTGCTCTGCCACTACCGCGCGGGTGTCGTAAGCAAGCACATTTGCGCCCAAGCGTTTCGCGGTAGCTATAGCTTGAAGACCCGCTACGCCCGCGCCAATAATAAATACCTTTGCTGGTTTTATTGTTCCTGACGGTGTCATCATCATAGGTAATATTGATGGCAACTGATTCGCCGCCTGCATTACCATGACATAACCTGCAAGACTCGCTTGCGAACTCAACGCATCCATTTTTTGTGCACGAGAAGAACGAGGGATCATCTCTACAGAAATAGCAGTTAGCCCCTTTTCTGCAATAGACTCAACAAGCGATTGCTGAAAGAAAGGGTCGAGATGGCCTACCACAATGGCCCCTTTTTTCATCAACGCTAGCTGTGCATCGGTGGGTTTGTTCACCGCCACCAGCATATCTGCTGTTGATAATGCATCATTCACATCATCGATGACAGTTACGCCTACATCTTTATATTCTTTATCTGAATACCCTGAGTGTACGCCCGCCCCCGCTTCAAGCAGTAAGGTCGCCCCTTTTTTCACCAGACGCTGTGCACTACTAGGTGTAGCCGCACATCGCTTCTCCACATTATTTTGCGGATCTGGCGCTTTTGACTCATTTAATATTATGATTTTCACACGCTTCTCCTCACATTCCGGCTATCCGAGAATGACACCCTTTAAACAGTACTAAGCCATTTTATTCACTTATGCCTAGCATTCTCTAGCGAAATCAAAAACAGAACAGGCAATTTCTGTATTTATTTTGCTTCGAATAGCACCCCTTACTTCGCTTATTTTTCAAGCGAAACTGCGGCAAAGCTACGCTATGTGGGCATACATCACTAGTATCATTTACTTACGAGTCATAACTAATATTTATATAGAAATGACATACAGGCGATAAATGAGGTAGATAAAAGGGCATTTATTCTGTGAATATATTAATAATTGTGCATTTTTTAAACACACGTAAAGGTGAATTACGCTAATCGATGACGAAGAAATCACGCCTTTTAAACAAGGTGACTCAGATAATTTAAAAAATTGTTAAATATTTTTGGGGGATTTTACAAACCGTGTCGTCTTGATGAATTAACAGCGAAATGCTGTGAGAGAAAGCCAAGTGGGGTGCACACCATAAGGCGCATTAAAATTAACGATTAGGACACACACCATCATGTATAGGAAAACTAAGCTTGCATGCTCAGTGGCAGCAGTTTTAGCGTCGGCTATTTCTGCAAATAGTGCATTGGCCCAAGACGCGCAACCCAACAAAGACGTAGAAGTGATTGAGGTAAGTGGTATCCGCTCATCGGTTGCTAAATCGATGGATGTTAAACGCAGCTCTGCTGGTGTAGTCGACGCCATTAGCGCAGAAGACATCGGAGATTTTCCCGATACCAACTTAGCTGAATCACTACAGCGTATTACCGGCGTATCTATCGACCGTTCAGGCGGTGAAGGCCAGCTAATTACCGTACGTGGTTTTGGACCACAGTTTAACACCGTGTTGGTAAATGGCCGTCAAATGGCGTCTGAAAACGATTCGCGTGCGTTCAGTTTCGACACGATTGCTTCTGAGTTAGTAAGCAGCCTTGATGTGCATAAAACGTCAACGGCCACAATGCAGTCTGGTGGTGTAGGCTCTACCATTAACATTAATACCGCACGCCCGTTTGCATTAAACGGTTTTAAAATGGCTGGCTCAGTAAAAGGCGTGTACGACGAAAATAGCGAAGAAACAACACCGCAATTTTCTGGCCTTATTAGCAATACGTTCAACGACGACACTTTCGGTGTATTACTTGCCGTTTCACACCAAGAGCGTGAGACTCGCTTAAACCAGGCTCAGATGGACGGTTGGCTAGAAAACGTTGGCGTGCCAAACCCTGTTACCCAATCAGGCGACGCCTGGACAGGCAATGTATTTTCACCGCGAAACTACGACCACAAAGTGACCTTTGAAGAGCGCACTCGTACTAATGCTAATCTTGTATTCCAATATGCACCTAACGACAAGCTGGTTGTAACTGCTGACGCACTGTATTCAGATTTTGACGTAGAGTCTGAAGCAACATCTTACGGCCACTGGTTTACCGCACCTAACATTCAGGGTGTAGGCGATGACGGCAGCCTGTTTGATGAAAACGGCAATCGCCGCAGCCCAACGGTTGATGCAAACGGTACTATTGTCGATTTATACCAAGAGGTAGGTTTGGCGACAGATATGCACGCCAAAACATTCGACCGTTTAACCGATACCTATGCCATAGGCCTTAACTTTGATTACCAGTACTCTGATAATCTGAATTTATCGTTTGATTTAAGTCATTCAGAAGCCGAACGCGAAGCCAATAACGGCGGCGGCGATCAGCTTTCACTCATTGGTTATGCCAACCGCGTACGATTCCAGGTAGATGACAATATTTTACCTGTTGCCAGCATGTTCGCTTCGCCTAATGGCAATATTTATAGCGGACAACAAGAACTCGATGGCGCGATTGTTACTGGTCCT
The DNA here is from genome assembly GCF_036864475.1 of Alteromonas sp. S005. Taxonomy (NCBI): domain Bacteria; kingdom Pseudomonadati; phylum Pseudomonadota; class Gammaproteobacteria; order Alteromonadales; family Alteromonadaceae; genus Alteromonas; species Alteromonas sp. S005. The sequence continues at coordinate 13,933 of NZ_JAZETN010000008.1, read as the reverse complement.
GACGGCTTCCCTATATACAACCCTGCACTGTCACCTGATGGTGTGAGCAATCATCTTGATGAAGCTAACAGCCGAGCTCACGTAATGCTGCGTCGAGGCTGGGCGGTAGAAGATGAAGTGAGCCAGCTGCGCTTTGACGGCGAATACGTAACAGATGGCAGCGGCCTAACTGAAATTCGCTTTGGCGCACAGTACAGCACCGAAACCAAATCACTTACCCGCTGGGACAATGAAGGTGTAGGTATTCACTGTACTTACTGTGGTTACCCCGACTTACCTGAGATCCCAGCAGGCAGCCAATACGTTTTTGACGCAGGCAGCGATTTTCTTTCTGACGTCAGTGGTAGCGGTCGCATGCCCACTTCATGGCTTGCCCACGATGGCGAAGCCAACTTTGCGTTTTTAGAATCTTACTATCAAAGCGTAAATGGTGATTCGATTAGTTTTGATGCGGTGCGCCGTAACAACAGCTTTGAAGTTGAAGAAGATATTATCTCTACCTATATGGAATTCGACTTTGAAGGCGAAGTTGCAGACATGTTCTTAAGCGCAACCGCAGGTGTGCGTTATGAAATGACGGATGTAACGGTTAACGGAACGCAAGCGCCAATAACGGGCTTAACGATTCTGGATCAAACCGAAATGCTGGCTGGTTTTGGCGATGCGCAAAGTATTGCCACTGAGTCTGATTACGACGTGCTATTGCCAAACTTCAGCGTACGTTTGGAAATTACCGACGACTTAATTGCGCGCTTTGCGGCGAGTTCTACCATTACTCGCCCTACGCTTAACAGCATGTCGCCGGTAACCGTAATTACGACTACCCGCCAAGGTGGTGATTTAACGTCTACCAGTGGTAACCCTGCACTAGAGCCATTCAAATCGGATAACTTGGACTTGTCGCTTGAGTATTACTACGACGAAGCAAGTTATGCATCAATTGGTTACTTCAGAAAGCTGGTATCGAACTTTATTGTTAATAGCCAAGAAGACAAAACCTTTGAGCTTGCTGACGGCAGCCTGCTAACAGACCCCTCTACAGGCGCTAACGCCAGCGCGCCAGATGCGGGTGACGACGTTGCTGTGTTTACCAATACTCTGCCAAATAACGGTGAAGACGCGACGGTAGACGGCTTCGAGCTTGCGCTTCAGCACACTTTCGATAACGGCTTTGGGGTGCTTGCCAACGGGACCATCGTTGACAGTGATGCCGAACTCGATCCATTCGATATTAATCAAGTATTTGCACTAACCGGGTTAAGTGATTCTTACAACTTGGTGGCATTTTATGAAACTGACGATTATCAAATTCGTCTTGCCTATAACTGGCGTGATGAGTTTGTTCAGTCGTTAACACAAGGGCAGGGTGACGGCCCAACCATTGTTGAGTCTTATCAACAGCTTGACATTAGCGGTAGCTACAGCGTGACAGACAATGTAGAAATCTTCTTTGAAGGTATTAACCTTACAGAAGAGTTTGTACATAAACGCGGTCGCTTCTCTAATCACTTGCTGTTGGTTGAAGACAGCGGCAGACGTTGGGCCTTCGGTGTGCGCGGAAACTTTTAGTTTCGCGTAATTGGGGCCGACATTTGTTGGTCCCACATTCGTGGCTACCATTTGGTAGCCACAGTTTTTATTCAGGAAATCAGTATGACAACAGCAACTCCCATAACGCACATTGTAGTAGTTGGTGGCGGTAGCGCAGGGTGGCTAACGGCTGGTCGTATTGCAGCGCAACATCAATGCGCTACCCGCAAAGACATTAAAGTAACCTTAGTAGAAAGCCCCAATGTGCCTATTATTGGCGTGGGTGAGGGCACCTGGCCAACCATGCGCTCAACACTAATTGCATTGGGTATTAGCGAAACCACTTTCATCAAAGAATGCGACGCCACATTCAAGCAAGGAGCAAAGTTTGCTAAGTGGACCACCGGTGAAGAGCACGATTTTTATTACCACCCTCTCATGCTTCCCCAAGGGTTTTCGCAAACAAATTTAGGCCCTTACTGGCAGACTGTAGCACCGGAATTAAACGAGTCTTTTTCCCATGCAGTATGTGTTCAGGAAGCGATATGCGAAGCAGGTTGTGCACCTAAAAGCATACGCCACGCAGAGTTTGCAGGCACCGCAAACTATGCTTATCACCTAGATGCAGGAAAATTTACTGCCTTTTTAACCAAACACTGCACTGAAAAACTAGGTGTACACCATGTGTTGGCCGACGTTAACCGTGTCGAAAGCAGTGACAACGGCGATATCAAAGCCCTTCATACCGCGCAAGGGGTAACAGTAGAAGGCGACCTTTTTGTTGACTGTACCGGCTTCAAATCTATGCTGCTCGGCGAACACTACAAGGTGCCGTTTATTCCTTGTGACGATGTACTTTTTATCGACCGAGCATTAGCAGTACACGTGCCTTATGACACCCCGCAAAGTCCTATTGCATCCCACACTATCTCTACCGCACAAGACGCCGGTTGGATTTGGGATATCGGTTTGCAGTCACGCCGAGGTGTAGGCCACGTCTATTCCAATAGGCATCAGAGTAAAGATGACGCCTATGCTCGCTTAGACACATACGTTCGCCAAACCAGCACGTTAAACGGCATAGATGGGATAAACGTAAAAGACATTACTATTCAAAGCGGACACAGGGAGCGCTTTTGGCAAAATAACTGCGTGGCTGTCGGGCTAGCGGCGGGCTTTCTAGAGCCGTTAGAAGCCTCAGCGCTTGTACTGGTGGAACTGTCTGCCTCAATGATCGCCGAACAGTTACCAGCAAACCGGGCCGTAATGGATATTGTGGCGAAGCGCTTTAACGACACCTTTTCTTACCGTTGGCAGCGAATTATCGACTTCTTAAAGCTGCATTACATGTTGAGTAAGCGAAAAGACAGCGCATTTTGGCGGGACAATCGCGATAGTCATACTATTCCGGATTCATTAAAAGAATTACTCGCACTGTGGCAATACCACCCACCTAGTGACAAAGACTTTACCAGCAACAACGAGGTATTCCCCGCGGCAAGCTATCAGTATGTTCTGTACGGTATGGGGTTCACCTCAGATTTAGGCGCACATCAGCAATGGGTGAACGCCGACTTTGCTAAGCAACAGTTGATGCAGAACAGAAAAGCTCGCGGCATGGCGGTGGAGAAACTGCCTAAACATCGCGAACTTATTAATAAAATTCACCAATTCGGCCTGCAGGCCGTTTAACGTAAATCAATAAGCAGGGCCTACGTATGACTCACATGGTTGCCATTAATAATAAACAACATGCAGATTTGAAAGTAACCGACGATGCATTGTCACTCAGTGCCAATCAGCACCTTGTACCTGTGGTGGTCTCTGAACTCAACAAGCTTGTGGTACATTACCCCGTTGTGATCACCAAGTTTGACGATTCTGGACAATTTGGCTTATCTGCCTTGCTAGGTTTTGAAGAAAAAGAAAACCTATTTTGGCAACAAGGTGAATGGGAGGCGGTTTATATTCCCGCACAGTTTGAACGCCTGCCTTTTTATGTAGGAACGGAAGCGCAAAGCGCTGACAGCAGCAACCGGGTGCTGTGCATTGATATGGATAACGCTTCAGTAAGCGAAGAAAAAGGTACACCGCTTTTTGATAACACGGGAGAGCCCAGTAACTACCTGTTAGAAAAGCAGCAGATCCTTGCTCAGCTTCTTGACGGTGAAACGCAAAATCAACGTTTTATTGCCGCGCTGCAACAGCATAACCTTATCACACCATTCACCCTAGATATTACCTTTGAAAACGAAAGCAAAACGTCTATAACAGGGTTATATACCATTGATGAAGATAAGCTTGCGGCGCTTAGTGCTGACGCGATTGCTGATTTGCATGCACAACACATGCTGCAAAGCATTTACACGCTCATAGCGTCAAACGCACAAATCTATGCCCTTATCGACAAAAAGAACAAGGCGAATAAAAACGCAGACGCATGGTTTCAAACTACGAATTGATTAAGGTTGGTGAACAAGCCACACCGATTGTTGTTATCGATGGCTTCATACCAGACCCGCTGAGTTTGGTAGAAACAATTGCTCAACATCACCGATTTACAAAACAAGATGGCGACTTTTATCCGGGGGTGAGAAGTCACCCGCCCCAGGGGTATGTCGAACACCTACATGCCTCGCTTCCGCTGCTGTTTAGCCAACTTGCTTCGCATAATGGGCTACAAGATTTTGGCGTGGAAAAGCCGCTTCAAATACCCCTAGTGCAACTTTCCATAGCCAATCAAGCGCCGAAAAGTTTATCGCCCATTCAATGTATTCCGCACATCGATACGCAAAAGGATAATGAATGGGCATTGGTGCACTATCTGTTTAGCGCGCCTTTGGGCGGTACTGCATTCTATCGACATATTGAAACGGAGTTAGAGCGGGTTAATGCAGCGCAATACGAAGGCTATTTTAAAACCTTAAAACGTCAGGCCACCAGCGTAGGGTTACCACCTAAAGCGTACATAAACGGTGATACCGCCATGTTCACCCAAATCGCCCGCATTGAGCCTATGTTTAATCGCGCCGTGTTGTATCCAGCCAACTTGCTACACAGCGGCTGTTTATCTAACGATATTTCGAACTCTGTTAACGTGAAAGAAGGCAGGCTAACCGCAAACGCCAGTATCGTTTTTTGACCCCCTTTTTAACAGGGCATGACGTAACATCTATAGAGTAGTCTAGGCGTGTAGCATCACTGTTTATGTGCCTTGTGCAAAATATTTATGAAGGTTTATTCATACAAAAAGGTGATCGAAACTTTATTTTCAAACGTTTCCTCGCTAAATCACTGTATAGGATATTTATTATGTTTGGACTTTTCAAAAGCAACCCAACCAAAAAGATGCGAAAGCAGTATGACGCCCTTCTTGAGAAAGCCATGTATGCGCAAAGAAACGGCGATATAAAAACGTATTCCTTGCTCACAGCGCAATCTGAACAGCTATGGAAAGAAATAGAGGCATTGGAACAAGGTACGCCAAAATCATAGAGCGCTATGAATTAGGATAAATAAGGCGGTTAGTAGGTGATGTTAACGCCCACTGCATAGCGGGCGCCTGCATCTTGCACTAACAACAAATGGTTACTGAATCGACCGCGCTTATGCACGGTTTCATTAGTAATATTGATACCTTCAAAAAATACGGAAACTTTTGGGCTGAACTGGTATGACAGACTCATGTCCCACTGCTGGTAAGGGCTGACAAAGGTGGGTTCAGTACTTTGGGGTTGGTTCAGTGACTGTAAAAAGCCTTCTCGTTGGTTCCAAGCCACCCGCCATTGCAGTGCATTCTTCTCGTAAAACAACACCATGTTTTTTGCACCCGACAGCCCCGTAAGCGCAAAGGTTGAACGGATATTGGCGGTGTCTAATTCAGCGTTGCTGTCTACAAAGCTCGCATTGGCCTGAATTCCCCACCCTGAGTCGCCAAACAAATGCTGCACTGCTATCTCGACCCCTTCAACCGTTGCTGACTCGCCATTGCTGGGAGATACTACGGAAAATTCCGCTATCGCATCAGCATCGTCGGCTGCGTTTGGATCCGTGCCGGTGCTAGGGTCAGTCACGTTATTAAAGGTTTGTGTACTGCTTTCATTAACAATGAAATTATCTACCGTTTTTCTAAAGTAACCTGCCGATATATAGCTATTTTCCTGGTAGTAATGCTCAATGGCCACATCAATGTTTTTTGCCTCAAAGGGCAATAGCTGTGCGTTTCCTATACGCGCTCTCAGATCCCCACCTTGTCGCGTGGTGGTATAGGTTACACCTGGCGCCATCTGTTCTAAGGTTGGACGGGTGATACTGTGATTGTAAGCAGCCCGAAATACCCAGCTATCTAACCAGCTGGCTTTAAGACTTACGCTAGGTAGAACGTTGGTGTAGTTTGACGATTCATCAATGCTTACCGAGGCGCCAAACTCTTGCCCCAGTTCGGTTTGGTCTAAAATGACTAACGCCGATAACTGTTCGTCGACACCACTTACTTTTACGTCAGTATACTCAGCGCGTAGCCCTAGATGCACATCGATAAACCAAGGCGCAAAATCCTTTTCGATAGCGGCTTGAGCATACGCCGCATACACCGTTTCTTTAACCGCGAAAGAACTCCCCCGGGTTTCAGCGGCTAAACTGACATTTCCGGCGTTCTCCAAGTAACGAAATAGAGTATCACCGTCGTGACGCAGCCACTGATGAGGTATGTTCTCATGCCCACTAATCGATCCGAGAAAATCGTCGCCTGCGTCAAATATGGTTTGGAAGCTGTCGGGAATATCTGGCGCATCAAAATAGCCGCAAAAACTGCAGTGTCTTGCGTCTGCTTCGTTGTCTCTTCTTTCGTTGGCCTTTTCTCGTTGAGTTAATGCTCCGCCAACGTCAATTTTGCTAAACCAGTTATCATCGCCAAGTACGCTTACATTGATTTTTGCTTGCCCTATATCGTCGTCAACACTCCATCCTCTGCGCAGCATAACGTGGGAACGCCCGTTTGCTGGGTCTAAGTAATGGGACACCCCCACAGGCTCACCTAAAGCGTTAACTTGACGAGGATTAGCTTGTTCAAAGCCCGATATAGCCGGCAATATATTCGACTGAGTGTGGTCGAATGAAGAGCGATTTAGATAACCGATAAGCGAGAGAGAATTGCCCTCTCCATTGTTGTCATCGACATTAGCCATTGAATAAGACAAATCAGCATCAACAATTACGCTATCGCTTGCGGTGTAGTTCGCTGCAAAACCGAAGCTGTTTAAGGTCGACGAACGGTTAAAAGTGCGAGCGTGAAAGTCTGTGGCATGCCCACTGTTTTGTGAAAAAGATACCGCTGTGCCATTTTTATCAACCGTAACATCTTCAAGGTTACTTGACGTGAACCAATGCCCCATTGAGGTTGCCGAGGTCTCCACATCGAACGTCGATCCCAAGTAGTCGGCAGTAAGCTCTAGCTTGTTGTTAGGTCTATACTGTAAAACGAGTGCAGACCCCGTGCGGGTTCTATCATCAAACCGCACTCTTTGATCGTAATTTCTGGGAACGTATAACGTAGGAACGTATTCAGAAAGCTCACTTTCAGGTACGTTAGTATTTACCAACCAGCCATCAATTTGCGCTTCTTCTAACCGCGCTTGGCGCTTGTGCTGAGTAAAGGAGGCTAGAATACCAAACGAGTTATTTAAATAGGTGTTGCTGAACATAGCAGACGTTGAGGGCGCGTATTGTTGCGAGTTGGTGTCGTACTGCATTTTGACGCTGCCAGCCGCCCGCATTCCTTTGAAGGATAAAGGTTTAGCAGTTTGAACATCAATCGTAGCGCCAATGCCACCCGACTGCATGGTAGCCTGGCTTTGTTTATGCACGGTTACACTGCTGACAATCTCAGAAGCCAGTGTATCAAAACTGAATTCGCGCCCGAGCTTATCGGTTGCCATGGGCCTGCCGTTTAATAAAACCCGATTAAATTCCGGCCCAAAGCCTCTCACCGTAACAAGTTGCCCTTCCCCTTCTGCGCGGTCGATAGATACGCCAGACACACGCTGCAGCGCTTCTGCGAGGTTTTGATCGGGGAACTTACCCATATCCACCGACTGGATAGTATCAATGATGACGTTCGCGTTACGTTTAATCCCCACTGATTGAGCAACACGCGCTCGCAAGCCCCTTACTTCAATATATTCAATATCATAACTACCTTGCTCGTCAGGTACGGTTACCAAGCTATCGTCTTGTGCGGTAATGGCGTTAAACAGGCGACCAAGCAAGTGATTGTTTTCATCGCCATCGCTAGCAGGCGCTATTTTTATGCGGGTATTATCAACAATGTGAGCACTTAGGCCCGTACCATTTAAAAGCTTTTTAATTGCCTCCTGCGGAGTATAGTGTCCACTTACTTCGTTGGCTAAGACATGTCTTACTTTATTGAAGGGAAAGACAACGGTCAGCTCGGCTTGATTGGCAAACGCGATGATTGCCTCGTCTGCACTTTGTGCAGGAATAGCGAAATCTATCGCGGAGAGCAGCGATGTATTCTGTGTAATCACTTCGGCTTGTTTGTAAGGAAGCACTGACTGAGCGATAGCGGTGTTGCTTGCGCCTAACGACACCAAACACAGCGCAACCGTTAAAGCTTTAGGCTTAAAAGGCAGCGTGGGTGGTGTGTCGAAAGGGTTATTTGCCACAGGCATATTTGTTTTTACGCTATTGTTATTATTAATTTATGAGGGGGCAATGCATATGCGTCACCCTGCTTTTTATTGTTGGTGTTGTTTTAAACTAGCGCCGCATTATATACAACCCATTAACAAATTTAATTTTTGAGCGATAATGTTGAAAATACTGGGGGAAAATAGCCTGGCTGTCGTCTTAGTAAGTAACAACGATAAAAAATAATAATATGCCCATAGAAACAGCCATACATAATGCCTATATGTCGGCGCGCGGCTCGATGGCCAAGATGCTATCGCGCCTTGTGCCGCCTAAAGAAGTCGACGACATACTACAGGATACGTACGTTCGCTTGTGTCAGGCTAAATCTACTGAGCATATTAAAGAGCCCAAGTCGTTTTTGTTTAAAACCGCAAAAAACTTGGCTTACGATCATTTAAAGCGTGCTGACACGCGCATGGTCGACGACAGCGTAGAGGTTGCGGCAGCGTTGGAAAGTGCAATTAGCGGTGTTGAAGATGAGACGTTTCACAACAACGCTACCCAGCAAGAGTTTAAGCTGTTTTGTGACGCAGTGCGCGCTCTTCCCAAACAATGTAGGCGCGCATTTGTATTGAAGAAAGTGTATGGCTACTCTCTTAAGGAGATTGCCCAGGAATTAGAGATAAGCGAAAAAACCGTGGAAAAGCATATAGCTGAAGGTATAAAAAGATGCACCTTGTTTATGCGAAGACAAACAACGTCGCATACACAGCCGCATGCTTATCAAAGTGGTGGGCAAAACAACACGGCGGAAGTAAAGAGAGACGCCCATGAATAGTTCGACAGACGAAACAAAAATTGACAAGCCAGTCACTCAAAGCAACGTCGTTCAGTTTAACAGTGACGAACGTATACTAGATGCCGCTAGCGAGTGGCTTGTTAAGTTAGACGAAGGGCTTGATGACGACGAAACGCAAGCGCTAAAAAACTGGCTTAAGACGCCATTGCATCGAGACACTTTCCTTGAGATGGTCGTCTTATGGGACAAGATGTCGGTGCTAAAAGAACTGGCTGATATCGTACCTCATACACCTGAGCCTAACGCCAAACACAAAACAAACAGCACCGTCACTTGGAAGCGCCCGCTGGCCATTGCTGCCTCGTTTTTAATGGTTGGGCTGTTAAGTTATCAGGGGCTAAATTTATTCTCGCCGTCTAATCAAACCGAACCTGTTGCACAAATGGCAAGCTACTCGTTACAAGCCTCGACCAAACTGGGCGAGCACAAGAGTATTAGCTTAGAGGACGGCAGTACACTATGGCTTAATACCAACTCTCAAGTGAACATCGCTTTTACTGAAACCTCACGGATTATTCAGCTTGTCAAAGGTGAGCTTCATATCGAAGTGGCGAAAGACAAATCCCGCCCGCTCAATGTACTTGCAGCAGGAAAAGCCATACAGGCGGTTGGTACTGCGTTTAATGTGCAATATCACCGCGGCGACCTTGAACTGGTAGTTACCGAAGGCGTGGTAGAAGTCGCCAGCTATACACTTAACAAAGCGAATGGCGAAAGCATTATTGATCCAATTATTAAACCGCAGGCTCAGCCACTGACGTTAGTTCAAGGTGAAAAATCGCTTTTATCTTTGCCTAACAGCACCGTTGAGGCAGTGTCAGATGAAGATATCGCGAATGATTTAAGCTGGCGTGAAGGCAAGATTGTATTTCGCGGCGAGCCACTAATTGACGTGATAGAAGAAGTAAGCCGATATACGGACAAAACCGTTGTTTTAGGTGATGCTGCGCTTGCCAATATGCAAGTTGCAGGGCTATTCAACACCAATGATGTAGACGCGCTTATTGCCGCCCTTGCCGACAATTTACAGATATCTACAGACTACTCTAGCGACACTATTGTCCTTCGCCCCCGTTAACGGTGGGTTTGGCTCATAAGTTCCTACTTAGCTTTATTGAGCTACAGACTAAGCATAAAGCGTGCTCTAAAGCTTAACTCGCGCTTTTACCCACTACCCCTTACAATGACGTCTTATACCAGTCCGAATCCGTTGGTATTACATATAAATGCATCAAACAATAAGGCGTCTTTGATATGCAAATAGGCAGTGCTGTAACGGCAATTAAGCAGCTCACTTCTAGGCTACTATTTCTGGCCACCTGCGCGGTGCTATCTAATACAGCTTTCGCCATTGAAGCAGGCCAATATTACTATTTCATTTCTGATAAGTGCGTAGCTAAAGGCCCTCAAACGCCCGAAGAGCGAGGCGCAGTCACCCCAGACGTCATGCTGTTTGAAGTAGTACCTGCTGGGATTAGCGACTACTACATAAACATGAATACAAGCGCACTGGTTCACTATGCAGAGGAAGGGCAAGAGTACCTTTCATCATTGGAAGCAGAGCAGGCCTATACTGCTGGTAAAGCACCGTCAAAAGACAGTATTAGCAAAGACGGCAATGCTATTCATCACGACTTTATGCTGCAGCGCGAAGCAATAGATTTAAAGACCCTGATAAACACGTTAAATGGTTTTTCCCAGCTGCAGTCTGATAAAGGCTACTTTTTTAAGAAGATTGTAGGGCTTTCAAACCCTAACGCTAAGTTCAAAGCCATTACCCGGGTTCGCTTAACCGATATGGGTTACGACAATCGCATGATGCTAACAAGCTACTCCAGCGACTACTTTATGCTGGATGAACAAGGCAAGACCTCTGACACACCTTTTATTGAAGTAGATCACGGCGCTGCACTTCGCGGTTCGCTTCACGAGACCAGCAGTCCTTACGCCATATTCACAAAAAATTCAGTATGTGGTGAAAAATGGGAGCCAGGCAATTAGCAAAAACATATTCTAAACGCTTATAGAAAGTGCCGAGCTTGCATCGGCTTTCGTGACGTCTGTTTGTGACCGCAGTTTTAATTACTACGATAGAGCGTTTTAATAAGGTGGTAGCCGAAACGGGTCTTCACGGGCCCGTGTACTTTAAGCACTTCTTTCTTAAACACCACGTCGTCGAAGGCTTTTACCATTTGGCCTCTACGAAATTCGCCTAAGTCGCCGCCCCGCTTGCCCGACGGACATTTAGAATGACGCTTTGCCAACGTTGCAAAGTCCTTACCCTTTTTAATCTGCTCCAAAATAGAAAGCGCTTCTTTCTCTGTTTTAACCAAAATGTGAAGTGCGGATGCCGTTGCCATGACTGGGACCTAATGAATATCGAAGTTTTTGAGAATTGAATCGTGCTTGTTAAGTATACCCCAGTAAACCACTTGTATTCTATTGGTCAGTTCAACGTGTTGACGCACCACCCTATTCAGAAACCTGACTGATAGCTCTATTTTAAAAATCACCAAAGTCTTAGCTAATGTGAAAACTAGCTAAGACCTTCGCCTAAATATTTAAAACGACTCCCACTCACTTGAGGCAGGTATGCTTGGTTTAAGCACTTGTTTTGTGTCTAATAAATTCAGATTATCAGCAGCTTTATTTTCTAGTCTTTGGTTGTTACTTATCGAAGATAAAGCAGGCGCCTGCACATCAACAGCTCTCTTCGCAACACTGAACATGGATACTTTTTGCGATAAGTTACCTGCTTGATGCTGTAGACTTTCGGCTGCTGCAGCGGCTTCTTCAACAAGTGCTGCATTTTGCTGCGTCATTTCATCCATCTGCACAATGGCTTTACTCACCTCTTCGATGCCTGAGGCCTGTTCAGAACTAGCCGCAGCAATCTCCGTCATAATGTCGTTTACTCGCTTTATCGACTCTACGACGTTTTCCATTGTTTCACCAGACTGCCTAACAAGCGTATTCCCACTCTCAATTTTGCTTACTGAGTTAGAAATTAGCTCTTTAATTTCTTTTGCAGCTTCTGCCGAACGTTGGGCCAAGCTTCTCACCTCCGAAGCAACAACTGCAAAGCCACGCCCTTGCTCGCCCGCTCTGGCTGCTTCGACTGCAGCATTCAGCGCCAAAATATTGGTTTGAAATGCTATGCCGTCAATGACACCAATAATATCTGAAATTTCTTGAGCGGATTCGTTGATGAGTGACATCGTATCAACGACTTGACTGATAAGTTCTCCACCTTGGGTTGCCACGCCGCAGCTCTGGGATGCTAACCCATTAGCTTGCGCCGCATTTTCCGCATTGAGCTTAACTGTACCGGTTAACTCCTCCATACTCGACGCAGTCTCCTCTAGACTGGAAGCCTGCTGCTCTGTTCTGCTTGAGAGGTCTGAATTCCCCGTCGCAATCTCTGCTGAGGCAGTGTTGATAGTCTCAACTGCCGTGTAAATTGCACCAATCGTGTTAGACATTTGTTCAACGAATTGATTTATTGCGTTGCCAAGAACTTCAAATTCACCTTCAAATTTGTGCTCTATCTTGCAGTCTAAATTGCCTTTAACTAACTCACCCATCGTGGCTTTGATGTCGTTTATAGCCTGCTTTCTACCTGTAATGTCGACGGCATACTGTACGACTTTAAATGGCCGGCCGCTTAGATCGAATATAGGGTTGTATGAAGCTTGAACCCATACCTCCTTACTCCCTCGACCTACACGTTTGAATTCACCACTTACCAGCATACCGTCTTGGAGCTGGTCCCATAGCTGGCTGTATTCAATGCTTCGCTTAAAATCTTCGTCAACAAACAAACTGTGATGACGCCCTTTAACTTCCTCGAGACTATAGCCCATCATTGAAAGAAAGTTGTCGTTGGCATGCAACACCTTTCCACCCATATCAAACTCAACTACAGGCTGCGCTTTATTAATCGCATCTATCTGGCCTTCAAAATAGGCATTTTTTAATTTTGCTTCTGTAATATCGCTTGCGAACTGTACTATTCTTATTACTTTACCCGCTTCATTCATAACAGGGTTAAATGATGCCTGTAGCCAAACTTCTTCACCATTACTGTTCACGATGCAGTATTCGCCTTCTTGCTCATTACCGTTACGTAATTCTCTCCAGAATTCAGAATAGGCCTCTGATTTTTTCTCGTTCGCTGTACACAATGTTTTATGATGATTTCCTATTAGGTTAGTATCATCAAATCCCGTTATTTCTTGAAATTTACTATTAGCATTTTGAATAACACCATCCGCTGTATATTCAACGACAGCTTGTGCCTTGTTAAGAACATTGAGCATGGTTGTTTTAATTAATAGCTCAGATTGATCTACCCACTCAACCATAGTCCCAATGTTTTTGTTTGATTGATCAAAAAGAGGGGTGAGCGTAAGCTTAAATATTAAATCACCGATAGTTACGGAAGACACCATTGTGGTTTTAAGTTCAGCCAACACATTGCGCTGATGAGAGGGGTTCTTATGAAACTGATCGATGTTTTGCCCGACTAGATTGGAAGCCGAAAAGTTAGGTAAAACAGCCTTGAGTTTAGACTCGTTGTCTTTCAATAGTTTTTGAACAGCATCATTTACAAAAATTATATTGCGATTGGCATCTGCCATCATTATGCAGCACGTTGTTGCATTCAGCGCTTGTTTATTTCGCTGAGCCTGCTTCGCATCAGTCGCAGAAGAAAAGTCTTCTAGCCATGTCATTACACCCATCAGTTTTACCTCTACGTTTAATCTTTTTGCCTTTTCAATAACCAAATCATAAGACTGACAGAGATGCATTTTTCAATGAAAGTATTACACGTTTGGCTGCAATCACTAATCCTTTAAAAAAATTGAAGCTTAAACCGCTCTCCGTTGCCCA
>NZ_JAZETN010000007.1:0-187665 GCF_036864475.1 Alteromonas sp. S005 | reverse complement strand
GTCATGTTACAAAAAAAGTTAAGTTTTTCGATGCAAGATTATGTGCTTTTGTGGACGAAAAGGTACTTTTCACAAACAAAATTAAAATAAAGTGTTGAACTTTATAGTAATAAAAGATTAAAAAAAATTTGAAAAAAATCTCAACACTTTGAAAACTATAATCAAGCGAAGTTTGCTAAATAATAGCTTATGAGGCCTATAAAAATGATTTTATTTATTTGAAATATAATGAAAAATATGGCATTTTCAATTTCATTGACTGCATAGTCAGCAACAATGTAATTGCCTTCACTTGATATTTAGCTCACTCAAAAAGTAAAGAGTTTTGCTGTTGAAATTTACGCTCACAGCCTCAGGATGTATAAAATTCTACCAACCATCCGGAATAGTTCCAAAGCCAACATAGCAGATAAAACCGCCAGTAAAGAATAGCTACCGCGTTATGGGAAGTGGACAGGTGCAGCTTTTATATAGGTGTGCCGAAATGAGAAGGTTGCAGGAGGATACTTCACTTAAAGTTCGTAATCATTCATCACACTGAAAGGCTGGACTCTATTTTTTGCTTCGCGGCACAGCGCTAATTTGTAAAATTTGGCGGAAAAAGATGCCTCCAATTAAGTATAATGATTAGAGCACCCTAGGGTGCTCTATTTAGGAAGATAAAATAAGTTTATTTACATGCACCAGGTACACGACAGGCGCATGAAGATGGTGCGTGACACGCATGATCATCCCCACAACGCGCAGCTTTGTTACTGTTCGCACCATAAAGCACATCTGTTGGATATTTTCCAAAATGCTTTTCATACAACGCAACAGTTTCGTCAAAGGCAGTTTGCAATGAGCGTTGGTCATCATCACCGTAGATACCAAAGTATGGGTAATGGTGAATGAAGTAGCCAAATATTGCTTCGCAATCCTTCTGGTACGCCACCGTATCAAGGATATGCTCATGCCAAAACTTGTCTACAAGCTTATTAGGCACTAGGGCAACTTTAGGATAAATCAGCTTCAAGAAAAGAAACTTTTTGTATTCCTCTTCTGCGAAGTCTATCAACTCTTCAGTCCAAGTGGCCTCAGACGACTTGGAAAGCTTCCATTTCAACTTATCCAAATTTAGCGAATTTATTGCCGCGTGCTGCTCATTATAATTGCCGACATCAGCCTCTATGTTTTGTTGGAACGCCTTATTTGCAACTTGAGCCATTACAGTATTCATATTACTTACCTCCCTGTTGAATTTGCTTACTACGATTACCATGTTTCTGGTCATACTGCTTGTTAGTTCCAGGTGTTCCTTTGTTAGGGTTTTTCTGGTTTGCAGAATTGTCCGTTGGCTTAATTTTTTTCTTTTGAGACATATCTTTGTTTCCTTTTTAAAGTTGAAAGTGCGATACAAACACGTATCACCTTCGCTTGAGGAAACGTTCTAAGTGCTTTCGTTGAATTAGACTGTCAGGAATGAACTCTTCACGAGCTTTTTTGAATATAAGACGGTAGTTGCCTAATTTAAATCGTATCAAGCCTTTCGCTAAGCTCAATTGACGTCCGCCAAGTTCGGCATAGCTTTTACCGGACTTGAGGCCTTCCTCTATATGTACAGCTTTAGAGATGTACTTATGGCACTCAGCCGATTCGTATTGGTTAAAAAGTTTGCGTAGTGTCGTCATGGCTATCTCCTTTGTTTCGACGATAGCCAGTTTTTATTTGTGCGCCGCACAAACAAGCATCAATTCAACATTTTTTGAAAATACTTCCAGGCTTCGTCTGTTTCTGCCTCGATAGCCTTTATTTTCTTATTCAGCGCCTCTACAACAGGAAGACGAATGACAGCGTCTTCTTCAAGTTTACGCAATATTTCTTTAGCCTTGTCATACTCCTTGTCACTGAAGAAAGACTCTGCTTCCTCGTATCGTCCCATGTAATATTCCCAAGGAATAACTTGAGAATACGCTGTTAAAATTGGCGATATGTCAGAAGGGTCATTCTGATTAGAAAAAAAAGGGGATGGGAGTTTATCCCTGAACAAATCGAATTCAGATGATTTAAGCGCTTCAATTATTTCATGAATGTTTTCTCTAACTACACCTAAGCAAAAAAACTCTAAATACTGCTGATTGGCAAGCTCTAAAAACTCTTGTTCGTATTTTTCAGTCATCCCTGACTTCGCATAGCTTTGCAGAAATTCCTTCGTCTTTTTGGTATCTCCATTTAATAGATACCAGATACACAGAATATTCCTAACAGAGTTTCGCCTACCTTTAAGAATAGGGTGTTTGTTTTGTGGAATACCTTTTGTTTTTTCGCAAATAATTTTCGGCCTATATAGGTTTGCACCACTTTTTTTAGCAAATATGGTATTAAGTGGCCTTCGAATACTATCTGGTAAGTCTTCTGTTTTCAGACATATGCGAGCTAACTCTAGGAACGATTGAACTTCTACATTTTCCATCAGTAGTACACCTCGTCACAAAGTAGGTCACGAACATCACTTCGCCCTACTTCCTTCTCGTTGATACTCCTAAGAATATCTACTGCTTTCATACCTTTGTTGCAGCGGTAAACAATTCGGCGGTTTGTACGATACCTGTAATGGTTAACTCTTTCCTTATTGTAGTGTTCATAAATGTAGTTAATCGTTCCCATACATTGGCCTAGCAGAATTGACTCAAGCTTAGACAAAGATAGTATTCCAAAAAAATTCCGCCTATCCTCGTCTACCTCGTTGCAAGAGCGCTTAAGGTCAAGCTTTTTTTGATTTTTTAACGCTGCGATTGCTAAGCACTCTCCTAATTGCATAAATTCTTTCTTGTTGAATAGTACAAAGGAAGCTTTTGATACTTCACTTAGGTGGGCGCAGTTGGAAGGTAAACGTTCTTTCGCAAAAGATTGTGAAGAGAAAACTAAAATAGCTAATATAATAAGATACTTCATCGATTTACTCCTTGCCAAAACGCTTAAACGCTTTCACAAAAATGAGCGTTGTTACTATCCATGAAAAAAACGCGAGTGATTCTGCTATCGCACCGTTTTCTAACATGTCGAAAGCGCCTGATATTGTTTCGTTTGGGCGGTCTACAGTTATTATGAATAGCATGAATGCAAAAAAGTAAATTGCGAATTTAACTAAATTTATAGCTATACGGTTAAATGCGTTCGCAGCCAGCGCTAATTTATATCTGACGTTATAGTTTGTGACTTTCACAGAAACGAGTTTCTTCAGCTTGAAAACTGTTAGCGCCGCAAGGGTTATCATGAATAACTTGTCTACTGCTGTTATATCAGATGTCTTACCAACACCGTCTAAATGCTCAACTTCTGAAGTTACCAAAAGCGTAAAGAAGAAAAAGATTAAATGTATCGAAAACAGCAGCGAGATTAGATGTATAAAAGGCTGATACAAAGGTATCGCGGTTCCTCTAAATTGATAGACACCTTCGGGATCGAGTAACCTAAGTTTTTTTCTGGCTTTAAGAATGAATTTAGATTCTGAATCACTTAGCCTTAGGTTCTTTAGTGGCTGCTCGTTTTGATTTTGTGAAGGCTTGGCTTCGTTGTTATCGGTTTTAGATTCAGGTGTTTCTTGTTTATTATTATCAAAACTAGGCTGAGAATCGTAATCCTTTACCATACTGCGTTTCTCCATTTACAACGTGTTTTTTGACTTCTCTGGCGAACTTATAGTTTTATTAATTTGTTTCAGAGTAAGCCTTTTTGAGACAATGAGTGATCACACGCAATAAAAAATTACCCGTGCCACAGTCCCAATAGACAATTAATATCATATGCGTAATAAGTTGAAAGAGTCCGAAAGATTGGGAGAATCTTACTAGACCCTTTTAATATCCTCAATAATTCAGGTGGTAAAAGAACAATACCTAATGACAACGTTTTGGGAATAGATAAAATGGCATTTGAAGCCAGATAAAGCTTCGCTGCTGACTTGTGCTGAGATGTTGTTTTTAGGGGGCCTGTAGCGTTTTAGACATCATTTTCATTACTCTTTATTACTTTACTTTTGGCCCTATTTGCCCCCCATAAATCAAGTCGTAAACACTTATGCTTTCCAAGTATTTCTGCGTATCATGAGTCTTAACCAGTATGAAGCGAAGAATCAGCAAGTTCAGCACTGTAAAATTTATCTTGTTTTTCTTTCAAAAAAACTAGTCTTTTCACTTCAGCTCGTTTACTTCCGAATTCCAAGTCGCTCGTTTTATAATACTCTATAATGCTTTTATGAATCAACTTCAACAACCGAGCCTCATGTTCAATGGAGAAGAGACTTTTGGGTTTATCGTAGCCAAAGCGCTCGAGCAAAAAAATCCCTAACCTTCTAAATGAGTATGGCTCCCAACTAGCGAAGGATTTTACCCAATAATCTTTATCCAAGCGTGATAAAGCTTCGACTTCCCAGTCTTCAATTTGTAGCGCTTCGTACCGCCAGCCTTCAGCGACTTCCTCACACAAAAGTTCAAAGTGCGCCTCTCTTTTATACTTTTGCCAAGTTGCGTAATACTCATCTCCCAACACTGATAAACGAGCATTATTTACCTCAACAATTCTTCCTCGCTCCTCTAATATGGTAAATGACTTACTTCGAAAAAGGGTTTGCACCTCATCTAAAAAACTACTTTCACTAGCTTCAATATATTCAAATGTAATCAATGTAATGTAAGCTGAACAAGCCTCTAGCCATCTATTAAGTTCAGGATACTTCTCGTTGTAGATGTAATTGCTTAACTCACCTACATTTTGGTCTAGAAAATCCTTGGTAAAGATCTCACCGATCATAGTGCTTTTGTATATGGCTTCATCAACTGGGTCACCTTTCAAGAACAATCTGACCACTTTAAATAGATCATTAAAATGGAAATCATTCCCACTGAAGATTGTGATTGCCCCCTCAAGAGGCATGGATGAACCACCAATTTTTTGCCTATGTTGCTTATCTAACTCGTCGTCTTCAGCAAATCCATACGCTGCGCTATAAAACGCTTTTATCTGACTTTCTGATTTACCTACCTGAGCGAGAAATACAATTGAAAAAGCGTCGTTTATTAAACTTGCTAAGGTTCTCTGTTCGTTCACCTCATATTGTTGCAAAACAGCAGAATAAATAAACTTGATACGCTTACTCATTCTTATCATTACTCGAAGGTTGTCCACTTCGAGTCGTGTGAGATTACTTTCAAGAAGACGATGGTGGTGTTCATAGATTTCATCACTAAAAGCAATCTTTATAAGATCGTCAACTGTCGGTTGATAAGCTACTACATCATTAAAGAACTTTTCTTTAAATTCTTTTTCTGCACTTAACTTTTCAAAATCAGTGGCAAACAGAAATTTTGTACCATTCTGCTCAGCTAAGTTGTAACATAATTCTATAACTTGCTTTGCAAAGGATATTTCAGAGAGGCGCTCGATATCATCAACGACGATTAAACGCTCGCCGATTCGGTTCAGCATTGTCTCTTTAGCAATTCCAGTCATTCCATTGAAAAAAGCCAATAGTCCTTTATCAGTTTTATCTAGTGCCTTATCCAGTGCAGCCGTAGTTGTTTTTAAACTTTTGGCTAGAAAGTTAGCACCTTCTCCGTTTACATTGGTTAATGCCCCCAAAAGATGGTTTATAAAGTCATCCCTCGTTCTTAAACCTGCCACCGAAATATAAACTGCATTATCAACTTTGGGGATAAACTCTGTCTTAAGATAGACAGTTTTGCCTGTTCCCCACTTCCCGTTCAAGACAACCAGGGATGGGAATGAATCATCCTCAAATAAACTTAGAATTTTTTCTTTAATATCTAACTTTGGTTTCATGCGTTCCTTCTCACAAGCCTACTAATTTGATAACTTCAACTCGAAAAATCATATCAATCCATCGAGACCAACGTGGCATTGCGTTACCTCTCCAATAAAGCAATTTTAAAAGAGCTTAAAACGCCGTCTTTTGACTTTTCACTCACCATCAAGATATTAAAAAGCCATTTAGTAGCCAAAAAAATGCGCATATGTCGCTAAGTAGCACTCGAAACGAGAGCATCTGAAATTTTTAGTTGAGTTCCATTTCTCACTTTAAGCTTTTCTTTCAAACTATCACACAAGACTAACAACTCTTCTACTCTTGTAACAATACGCTCCTGTTCATTGAATGGCGGAAGTATGAATGGGCAAACTGAAAATTCATCAAATTTTAAACTTTCGACGGTAGTTCCTACTTTTGTTAAGTTTTCGATTATAAACCTCTCAAAACCCTTCATCATTAGAAGTACGTATTCTGAGAGTTTCTTATCTATAAGATTAAGAACCTTAAGGTCTTGATTCACTGTACAGACAGTCTTTGTGATGGCAATAGGAAATCTTCGCCGCAATATTCCGCTTCTTGCAACTAGTAATATAGATTCTGGCTCAATTTTCATAAGCCCATCATTGACAGCTAATTGCGTAACGTGATCTTCAGAATCATAAACTCTATCGACTTTCATATCCTTAGGCGTTACCCAAGGTATACTTCCGTTCCAATATGCCCCATTTGATTTGCTTGGTGTCTTGCCACCAGAGAAAACACCAATCTCTGATAAGGACATCCACCCCCACCCTTCAGGAAGATCAAACGGCTTTTCTTCGTCAGAAATTGACGGCAATGGCTTTTGCTTTTTAATTTTCTTGTCTTTGATTAGCTGTTCTTTTTCGGCGGCGATTCGTTCGAGTAGTTTTGACGCGGGTTCGTCGTTGGGGTCTTGTTTTACCAGTTTGCCCATTACTGCGAGTTGCAGGATGGTTTGTTTTAGCTGGTCGATGCTGTCTTCCGTGGTGAATAGCACGTCGAAGTGTTCGCTGATGCGCTGCCAACTTTCGTTTAGTTCGTCTGCATCTTTTGCGTTGGTGAGCGTTTCTAATAGTGATTTAACGAGTGTTTGGTGCGCTTCGATGCTGGCTTCGGTTTGTAACTCTAGCTCATCACATAGAGCCATCAGGTCATTTAACTTTTCAACTATTTTTATCTGTTCATTTAAAGGCGGATAGGGAATGGTGAATGCTCTCAACTTACCTAACGAAACGAAAGGTTGTACCCCACCACTTGATTGTTCCTTGAACACTTTCGACGCAAAAACCAAGTAATATTTAAGGTATTCTGGACAGCTTTGCTCATAATCAAAATACTTGAATAAAGCAACATTCTTGATGCTGAACTCTACTGTCTGATCAACGATAACCGGATTACCAATACTTCCAATCATTGCAAATAATATGTCGCCGAAATCGACCTTTGACCGTTCAATTATTTTCTTATGATCAATTTCAGATATATATTTCACGTCAGAAAGGTCAAGCTTACCAGAAGACAAATTTTTACTTGTTACTAAAGGGTAACCTGATTCTACTGGCTTGGGGCTATCATGCGTTCCATCTCTCACATCGTATACATCAGCGAGCCTTAACCACTTCCAGTTAGCAGGTATTTCAAAAAATTGTTCGTCAGCTGAAACTGGTAGTTGCGTCTTCGTTTTCTTCAATGCTCCTGATTCAATTAAATTGAGGCGAGCAGCATTTAATTGGGAAAGGTGCTCCTTTAACGAGAAATCGGCATAATCATTAGGGACAAGTTTTCCTCTTATTGCCAATTCAAGTATTAATTCTCGTAACTTCTTTATCCCATACAACTCTAGCTTGTTGGAACTCCCCCGTCCTGAAGTTGATTTGGTTTTAATTGCCGATGTCCAGACATCCAGGTTTTCAGTAATGATGCTTTCTACTGACATTAAGCTTTACCCTCAAGACCTGATGACAGAGCTTCCGCCAGTATACCTTTAAGTTGATCGCGCAATGCCTGAATCCCTTGTTGCTGTGCTTCGTATTGCTCAAGCAGTTCATCTGGATCGTGGCTTTCTACTTCGCCTACGTGCGGGTTTTTAATATCGAGGTTAAAGTTACGTTCGATAACGTCTTCTATTGAAACTTTCCATGCTTGCTCGTTCTCTATTCGACTAGCAAAACCATCTTCTTCTGTACCCCACCATTCCTGTTCGGTTTGAAATTCTTCGAACTTCATTGGCTTGGTCTTGGAATAGTTTTTTACGCCTTCTGGGTAAGGATGTTCGTAGAACCAAATCTCTTTGGTTGGCTTTCCTTTGGTGAGAAACAGCAGGTTGGTTTTAATGCCTGTATAGGGGTTAAATACGCCGTTAGGTAGTCTGACTATGGTGTGCAGATTACATTCTTCTGTGAGTAGCTTTTTGATTTTGGTTTTAACTCCTTCACCAAAGAGCGTGCCGTCTGGCAATACTACTGCGGCACGACCACCGTCTTTGAGCACTTCGATGATGAGCTGTAAGAACAGATCGGCAGTTTCCCGCGTTTGCATATCAGAGGGGAAGTTTTTTTCGATACCGTCTTCTTCTGTTCCACCAAATGGCGGGTTGGTAACGATAACATCAAACTCACTGTCCCAGTTTGAAAGTGGGCGGTTAAGCGTGTTGTCGTGCCGGATTTGCACGGGTACCTCAATACCGTGCAGCATCATATTTGTAGTAGCTAACAAATGCGGTAACTGTTTCTTCTCTACACCATGAATTTGATTTTGCAGGGTTTTATGGTCGGCTACGGTTTTTACGTATTTTGATTTTACGTGGTCAACCGAACAGGCCAAAAAGCCCCCTGTTCCACAGGCGGGATCGAATACTTTGTCACCCAGTTTTGGGTCTACCCTGTCTACAATAAAACGAGTTACAGCACGGGGCGTATAGAACTCTCCTGCATTGCCTGCGCTTTGCAGATCACGTAAAATTTGCTCGTAGATATCACCAAACAAGTGGCGCTCTTTAGAGTCGGTGAAGTCTACTTCATTTAGCTTATTGATCACCTGGCGTAACAGCGTACCGTTCTTCATGTAGTTGAAGGCATCGGAAAACGCTTCGCGCACGATAAAACCGCGGGGGTTCTTATCAATTGGAGCCGTCAAATTTTTGAGCGCTGGGAACAAGTCATCATTCACGAACTCCATTAATTCATCGCCAGTGATACCTTCATCATCTGCTGCCCAATTACGCCAGAGGTACTGCGATGGAATTGGCTCTCGGTACTCATCCATTTCAAATTCTAGCTCTTCCTCTTGGGCATCGAATATTTTTAAGAAGAGTAACCATGACATCTGGCCTAAACGCTGGGCATCACCGTCAACGCCTGCGTCTTTTCTCATAATGTCCTGAATGGATTTAATAACGGTACTGACTGACATATTTTCTTATTCTCTGATTATTTATCGTTCGGCGTGAGCGCTGCTCAGGCTGACTTATCTGGCGTGGTGTTGTAGATGGCTTTTTCCAGTTCAGCTATGGCTGCTTCATACTGTTTTGGCCCGCCAAAGCCTTTTTTGGCAATTTCGATGGGACGGCCAAACTCTACAACTTTACCTGTTTTAAGGGCGTCTTTGCTTTCCAAGGCTTCCACGCCCTCATCGCTGTATTTATTCAATAGCTCATTCAAAACGGCCTGCGCCAATTCGCTGTACTTGGTGAAGTAGTTGCGTTTTTTAACATTGTTTGCGCGTTCTTTGCGCGTTAGCGGAGGCTGGTCGAAAACAACGTGGCATATCATATCAAATGGGTCTAATTCTTTCCCAATTTCTGCTTCCAATACTTCCCAAATAACCCCTTCAGATGCTAATTCATCTATGATGGCCTGTTTACGCTCAGCACTGTTCCAACGCTTAATAAAGTCATCGAGGGATGCAAAAGATTTATTGAGGGTTTTCTTGGTGTAGTCTTTAAATGATTCGGTAACGAGTTTGCCGTCTTCATCATAATATTGAACTCGCTCCCCTACTTTCTTAACCGCTACACCATTGATGTGGTATTTAGTAACAGCGGTTTCTTCGCCTTCATCCCAACCTGTTTGAGGTGAATCATCACCTTCTGGAAAATCAAACTCGCCATCATCAATAATATCAGGGCTATCTATTATGCCTTCTGCATCTTCCGCTGATTCTTGGCCTTCTAAGATGTCGTCAAAATCAGATTCCTCATCATTGATATCACTAGGTTTCGCGCTGATAACTTTTTCAGGGATACCGTCGAAGCGCTCATCAGCAAATAGTTCAGTGGCTTTTTTGAAATCAAGAATAGTAAACCAGAGCTTGCCAAATTTATCGTCGATGCGCGTGCCTCTACCAATGATCTGTTTGAACTTGGTCATACTCTGAATGTTCTGGTCGAGAACAACCAGCTTACAGGTTTTAGCATCAACACCGGTTGTCATAAGCTCGGACGTAGTAGCGATAACAGGGTATGTGCGTTTGGGGTTAATGAAGTTATCCAACTGCGCTTTACCAATAGCGTCATCTCCTGTGATTTTCATTACGTACTTATCGTTTTTGGCATACTGTTCTGGGTTGCAGTTGATCAAGGCCCTTCGCATGCGCTCGGCATGGTCGATGTCGTTACAGAACACAATTGTCTTTGCCAAGGGGTCGGTACGTTTAAGGTAATTGGTGATTGTTTCTGCTACAAGTTGAGTACGCTCATCGATGACCAAAGTACGGTCAAAGTCTTTCTGGTTGTAAATGCGGTCTTCTACTTCATTACCATGCTTATCAACCTGCCCTTTAGTTGGTCGCCAACCTTGCAGGTCGATATCCAAATCCACGCGCACTACTTTGTATGGGGCAAGAAAACCGTCTTCAATGCCCTCCTTTAAAGAGTACATGTAAACAGGCTCACCAAAGTAGTCGATGTTAGACACTTCATCGGTTTCTTTGGGTGTAGCAGTTAAGCCAATCTGAGTAGCAGAGCTAAAGTATTCAAGAATTTCGCGCCAAGCACTTTCCTCTGATGCACTGCCTCTGTGGCACTCATCAATCACGATAAGGTCGAAGAAGTCGGGATCGACTTGCTTATAAGCCTTCTGGCTTTCATCAGGGCCAGTTAAAGCCTGATACAGCGCTAAGTGAACTTCATAAGCAGGATCGACCTTTCTGCCGGTAATTTTAGTCATTGCCTGACCGAAAGGTTGGAAGTCGTTTATACGAGTTTGGTCTACTAGCACATTTCGGTCTGCCAGGAATAAAACACGCTTCTTTGCTTTGGCTTTCCACAAGCGCCAAATGATTTGAAAAGCGGTATAGGTTTTACCTGTACCTGTTGCCATTACGAGTAGAATACGATCCTGCCCTGCGGAGACAGCCTCAACTGTTTTGTTTATAGCTTGCAACTGATAGTAGCGCGGTGATTTTCCCGAGCCATCATCGTGGTAATCTTGGGTGATTATAGGTAGCTGAGAATCTGTATATCCCTTATAAACACAGTATTTAGCCCACAGCTGTAAAGGCGTTGGGAAGTCTTCTAGACTAATTTCGGTTTCAAGTTGCTGCGGATTCGTTTTGTCATGAAAAATAAAACCGTCACCATTACTGGCGAAGATGAAAGGTACGTCTAGTAACTTGGCGTAATCCAGCCCTTGCTGCATTCCTTTTCCAACTTCATGCTTATTGGCTTTAGCTTCTATAACAGCCAAGGGCATTGAGGGTTTGTGATAAAGAACGATATCAGCGGATTTTACTTTTTTACGGGCAGCAACCATTCCGCGAACGACAACTTTACCATCACGCAGTTTTACTTCTTGCCGAATTTGGGTCATATCATCCCAACCAGCCAGTTTTATAGCAGGCATGATGTACTTAGATATGATATCGGTTTCTGATAACGCTTTTTTGTTCACTGAACTCATACGTACTCCGTATACAGTTCACGTGAAGGGCCAATGACTGTTCTCTAATTGAGAACTGAGTTGAATCCCTTCAGCGTGACAAGATAGTCCTTGTGTGCGATGCTCGCGTGTAGTCGCTTCTTATTAGACAAAAGTATCAGAAAGCAGGCTAGTTGTCACTTCCAAGGACAAGCAATACGTGGACTATCTTTCTCTTAAAGTTGGGGAGTTACAGTAATCGATTTATTCGATATAAATTGCTGAGGGAATGTAACCGCCCTCTTTTGCTACCGCAGCCTTAATGTTGTTTACTGTGTGGTGATGTTCAACATCGAAAAATGTCAAAATATCCATAACCTGAACGAACAGCTTTTCTTTTTCCTTTATATCGATAAGTATCTTCCTGTGACTGATATATAATTCATCTGGATAAAGCTGTATCTCAACAACGTATCTATATTGTTCGGTATAGAATAGCCTTATTGATAAATACTTTGATGTATTCAAATCTAACGCATCTGGCAAGTTAAGGCTGGATGAATTAGCTCCATCAATCTGTAATAAGCTTTTTTCAGTCATTGGTTCTCGAAGCTTTAACAAACGATCATCATCCCAAACGCATTTCCCTACAATCACATATTCTTTTTTGGGTAACCGGTCAGGTTTAATATTAAGCTGTTTACTAAAGTTAAACGGAGCTTGAACACCTACAATATGGGAAAAGGTTTGGCTTTCTAAAAGAGTCGTTAGTCTACCTAATGCAACAAATCTTATGACATCTTCAGTGGGGTAATAAGACTCAAATGTTAAAGCGAAACCTGGTTCAATTTGGTCACACAATCCAATTAGATTTGTGAAATCAGCATTTGGAAAGTCCCAATGCACGCTACCATTTATTACTGTTGGTGTTGTGACATCTTTCGTGTAAAACAACTTATCAAAAAACGATAAGTCTTTTTTAACGTCTCCATCTGTCAACAAACGAACCGCAGTGTCACACCAATTTTTGAAATAGGCATTACTAAGAAGTCGATTAAGTAGTTTGAGTTTATACTCTCGCACTAATCGGTTATTTTTTTGGTGAGTTCCGTTGTTTCTAGCACCGACATCCTCTATTTGAACGCGCTCATAACCTCTTATTCTACTCTCCTCTACACGTATACAACTCAAGATACCGTTAATAAACTCCCCAGAATTAACAAACTCACTTACTTTTACCAATTGATTTATTAAACTGTTATCGACAAGTGATTTATTTAACGAATCAAGATCTATCAACTCAGCGACCACCCAATGCCCTTCAGATTGGGAGGGTGTTCCGTAAAGTTCTTTCAATACTTGAGCTTCATCCGCTGTAAGTCTCCTCCTGCCTGCCTTTATCTCGCTGACTCTTGGCGCTTCAATTCCGAGTTCCTTTGCGACTTGCCCACTGCTTGATATTGAACACGCATGTTCAATATAGTGTTTCGATATTTGCTTGTTTAATTTTGTTTCAGTTTCTTTCATAGCTTCCTCCTGATTTGTCAGGACATTAAATCACTAAAAACTATTACGGATAAAGCGTAATTTTTGCGTAATTTTTACGGAAAAATTATTTTTATTATTGGTATGATCAAAGCATGTTCTTATCGAAGATGACAACAACGCATTCGAAACGAATGCGTAAAAACAGCTTGAGCGCAGCTCAACAACTACTGCGTAGAGAACTGCTTTGTGAAACATAGCGGTTCTCGAAGCCGGAGTCAGCATCGCAGATTAACCACTTTTTTCGTTTGCTTCAGCAAACTTGCTGAGTATTGCACAGCAATAATCTGCAACCTTCGCAACACCGTTGTGAACACTGCGAGCGGGGTATCCCACGCGACGCTTTCCCCGAGCAGAAGAAAGGGAAAATAGTGGTTAATCAGCGGTAGCTGACTCCGAGCAACGCTTCTGTCGAATTCGCGCAGCGATGAGTGCGTGAGCAGCGACGAGTCGCGTCCGCTCGCGTTTGCAGAAGGGTTGCTACAACGAAGTTGTGTGTGGTTTTCGAAAGAAAAGCGATGGCATTACGCAGTATGCCTAGCCTAGCGAAGCTCTGGCAGGATGCAAAGTAGACTGCTTTACCCTGCTTATTCCCCCGTTGCTGTTTCTATGTATTTGTGAATTCATAACAAAGGAGAAGAAATGAATTACATAGAAAGAGCAATTGAAACTTCAATGCGTCACGTCTGTATATCTGCCCCTAGTGATCCGGCGGCAAGGGGATTGATGAGAGAGAATGCTGTTATTGCAATCACTGGAGCTTTCGGTGCATCTAGCAAAACGATTTTTCAGCGTCATTTGGGTCTCAATCGAGAGAGCGCCAACAAGCTCATTAATAGATTGAAGAAAAAAGGGGTTATATCTGTACATCCGACTTTTGCTAATACTGACCGTAGTTTTATCGTCCTCACGTCTTTCGGGATTAGAGAAGCAGAACTTCTATTAAATCGAGAACTGAATTTACGTTCAGATGTAAGTCGTGTTAACGAACGAAACCTTATTCACGATCTTTCAGTTCAGTTAATTGTTTTAGAGCTTGCTAAAGCAAATAAAATCTCTGGGTTCGCAACCGAACGTGACTTATCGATACAACTTGAACACCGAGGAAACGACCCTAGGCTCGTAGATGCGCTAGTTGTCGACGCTAATACCGGCTCAAAAATAGCAATCGAAATGGAAGCATCAAACTCAAAAAATAAAAATAATGGAGATATACGACGCAGAATACTTACTAAATATCTTGAGGAACTGGAATCGAACGACGGCCTTTACGAGTTTGTGCATATGTACAGTCATCGCCAGCGGTTTCTAACACAGATAGAGAAAGCACATACTCGAATATTCGATAGTCGAAGCTCTCCTTTCTCTTCCAGCCAACAACGACTGCTGCTCGATAGTATAAAATTCAAATCATCTGAATGTAGTCTAATCTATGAGCTTATGTTTGATAGTAAACGTCAATTGAGCGACGACAAATGTGCGGCGACCAGTAGCATTAAGTATATCGAACAACTTGCAGAGTTAGAAAAACTCGCAAAAAATACTCAAGACAGGGTTATTGACATCAGGCTGAAGGGATTTCGTGACGCAGGAAGAGTGTTAGGCATTTTAAAGTAAACCTTCAGGGTGACCTCTGGGAGCCTTAAAGGCTCCCTTTTTTTATGGCTTCAAGCTTCAATATGCATCGAGTATCGCAATGATAAACAATACATATTTAACGAACATACCTCTATGCACGTCGAGTCAGCAGCAGGAAAGCACTGTTGAGGTTTACGGTGCGATCAATAGTGTGCTCGCCGAAGCTCATGAAACTCTAGCGATTATGGATAAAGAGTTGTCTGACTCAGCCATTATTAAATAGTCACTTACCAAGCAAACTTTTCGTATACCTTCGTTAACCACCCTAAATAGTCGATAATATTCCGTGGCGGCAGTTACTCCACGTCCGCCTCAAGTCAATTGAATAAATTAAAGAAAGTCATAGCATACTAAGGCACATCACTGTTCGCCTTAGTTCTTTCTGCGATGCTGCAAAGAACTGTTTTAGCGTTAGCGCCTCTGCCCATTAAGCAAGATATTTAATTTCGCCCGTCGATCAAAAAAAGTCAAAAAAACTAAAACTCATGGCGCGACAGAAAAAATTTCCATGCAAAAAGCTTAGTTATTTTTAGGACATCAACTAAGAGAACACAATATGAAAATAAACTATGAGAGGCTTTTTAACCGTTGTTCACGCTTTAGCCGAAAATGGATGGCACTGAGCAATTCACTAGTAGCAATAGCTGCATTAAATTCATTTTTTAATACAGCTTTTGCCATAATTGGACATTTCGACAATATCGAATACCAAGCGTTAACGGATAGATTACTACTTTTATCGTTTGGCTGCATTGCGATAGCAGTGCTATTAATTTTAGTTTCTTTATATGCTACGCATAAGCTAAGAGACTCACAATATTGAGCACCCCATTAGGGGTGCTTTTTTTGAGCAAAATATATCTTTTGCTCAAGAAGCGTTGATGAGGTCTAGCTTCATTTGACAGGCAGTTATCGACCGCAAAGCAGGTGGAGGCGTAAAGAGGCACCTTGCGTATTGCTGAGCGCCGCTGCCCCTTCAGTCTATTTACAATTCGTCGTTCTAGAAGACATCACAGTTAGGAATTATAACTCAGGGTAGTTTCCTTTGTTATTAGTTAAAAAACTACCGTGCAGTTAAAAACGAACTTAACTATTAGCTATATTTTGCACATGCTTAACGAATTGCTCCATAGTAGACGATGATGGAATTGTTGATGAACCATCAAACATAATCTGATATGGATAAGAAATCCGATATTCTACTTTCGATTTCCCTCGATATAAATATATCTGAAGATCAACTTTTGCTACCACACCGTCTTTTTGAAGTTTGAATGATTCATCGTATTGAGTCTTTGTAGTGGTTTCTACTGATGGACCGCTCCAAGATTCTAGCTTTCGGGTGAAATTAGTTTTCACTGAAGCCGGATCAAAATCAACATCGAACTCCCCAGTTTCGATTATGGTTTTATCAATCGTTGGAGTAATTTCCTCAAATAAATTTACCAATCTAGATTCTAATTTGGCACCCGACATTAAAGGTTTATAAGTCATGAATACTGGGTTCTTACCTGGCACAATATTAATTGTATTAGCAGGGTAAAGTTTAAATACAAAACTTTCCGAGTTTTCTTCTACCTCATAATTAAAGGTTGCGGTAACACTAGTCGACTTGAAATTTCTTGTTACGTTTGAAGATATATCGGTATTTTTATATTCCTCGCCATTAATTAAAGTCAAATTAATGGCATTATTCTTATGATCCAATGCTACTTGACGGCCCCACTTCTCTAACGGTGCATTATAGTTTTTTCGTTCTGTGCATAGAGTTCTGCAACCACTGAAAGGTGCTCTTTCACTTATCTCATTTTTGACTGCTAAGATAATTTCGCTCTCAGTAAGTTGCGAGGCTAATTCTTGATTTGGCTTTAAGAATTTAAACTCTTTAGTTTCCGCAACGCTGTTGAGCAAAGTTGGCCCTTCTTTCACGCTAGTGTAAGTAGCCCCACAACCAGACAATACGATAGCTAGAAATGGAAGAATACTTTTGTACTTCATAATAATTCCCTTTTAAATGTTCAATAAAGGTTTGATTTTGAACTTGTTTAAAGTCCTTTTTGAAATAAGTTATATCGATTGAAACAATATTTCAAACCTTATTTTGCTCAGCCAACTCAATAGAGCAGTATTTACACAAAAGTCGATCGAAAATTGAGCGTAATTAGGTTAGTTATATCGCCTTAAGTAATAATTATAACCATCCCATAAAATCAAATTAGCCTAAATAGAAGCCACTTGTCCTAGAAAGCTAAATTTGAGGTGGATTATGGATAATACCGTTCGATCAGTTGATAGAGTAACGTTATTTTTGGTCGTTGCCCCTTACGCGTTTTATTATGTTGCAACAGTACATATTTTATCCACAATTGATTGGGCTAGCGATAATGACAAATGAGAGGATAATTAACGAGTGAGCAAAGCGCTGTTTTGGCGCTGAAGTTAACATCAAGAACTATCCACTTAACCGAGGATTTTCGCTCAAACCAGCCGTGGATTTGTTTTAGTATCAATCCCAGCCCTACATTTAGGGAGAAGGAACGCGTAGAGTAACGACGTCAAAACCGATAAAAACGCATTAGTCTGCAAAGAACTAATCAATCATCGTAATTTGCCCTAGTGATAATAAATAAAGAACCTGCGACTAAAATCACCATGGGTAGTAAAAACCATAATTCCTGCATATAAAGTCCCTCGTTAAAAACCTTCTCAGAGTAGATTAAAAAATCAACCGCATTACAAGGTCCGAAGCCAATAGCGGCTCCATCACTCAAGTTCATGCCTTGTTTAAAAGAATCGTAATAATGCTTGCGACATCAACTCACGTCCATTTTTTCTACACGATTTGTCATCATAGTATCTTTGCATACCCCGCAAAACTTTGCTTATAAATAGAATGTTAACCAGTGCAAACGTCGGATTCATAGTTATGAAAAACGACGTAAGGCAAACACCGCTCATAGTACCTAGCACCAAACAAATGATTTGATGAGCTTCTAACTCACTCACAAATAGCTCCGGCTTTCATTCGATATCCCTCTTAGTATGTATCCCTAGTTGAAAACTTAATGAGTTTTTTACGAATTGCAAATTCTTTACTGCGAGATTTAGCAGCACGAATTCGTTTGAAGATTGACTTCAACCCTGCAAGAAGGGGCTTTTAGCACTTAATAAAAAAGGGCTGCAAAGCAGCCCTTAAAGTGATTCAACCTGCTCAGCCCACTCATCAATGGCTTCGGCTGAAAAGTAACGATGTTTCGTTACACCGAAAACATTTTCAAACTCTCCATCATCAACTTCATCTGAATTGATAAAACCAACGATTTGAAGCTCGAATAATAAGAACAATAAGCACCTCTCCGATGGCTCGAAATATTTCTTCCTGAACTCTTCTGGAAGCTCATTTGCGAGACCGTCTGATATAACAAACCCGTTCGTAACAAATTGCTCATTTTTATGTTCGTACACGTAATCCAGTGTCTCTGGATTGAAATACCAACATAAACGAAATTTGTCGGGCCATGGTGTTCTTGTCGCTCTTTTGAACTGATGAATGAACATGATTTGCAGATCACGCTTCTGAGTCTTCTTTGTCATAGTGATGTCCTGTTTAGTAAACCTCAGGATTAACTAGTTACGACTATGGAGAATTGTGACCATTGGTATATGAGTACCACCCCAGAAACGGAAAGTTAGTTATGAATGAACAGGTAGGAAAACTTAAACTTGTACTACTGTATAATGGGACAATTATGGGACAGTTTTGGGACGCTCATTTCATGAGCAACCAATGAGCGGGGTAAGTCATTGAAAAATAGGAAAAGTTGGTCGGTGTGAGAGGATTTGAACCTCCGACCCCTGACACCCCATGACAGTGCGCTACCAGGCTGCGCTACACACCGACCGAAAGAGCGAGTAATACTACTCATATTTGTTCACAATGCAACGAGAATTAGCAATAAGCCTGTTTAAGCGCTCAATTGCTAACCATCTTCGCAAATTTCTGCATTAAAACACCTAGTTGCCGTTTTTTGTTATCAGGCTAACGTAACGTAGCACACTGCGGTTACAACTAAGGCCACCAGTACGTTCAGCATTATTCCTTCTCTTGCCATAGTTTTAATATCGAACTTTTCCGTTGAATATGCGATAGCGTTCGGTGCTGTCGCTACTGGCAGCATAAAGGCGCAACTTGCGCTTATGGCCGCCGGTATCATAAGCAATTTAGGGTCAACGCCTACCGCTAAACCTGCTGCTGCCAATATCGGCATAAGCAAAGTAGACGTAGCGGTATTTGAGGTAATTTCCGTAAGGAAAGTCACGAATAAGCAAATGCCCAGTACAAGTAGTAATACCGGTAAGGTTGCAAGCCCTGTTAACCACGAGCCCATCAGCACACTTAAGCCTGAAGACATAAATGCTTTTGCAATACAAATGCCACCCGCGAACAAAAGCAGCATCCCCCACGGGATATCGTTAGCAGTTTTCCAATCTAGAAGTTTGTCGCGGTTGCCTTTTGCGTCTACTTCACCGTTATCATTGCCGCTATTGGTGAAAAACATGGCGGCAACACCAGCAACGGCTATAGTGCTATCACTAATAGTAGTTACGCCTATCCATGCAGTCCAAAAAGGTCTAAATATCCATGCCATTGCAACCGTACCAAAAATGGCAAGTACACGCTTTTCGGCTTTTGTCCATGCGCTAGGTACCGGCAAATCTATGTTGCCCACTTCTTTAATTCCGCGCGCTAACCACAAGGCCATGATAGGCACACCTAAAACAACAATCGGTACGCCAGTTTTCATCCAGTCAATAAAGCTGTACTCCATACCTTGTGTTTCTTCATACACGCTCATGAAGATAATATTGGGCGGTGTGCCGATTGGCGTCCCTACCCCGCCTAAACTTGCTGAGTAAGCAATACCAAGAATAAGGGCCACGCCAAATCGGGGGTTATCGACAGCATTAATAATGGCAATGGCCATTGGCAACATCATTAACACCGTGGCGGTGTTACTAATCCACATACTAAGGACGGCGGTAGTGAGCATAAAGCCCAATACCAGTTTAAGCGGGCTGCCGCTGCCCGTTAAACGCAGCATATAAATAGCAAACCGCTTGTGTAAGTTGGCACGTTCTAGCCCTTTTGAAAGCATGAAAGCCGCCATTAATAAAATAATGACATGGCTTCCTAAGGCAGACGCAGCTTCACTGTGAGACAGCACACCAAATAATGGAAATAACGCGAATGGCAGAAGCGAAGTAGCGGGAATGGGGAGCGCTTCGGTTACCCAAAGTATCGCTACAAATAGTGTGATCGCAGCAGTAAAGATTATTTCGCTGGGCTGATTTACAGCCCACAAGCCCATACCGCTAAGAACAGAGGCGATAAACGCGAAAAGAATAATGCTGTTCTTACGTGTTGGCTGTCGTTGTAGGGTATCTGAAGAAGGTTCAGGGTTTGTGTGCATTGCGCTTCCCGTTACTAATCGCTTTATTATAAGTGCTAGAGCCTTAGCTTTAGGCCCTAATTATTGCTCTTATATTTTCTATCAGTAATTAGCGGGAAACGCACGAGGCTTTTCCAAAAAAGTTGATTTTAGGTTGTTTTACTTATTTTCATCGTCAGACGAAATACGGCTTGCAACTGCGCCTGCTTGGCCTTTGTATTTCGCATCAACTCTTGCGTTGTATGGTTTTTCAGCTGGTGCTGATAACACTTCAAAGCTTAGTGCGCCTATTTTCATCTTAGGGCGAAGCGCTAGCGGTAACTTACCACTGTTGTAAAACTCCAGAACGATATTGCCCGACCAACCTGGATCGATTCTATGCGCCGTCACGTGCACCATTAAGCCCAAACGCGCCAGTGAAGAGCGCCCGTCTAGCCAACCAACGATATTATCCGGCAGCGTTACTGACTCGTGAGTAATGGCCAGTGCTAATTCGCCTGGGTGTAGAAAGAAAGCTTTGCCCTCTTCTAGTTCAATTTCGTCGCTCATTACGTGGTCCAGCGCTTCTTGTACCTGCGCTTTTGGCCCACTTAAATCGATAAACGGTGCTTGATGGTCTTCAAACACACGAAATTTGTTACCCAGGCGGATATCTACCGTTACACCACTAATCTGATCATAATCAGGTGTAGGCTCAATTTTTATTTTTCCATCTTGAAGATGTTGGTAGATATCGCGGTCGCACAAGCGCATGGTGTATTCCTCATTTCGTTAGGCCGCTATTATGCGTATGTCACCGCGTGCATTCAACTGCTCAAAGGCTTGTTTTATCTGCTTTTGCGCAATTTTTATAAAGTTTTAGCCAATTTTGAATTTAAGCGCCAAAACTTGCCTCTATTTTTTCTTTGTTCAGCATCTAACTAGGCTTTAATCTAAACATTCAACACTATTGTGCGTCACCTGTTATTACTTAACCAAATCTCTTTCAATCTTTCCCCTTTTTCAATCTTTCCCAATAATGCCAATTGGGTCGCCTTTGATGTGTTTAACCGCCCCTTTGCGTGGCTCAACGGTGAGGGCTAATTGCATAGACAGTGCCCGCGCAGCTTCACGGTAGCTTTCGCTTAAAGCACTGTCAGGCGAGGCCAGTAACAACGGAGTACCTGCATCGCCATGTTCGCGG
The DNA here is from genome assembly GCF_036864475.1 of Alteromonas sp. S005. NCBI lineage: Bacteria > Pseudomonadati > Pseudomonadota > Gammaproteobacteria > Alteromonadales > Alteromonadaceae > Alteromonas > Alteromonas sp. S005. The sequence goes on along the minus strand of NZ_JAZETN010000007.1, from coordinate 166,167 downwards.
ATATGAATATCAAGCGGTAGCTGGCCTAAAAGCGGCAGTCCGTGACGTTCGGCCAGTGCCTCTCCACCGTCTTTTGCAAATACATAATCTTTAGTGCCACAGGCTCTGCATTGGTAATAGCTCATGTTCTCGATAAGCCCAAGTACTGGCACATTGACTTTTTCAAACATGCTTATGCCTTTTTGAGCGTCGGCTAACGCTAAGTCCTGCGGCGTTGTAACGACTACTGAAGCAGTCAGCGGTACTTGCTGCGCCATAGTAAGCTGGATATCACCAGTACCGGGAGGCATATCTACAATTAAGTAGTCCAGCACAGGCCACAGGGTTTCATCTAGCAACTGCTTTAACGCCCTGCTTGCCATTGGCCCTCGCCATACGGCCGCGTCTTCTTGAGGCACTAAATAACCAATTGAATTCGCCACCAGCCCATGTGATATAAGGGGCTGCATGTGCTTATTATCTTCACTTTCAGGGTGTGCGTCAGGGTTGCCCAACATAATGGGGATAGACGGCCCGTAAATGTCGGCATCTAAAATACCTACTTTCGCGCCTTCTTGCATAAGCGCAAACGCAAGGTTGATACTGGTTGTAGACTTACCCACACCACCTTTGCCCGAGGCTACTGCAATAATATTTTTGATATTAGTAACAGGGGCTACTTCAGTTTCGCCACTGGCAACGTTTTGCTTAAAAGTAAGCTTATCGGCACCTAATTTACCTTTTAGCTGGTTAAGCACTTCTTGTTTAAGCGTATCTAACTGTGTAGCAATGCAAAATGGCAAAGTAACCGTAACGCCTGCATCTTCATTTTCTGGCTGACTAAAAGCACACCAAGGTAAGGTATCGTCTACGTCTAGCGAGAAATACTTGGCTAAAATAGCAGCAACCTTTTGCTTTAGCGGCTCTGCTTTGCGAGAAAAGAACATAAAATGCCTTACTAGTAGTAGAATTGTTTGAATTACGAGATGCAAAAAACGCGGTTTTCCGCTAGTATTTGCAGCCATTTTGAAACGCAAAGAATCAATAACGTCATTATGTCAGAAAAACGCCGAATTCTGGTAACCAGTGCGTTGCCATACGCAAATGGTTCTATTCACTTAGGTCATTTGCTAGAACACATTCAAACCGACATCTGGACTCGTTTTCAGCGCCTGCGCGGAAACGAATGCTACAGTGTTTGCGCCGACGATGCACACGGTACACCGGTTATGCTTAAAGCCCAAGAGCTTGGCATTACACCAGAAGAAATGGTGGCTAGAACCCGTGCAGAACACCACCAAGACCTTGTTGATTTTCACGTTGATTACGACAACTACTATGTAACTCATTCGCCAGAAAACAAGGCATTGTGTGAAGAAATTTACACCCGTTTAGATAACGCGGGTTACATTAGCAAACGTACTATTAACCAACTGTTCGACCCTGAAAAAGAAATGTTCCTGCCAGACCGTTTCGTTAAGGGTACTTGCCCTAGCTGTGGCGCAGAAGATCAAAACGGCGATAGCTGTGATGTATGTGGCGCAACGTATAGCCCAACTGAAGTTAAAAACCCGCGCAGCGTGGTATCGGGTGCTACACCAGTCCTACGTGAGTCTGAGCACTTCTTCTTTGACCTGCCAAAATTTGAAGGCATGTTAAAAGAGTGGATCCGCTCAGGTGCTCTTCAAGAAGAAATGGCTAACAAGCTGCAAGAATGGTTTACTGAAGGTCTTCAACAGTGGGACATCAGCCGTGATGCGCCTTATTTCGGCTTTGAAATTCCAGGTGCGCCGAACAAGTTCTTCTACGTGTGGGTAGATGCGCCCGTTGGCTACATGGCAAGTTTCAAAAACTTCTGCGATCAGAACAACCTCGAATTTGACGATTTCTGGAAAGCCGATTCTGACGCTGAGCTGTACCACTTTATTGGTAAAGACATTACCTATTTCCACTGCCTATTTTGGCCTGCCATGCTTGAAGGCGCGGGATACCGTAAGCCTACTGGCGTGAACATACACGGTTTTGTAACCGTAAATGGTGCGAAAATGTCAAAGTCGCGCGGTACCTTTATTAAAGGCCGCACATACCTTGACCACCTGAACCCAGAATATCTACGTTACTACTTTGCGTCTAAGCTAGGTGATGGTGTAACCGACATCGACCTTAACTTTACTGACTTCGCTCAAAAGGTGAATTCAGACCTGGTAGGTAAAGTGGTTAACATTGCAAGCCGCTGTGCAAGCTTTATCACTAAGCGTTTTGACGGGAAGCTGTCTGAAAACGTGATTGAGCCAGAGCTAATTGCTGAGTTCCAAAATGCATCAGAGAGCATTGCTGCATTATTTGAGAAGCGTAAGTACCACCAAGCTGTGCGTGAAATTATGGCCCTTGCTGATAAAGCCAACCAGTTTATCGACAACAACGCACCTTGGGTAACCATAAAAGACGAGACTAAGCAGCAGTTCACACACGATGTGTGCTCGCTAGGTATCAACATGTTCCGTCTGCTTGTGATTTACTTAAAGCCTGTGCTTCCGGTACTTGCAGAAAAAGCAGAAGAATTCCTAAACGACAAGTTTGACTGGAATTCACTGCAAACCCTACTGAAAGGTCACGCCATCAACAAGTTTAAGCCGATGATGCAGCGTGTAGAAATGGAGAAAATTGACGCCATGGTTGAAGATTCAAAAGAAAGCCTAGCGCCAGCTACACCAGCTATCGACCCAGACAGCCCGCTTGCTAAAGACCCTATTAGCGACACTATCTCGTTTGATGACTTCGCGAAAGTAGATTTACGTATCGCCCGTATTGCTAACGCAGAACACGTAGAAAAAGCAGATAAGCTTTTACGCTTAGAGCTAGATTTAGGCGGCGAAACTAAGCAAGTTTTTGCTGGTATTAAGTCGGCCTACTCGCCTGAAGCCCTTATCGGTAAGCACACGGTAATGGTGGCGAACCTAGCCCCGCGCAAAATGCGTTTTGGTATGAGTGAAGGCATGGTGTTAGCGGCGGGCCCAGGTGGCGACGAGCTATACATTCTTGAGCCGCACGAGGGTGCCAAGCCGGGTATGCGCGTTAAGTAAGCTTTAAAAGCGCGAACATAAAACTAAGGTGACATTCAGCGCTATAAAGCGAAAGGATGTCACCTTTTTTATTGGTAGTTCAAAGTAACACTCAGACTTACAAAGCATTAAATCACATAGGCAGCGTCACGGAGCAAGCACAAGCCTAGTAAGCCAAGACACCTCACAGTTTTTCATCTCAACCCACCGTTACTCATACCTTCTTTCTACCAGTGTTCCAACGTTAATTAGGCTAATGGCTGTAAGTCAACAAACAAGCTAGAACCATTCGGGTTAATAGATAGCGATCTAACCCTCTTTCCATAACGTAGTCAGCGTGATTTATTAATGAAAGAGGCACTTATGGAAGATTTCTTCGGTACAAATATCAATTTATCGGAATTAACCGAAAAAGCCATATCACTGGTGATGACTTATACCCCAAAATTGCTATTGGCTATTCTTACTTTGGTGGTAGGTCTTTGGTTGGTGAATCGTTTTATAACCCTATTGGATCACAGAATAGGAAAAAAGGACCCCACGCTAAACAAATTTTTATGCGGGCTTATTAGTGCCGTTCTAAAAGTCATGTTGTTGATTTCCGTTGCCTCTATGATAGGTATTGAAACCACCTCATTTATTGCAGTCGTTGGGGCGGCAGGTTTGGCTATAGGTTTAGCTTTACAAGGCAGCCTGGCTAATTTTGCTGGCGGTGTGCTAATCCTGATTTTCAAACCCTTTAAAGTAGGTGACACCATTGAAGCAGAAGGTCATTTAGGCTCTGTTGCAGAGATACAAATTCTTTATACTGTAATTAACACCTTTGACAATAAGCGTGTTGTTATTCCCAACGGGAATCTGTCTAATGCCACATTAACTAATGTTAGCGTATACGATAAACGCCGCTGCGACATGACCTTTGGCATTGGTTACGATGACGATATCGACAAAGCTAAGAAAATTTTGCAGCGTTTGTTTGAAGAAGACGAACGTTCACTGACCGATCCTGAACCTAGGATATGTGTTGGTGGGTTAGGTGATAACTCAGTCGACCTAATGTTTAGACCTTGGGTCGGTACAGATGACTTGTGGCCTTACTACTGGGATATGCAGGAAAAAGTTAAAAAAGCCTTTGATGAAGAAGGTATTAGCATTCCTTATCCGCAGCGAGATGTGCATTTGTATAACGCAAGTACCGATTAAACCATCAATATGGAGATAGCATGCTAAGCTATCTCCATCTCCCCTTCAAATTGGCTTATAAACGCTAAGGCCTGGCTTTCTGCTACAGCAACCTAGCAAATATCTAAAAAGGTTAACGCTTGTTACAGCTTTTTATTTAAAAGCCTGGCCCGCGCTAAGTGTGCGTGACATGTGCATAAACACCGCTACCGCAGCGTACGATTCACCGTAGAAGTTCTTACACTAGCCCCAACCGCTGAAAAGCGCGGTTTTAAATTACGTTTAGGTTTTATGGCCGTCATAGGGATTACACGCTTTTTCGCGAGTATTACATATACTGCGCTGCACCAAGGAAAATAAGACGCTAAATAATGCTGAAGCTTAGCGGCCCCTTTCCAACGTTGCTGAAAAAATAGCGTAGAAAACAACACCTGGCGCTGCTCAACAATTTCAAAACCCATTAACTCTAGCCAATCTTTAATGCGGTACGATGTAAAAAAGCGAGCATCATGCAAAATATTTCCGCGCTTAACAGGTAAGAACTTTGCGATACCGGCAAGGCTTAAAGGATTAAAACCACTGATAATAACGTAACCATTTTGCGTAATCACACGGTCAACCTCTCTTAATATCTCGTGGGGGTCTTGGGCAAAATCTAGCTCGTTAGCCAATAGAAAGCCGTCAATACTATTTTCAGAGAAAGGTAAGGAATGCGACTGCCCTACAACGTTATTTTCTCTGTTGGTTGTCAATTCGCGGCTTTCACCTTGTAGATGCGAAGTTGCAACGTTATTGTCTGAGGTATTATTTGATGCAGCGTTGCCCTCTAACTGGCGGCCAAATTGGTTGTCAAATGGCACCTGATTGATGTGATGCCGTATAGGGCTAGTATTTAGATTAATTTCGGCACTTAACGCGCCTAGCTTAGCAAAGTGATATCCAAATATGCGCTCAGCATAATCGCTACAAACAGTATTCACGGCACCGCGAATATGCTCTCCTGCAGGGAAATCGTCCCAGCTCGTAGGGTAGCGAGGTGGTTTGGCTTTAAACGCCGTTCTCATTAACACTGCGCGCTCTTAGGTTGCTCTGCTGTTCACAAGTCCCTATAGTAACGCATAATTCTACCTACACAAGCAGGTACTCAAATGACGGCAGAAACGCTTCCTTCAGATGTAACAATTCATCCTATCCCCGCTTTTACTGACAACTACATTTGGTGCATTCACAATGGTAAAAGCGCCATAGTCGTCGACCCGGGCGATGCAGAACCTGTGTTGGCCTTCCTTAAAGCAAAGAATTTAATGCTTAGTGCGGTTCTTATTACCCATCATCATAGAGATCATACTGGTGGCATTGCAAAGCTAGTATCTACCGTACCGGATTTACCGGTTATAGGGCCAAGAGGTAACCATATAAGAGGCATCACTAAATCGGTGGCGCAGGGCGACACCGTTTCTCTTCCCGTGTTCAAAATGGCACTTCAAGTTATGGAGGTGCCGGGTCACACGCTAGATCACATTGCGTTTTTTGGTCATGGCGTACTATTTTGTGGTGATACGTTGTTTTCAGCTGGCTGCGGGCGTCTATTTGAAGGCTCGCCAGAGCAAATGCATCATTCTTTAAATAAGATAAAGCGACTTCCAGACACCACCAAGGTTTACTGCACTCACGAATATACACAGGCTAATGTTGCATTTGCATTAACTGTTGAGCCCGATAACACAGCACTTAAAGACTATGCTGCCTGGGTTAAAGAGAGGCGCGAACAGAATCAGCCTACGCTACCGAGCAACCTCAAAGAACAAAAAAACATTAACCCATTTTTACGCGCCCATGAACTTTCTGTGAAAACTGCTGCCGAAGCCTATTGCGAAAATAACCTGGCTGACGATGTAGCGGTATTTGCTGCAGTTCGCCGCTGGAAAGATGAGTTTTGATGCAAAAGTAAGCCGAATATCGTAATATTGCGGGTTTGCAGTGCTCCACGAGGTTTCTTCATATATGCAGTTGAAGTTTTTTCCTCTATCGCCGTTATTGTTGGCGATAGGTTTAACGGGTTGTCAGTTAACCGATAATAACAGTGACAATGCACAATTAGAAAATCACGAAAATGCTTCACTGGGCTCATGCAGTGAAATACATAGCAGCGAAGAGGCCATTTCCGATTGTGAACTAGCAAAAGATGGTGTTGTAGAGGTCGTGCACCCCAATGACGACGCGCTAGAAGAAACTGCTGAGCTCACCAGTACGCCTGACCTGCACACGCAGGCTGTAGTAACTGATGTATGGCGGCGGGCCAGCGCTAGCTTCGCTTTACCCATACCCGACAATAAGCGTCTAAGTGCCCAACGAAAGTGGTACTTAAAGCACCCAGAATATATGGCTCGCGTAGTTAAACGAGCTAAGCCATTTCTCTATTACATCGCTGAGGAAATTGAAAAGCGTGACATGCCGATGGAGTTAATACTTTTGCCCATCGTAGAGAGCGCATTCGACCCGTTCGCATATTCTCATGGCAGGGCGGCGGGTATGTGGCAATTTATTCCCGGCACCGGTAAGCGGTTTGGTATGGATCAAAACTGGTGGTACGACGGGCGCCGCGACGTTGTCGCGTCAACGCAAGGCGCACTGGATTATCTTACCTATTTAAATGAGATGTTCGATGGTAATTGGCTACACGCACTAGCGGCCTATAACAGCGGTGAAGGGCGCGTTCAACGAGCGATTAAAGCCAACAAACGTGCTGGAAAGCCTACCGATTTCTGGAACTTGAATTTACCCAGGGAAACGCGTGCGTATGTGCCTAAGCTACTGGCACTTGCTGATATTCTTAAAAACAAAGATGAATATGCGTACTCTTGGCCAGAAGTAGAAAACGTTGCCGTTATCGAAGTGGTCGATATTGGTTCTCAGGTCGATTTAGCGTTTGCGGCCGAGCTTGCCGGCATGTCTTTGAAAGAGCTTCATGGTTTGAATCCTGGGTTCAACCGCTGGGCCACATCGCCAGATGGTCCACACCGTTTAGTACTTCCCCTTGATAAAGCTGCGGCATTTTCGCAAGCTCTTGCGAAAATTGACCAGAAAGAGCGTCTTAACTGGGTACGCCACACAGTTAAATCCGGCGATAGCTTAGGTAAAATAGCAAACCAGTACCACACTACGGTAAAAGTGCTTAAGAGTGTGAATGAACTGGACTCGACAATGATCCGAATAGGTCAAGCGATAATGGTACCTGTTGCACTTCAAGAGTTAGACAGCTATACCTTATCGCAAGAGCAACGTTTGGCCAGCTTGCAAAATGGCAGCTCGTCTCAGCAAAAAGCGCGTCACACCGTTAAACCCGGTGATACGCTATGGGATATTGCACGTAAATACAAAATAAGCACCAAGCAGTTAGCTAAATGGAACGGTATGGCTCCTGGTGACACGCTTCGCCCAGGAAAAACTCTGGTGATATGGCTGAAAGGCAAAGCGCAAGACGGGGTTACCAAAAAATTAACCTATACGGTAAGAAACGGCGACTCGTTATCTCGAATTGCAAGTAAGTTCAATGTAAAGGTAAGCGACATTGGCACGTGGAATTCCTTAAACACCAAACGCTATCTGCAACCCGGGCAAAGACTGACACTGTATGTGGACGTAACAAGGTTGAACGCATCCAGCTAGTGACTCAATGTAATATATCATTAGCGCGTTTCCTTTAAGCGGTCATATGATGGGTTAAATCACGAAAAGGATATGGAAATGCTCAGAATTAACCGAGAAAATTTGCGAAATAGTCACGAAACACCTTGGTTAATTTTAGATTTAGTCATGCTAGGTATACTGTTCGTAAATCTAGTATGGCTTATATTCGATGCTCTTTATGCTACAGACGTTGTATACGGCCTATTAGGCACTTATTTTCCCGCCTTTCTTAACGCTTACGATCCTATTCATGCCAACTTTTTGTTGGTTGATTTAGTCTTCATTGCCATATTCTTTACCGAGTTTTGCTTTCGTTGGGCCGTTGCTATTGTTCGTAAAGAACATTTACGCTGGTACTTCTTCCCGTTTTTGCATTGGTACGACATTATTGGTTTAATTCCTACGGGCCCTACCCGTCTATTTCGCTTCTTGCGAATATTCTCCATATTGCATCGTTTGCACAAATTCGAAATTATTGATTTAAACCAAACCGCCGTCTTTCGCTTTTTTGCCTTTTATTACGACGTGTTTGTTGAAGAACTCAGCGACCGGATTGTTGTTAAGGTGCTAAGCGATGCGCAAAAAGACATTTCAGCAGGCTCGCCTTTGTTAGACGACATTAACGCACAAGTACTCGCCCCCCGCCGACCTGTGATAACGCAGTGGATGGCTGGCGTAATCAACCACTTAGGCCAGTCTATCCAAAGCAAGGAACATGGTGAGGTGATTCGAGAGCACGTACGAAAAAGCGTGGGGAAAGCGGTGAGAAGTAACGCACAAGTTTCCTCTCTGCACTATCTACCAGTTATTGGCAAAACCATTGAGAATACCTTGGAAGAATCAGTTACCGACATTGTTACCACATCGCTTGTAAACCTGTTAAGCGACTTAGATGCAGAGCGCATTGACCACTTTATTTCTGTTGGCATGCACGACTATACCCCTACTGCCGACGCACTTGATAAAGAAGTGCTTAACGTTGTAAATGAATGTTTAGAGCTAGTTAAAGCCCACGTTGCACAGCAGCGTTGGAAATCACAGTTAACTGAAAAAGAATCGGCTATTCCAGTAGATAAGCCTGATATTAACTAAAACGCTTGATGCACCTATATGCATACTAAGTAGACCAAAGCTAAAAATGGTTAACTTTAACTAAAACGCGCTTTATACTCGCAACATTGGAATCTCAAACTTTAAATTAAAAAGATAAGGAAGTCTTGCATTGACGAACTTTAGTAACATATCGAAAGTATCTCTTATTTCATTATCTTCAGTCCTTTTTGTTACCGCTTGTGGCGGCGGAGGCAGCGGAAATGACAGCCCCGGCACTGGAAGTGGTAGCGGAGCGACACCTCCCCCACCCAAAATCATTTTGGCCGACTATCAAACTGAAGCATCATTAAGCAGCCTTTCATCATTGGATAGTTTTCTGCAGCTTGGGTTTATGGCGCAAAATGACTTGGCAGCTCCCAATACGCTTGATACAGCGGGCGAAGTCAGCTGTAACAATGGCGGAATTTTTGAAAAAACACATGTTGATACCGACAGCGACAGTAAGCTATCAAGTGGTGACACATTAACCATTACTTATCGCGAGTGTTATATAGGAAGCTTAGCTGACTTTGTTGACGGAAGCGTCGTTTACACGATCAACTCATATGTTGAGAATGAAGGTTTCGATGCAACTCTTGATTTGAGTGATTTAGAAATTGACGGCTCCATTAATTTGGATGGTCAAGTTCGCATTGAATATGCAGAAACGCCAACAAACAGTGAATTGTCAATGATTACTCTCGGTGATGTTGCACTAAGCTTTAATGGCGAAAAAGTATTAACCTTTAATGATTTCGAGGTTATGAAACAAAATGACTATCTAACTGCGAAGTATCGAGTCAATGTGAATGGCACTATTGATGACGAGACTATCGGTGAGGCTTATCAGGTCGCGCAAATAGATTCGTTTTCAGGCTTTTTCAACGAATACCCAAATGAGGGGGAAGTTTCCATATTCACCTCTTCAGCTGATATAGTGAAAGTTTCCGCTAACTTTGTTGAAAACTCCATGTATTACAACGTTGCTTACGGAGAAGAGTCTTTCTTAGTGCGTTGGGAAGAGGCTATTGAAGGGGCACTTATGGGTGTTGGAACACAAGCCCCAGATATTATTACGCCTTTTCGTTCCGACAATTTCTCTTTTGCCGCTTTCATCAGGGAAGCTTCGCTGAACAACTTTGGTTTAAGTGATAGCATTGTAATAGTCTTTTCTAGACCAGTTGGTTCTGCTTCTGGTTCATACGGGGAGGTGAGTTTTGAGAATTTTGATTTCCCTTACGAAAGAGTACCTGCCGATATCGAAATCAATGGCTCTATTGTAATTGTTACTCCTGAAAGCGCCCTCGACGCAAATGCTACATATTCATTAAGTGATATCGAAGTAATTTCTACAAATGGCCAAACCGCATTCGCGCGATTTTCAACCATCAAAACAAGCAACAAGATTATTCCAGTTGTCAGTAAGCAGTCGAACCTATTTCGTTACAACGATACTCCTCAGCTTAGTGCAATTGATACTGTAAATAACACTGATGGTGCTCTGTCTTTCCAATGGAATGAAAAAAGTGAGATTGGCGTAGAGTTTAATTCTCCTACAGAGGCTGTAACGACGTTCACTGTGCCAGATGGGACGACTGAAGACATTACCGTTGAAGTAGTTATAACAGCGCATTCGGGTTACAGTGTGACAGAAACTCTATCGCTAACCTATATGGCTCCAATGAGTACATTTTTGAGTTTTGATAGTCCTACTGGCGATTATATTGGAGGTGGCGAGAGCCGCGTGTATACAGAGGTAGATGGCGTGTTCCGGGTATCTTACGATGTAGGAACACCTAATTTTATAGGTGTAAGTTATGACGGAACCGATTGGTGGAATTTAGATCTGGCAGCACCTACTAACGAGTCTATTGATGTTGGCGTGTATGAGGAAGCGAGAAGATATCCCTTCCAGTCTCCAACGTTACCTGGATTAAGCTTCACTGGCTCGGGAAGAGGATGCAATCAGAGTATTGGCAAGTTTGAAATTCTTGAAATGTCTTATGATGGAAATGGCGATATTCAAAACTTGGCAGTAGACTTTGAACAAAGTTGTGAGCTAACAGGTCCTTTATTGAAAGGGAAGTTCCGCTTTGCTTCTGATGCTCCGCTCAATAAATGATAAATCGTTTTCGCTTCTTTAACAGAGATTAATTTAAACGTAAGCGACCACATTTTTAAGCTTCAGACAAAATCTATTACAAAGCCCGGCGTTGATACCGGGCTTTTTTGTAACTCTAAAAAACGTTTTAACCAAAACGCTTCGTTGCGTATAAAATTACTGAGCGAGGTGAATGAATGTTTAAAAAGTGTCAACGCTATTTAGGACGGGTCGTAAGAAATAAGAAAGCCCACAATAAGTGGGCTTTCTCAACTCAAAATATAACAGCTATTGCTACGCTTTACGCCACGTAGTGCCGCTTGGGCCGTCTTCTAACACTACGCCTTTTGCGTTTAACGCATCACGTGCGGAATCTGCCGCTGCCCAGTCTTTAGCTGCACGAGCGTCGTTGCGCTGTTTAATCAAGGCTTCAATTTCAGCAGCTTCATCATCGTTACCCTCACCGCCTTTAAGATAGGTGTCAGGATCGCTTTGAAGCATACCCAAAATTGCGCCTAGGCCTTTAAGTACAGCAGCCAGTTTACCTGCTTCTTCTACGTTATCTTTTTGGCGGTTAAGCTCACGTGCCACATCGAATAACACAGAAAATGCTTCAGGTACGTTTAGGTCATCATTCATAGCCGCTTCGAAACGCGCTAGATAACCGCCGTAACCAAGGTCTGTACCCTCGTCTACTACAACACCACGCAGCGCAGTGTACAAACGCTCTAGGGCGGCCTTCGCTTGAGTAATATTGTCTTGAGAGTAGCTTAACTGGCTACGGTAATGTGCCGACATCAAGAAGAAACGCAAGGTTTCTGAGTCGTGCTCTTTAAGCACATCGCGCAAGGTAAAGAAGTTGCCTAACGACTTAGACATCTTTTCATCATTAACTTGAACCATACCCGCGTGCATCCACACATTTACGTAAGGCGTATCGTATGCGCAGCACGACTGGGCTACTTCATTTTCATGGTGCGGGAAGGTTAAGTCTGAACCACCGCCATGAATATCAAAGTGCGCACCAAGATGCTTATGATTCATTGCAGAACACTCAATGTGCCAGCCCGGACGGCCTTCGCCGCATGGTGACTGCCAAGCTGGCTCACCAGGCTTGGTGGTCTTCCACAATACGAAGTCTAGCGGGTCGTCTTTACCTGCAGCCACTTCAACACGAGCACCGGCTTTAAGCTGCTCTAGGTCTTGTTTGCTTAACTTGCCATAATCTTCGTACTTGCTTACGTCGAATAGTACATCGCCGCTTTTAGCTTGATAGGCATAGCCTTTGTCCATAAGACGTTGGATAATTTCAATGATCTCGTCTATGTGGCCACTTACTGTTGGCTCTACGTCTGGCTCTAGTAAGTTAATCGCCGCAAAATCTTCGTGCATCATAGCGATAGTACGCGCTGTTAGTGCTTCAAAGCTTTCGCCATTTTCATTGGCGCGAGCGATAATCTTGTCGTCGATATCCGTGATGTTACGCACGTATTTCACATCTAAACCAAGGTGACGCAAGTAACGTACTAAAACATCGAAACTTAGGTAAGTGCGGGCATGACCCATATGACTTAGGTCATAAACAGTAATACCACACACATACAAACCCACTTTCCCTTCTTCAAGCGGCACAAACTTCGCTTTTTCACGGGTTCGGGTATTGTAAAGATGTAGCATGTCTATATTTCCTATTTGTCATAATTTTGGGGCGCAAAGTTTATCACTGTCACGATTTAAATGGTACAAGCCTTTTGCAGCGACATTGCTTTAATCTGCAATAGCCGTCACTTTGCGCTATCGACTGGTTTTGCGCTAAAATGCCCACACTTTACATTTACGCTAACACACAGGACAAACCACAATGGTTACGTTAAAAACAAATTTTGGTGACATCACCCTAGAGCTTTTTGAAGACAAAGCACCTAAAACAGTAGCTAACTTTCTTTCTTACGTAGAAGACGGCTTTTTCGACAACACTATCTTTCACCGTGTAATTAACAACTTTATGGTTCAAGGTGGCGGTTTTACACCTGATATGGAACAGAAAGATACTAAAGAGCCTATTGAAAACGAAGCCGACAACGGTGTTGCAAATGAAGTAGGTACCATCGCGATGGCGCGTACTCAAGACCCACACTCAGCTACAGCGCAGTTTTTCATTAACGTGAACAACAACGATTTCCTTAACCATTCTAGCAAGTCTGTAAACGGCTGGGGCTACTGTGCTTTCGGTAAAGTTGTTGAAGGTATGGACGTGGTAGAGAAGATCAAAGCGGTTAAAACAGGTAACAACGGCTATCACCAAGATGTACCTGTTGAGCCTGTTATCATCGAAAAAGCAGTTGTAGCCTAAGTCACTGCTTAGAAAAAATTATTAAACTACCTGACTAAGTGTTAGTTTGGCTGGCATGCTGTTCAAAGCCATGCCATTCAAAACAAGCCTTTAGTTATACCAAAGCCGCGTGATCGTTAACGCGGCTTTTTAGACCACACTTAAGAAGATTTATGTCGTTCACCTACTTCATTGCTGATTTACATCTAAGTGCAGACCGTCCAGATATCACAGAGTGTTTGATGCGCTTTTTAAAAGAAGACGCGATTAACGCTGACGCACTTTATGTTCTTGGTGATTTATTTGAAGTGTGGATTGGCGATGATAACGTCACCCCCTTTAACACAGCTATAGCGGCAGCCTTTAAAGAGGTAAGTCAGCACTGCCCTATTTACTTTATTCACGGTAATCGCGATTTCGCTATACGAGAAAAGTGGCTATCAAAAGCAGGCATGACACTGTTAAACGAACAAGAGGTCATAGATCTATACGGTACACCCACCCTGCTGACCCATGGTGACGAATTATGTACTCGCGATGTTGCGTATCAGAAGTTTCGCAAGAAATCTCGTGGTTGGTGGTGGCCTCGTTTAATGCTTGCCCTGCCTTTATGGTATCGCCAACGTGTTGCCGACAACGGCCGCGCGGAAAGTAAGGCCAAACAACAAAACCTTAAACCAGACATCATGGATGTTACCCCCGAAGAAGTGGTAAAAGTGATGGAAAAATGGGGCGTGCAGCGCATGATCCATGGTCATACTCACAGACCAAACATCCACAGCCTTGAAGCTAATGGTAAACCTGCTACACGGATTGTGCTGGGTGATTGGTACGATCAAGGTAGCGTTTTAAAGGTTTCAGAAAACGACGTGATGCTGCAGCAACATAACTTTAGTTAATAGTAGTCTTTCGAACGAATCAACGCTTTCTCTCTTTTAACGACATCTCGACAACGCTAACGTTATACCGAACATGATTTCTTACAAACTAGCCTAAAGAACATTATTTACGCGCTGGCTTAATTTTTGTTCTGTGGTATAAAGAACAAAAGCAAGTTAGTCATCATGGACGGTGTAAATGACGGATGTTCTTCTTTCCCCTGCAAATTTCTGGTTTAGCATTGCGCTTATAGCCGTATTCTTTGTTTTCATATTAGAGCTAATAAGTACTATCTTCGGGGCAAGCTTTTTGGGGCTTGGCGATGATTTTGCTGAAGTAGATGGCGAAGGCTTTTTAAGTACATCGTTAGCCAACTGGTTAAATATCAATAAAGTCCCTTTCCTCATATACCTAGTTGTATTGCTTACTTTATTTGGGCTTGCAGGTCTATTGCTAAACGGCTTAACAGCCAGCATATTTAATATTACTTTGCCTGCGGCTATCTCTGTTCCTCTCGCCTTCGGTGTTGGGCTGTTTGTTACAGCCAAAACCGTAAAAATTATCGCCAGTGTATTACCAAGCGTTGAGTCTAGTGCAGTCAATAGCGAAGATTTTATTGGCTCGGTGGCGGAAATCACGATTGGTAAAGCAAGCCGTGGTAATCCGGCAGAAGCTAAATTTACCGACCATTATTCTCAGCCTCATTTTGTGTTAGTTGAACCATTCGAAGATGAAGAATTGTTCGCACAGGGAGAGCGCGTCATTTTAGTTCAGAAAAATCAACACAGCTGGTTAGCAACCCGCTACCTATAACCTAAAAGAGATAAAAGTATGGATACAATTCAAACATCTAGCTTGCCGTCAATACTCTTCATTGCCGGTGCTATTGTTGTAGGGCTTATAGTTATTGGTCTTATTTTTGCCAAACTCTACACCCGCGCAACGAAAGAAACTGCGTTCGTAAGAACCGGTTTAGGCGGCGAGAAAGTAATAAAGGACGGTGGCGCTTTGGTTCTGCCAGTTGTTCACGAAATTATTCCGGTGAACATGAACACCCTGCGCATTGAAGTAGAGAAGATTCAAAAAGACGCGCTTATTACCAAAGATCGTATGCGTGTGGACGTAAAAGCCGACTTTTACTTGCGCGTAGCACCAAATGCCAACGGCATTTCAATGGCCGCGCAAACGCTAGGTACTCGCACCACCCGCGCTGAAGAAGTCAAAAAATTAATGGAGTCGAAGTTTGTTGACGTACTACGTGCCGTAGCTGCTGAAATGAGCATGACGGAAATGCACGAGCAGCGCGCTGATTTTGTACAAAAAGTTCAGCAAAGTGTAGCTAACGACCTTGAGAAGAACGGTTTAGAACTTGAATCGGTAAGCTTAACCGGGTTCGACCAAACAGACCTGCAGTTCTTCAATGAAAACAATGCATTTGATGCTGAAGGTCGCGCTCGATTGACTAAAATCATTGAAGAAAAGCGCAAAGAAACGAACGACATTCAGCAAGAAAACCGTATTTTCATTGAGCAGCGCAACCTAGCTGCCGAGAAACAATCGTTGGACGTAAAACGCGATGAAGAAGAAGCTCGCTTAGCGCAAGAGCAGGTGCTTGCTTTTAAACGCCAAGAGCAAAAAGCTGAAATTGCCAAGCAACGAGAAATGAAAGAACGTGAGGAGCGCGAGGCTGAAATTGCTAAAAACCGTGCTATCGAAGCGGCTGAAATTGAGAAATCTCGTGAGATAGAGACCCAGGAAATCGCCAAACGCCAAGCGCTAGAACAAGCACGTATTCGCCAGCAGCA
This sequence comes from Alteromonas sp. S005, assembly GCF_036864475.1. Classification (NCBI taxonomy): domain Bacteria; kingdom Pseudomonadati; phylum Pseudomonadota; class Gammaproteobacteria; order Alteromonadales; family Alteromonadaceae; genus Alteromonas; species Alteromonas sp. S005. The sequence continues at coordinate 150,045 of NZ_JAZETN010000007.1, read as the reverse complement.
AGAAGTTGAGGTTTCAGAGCAAGTGAAACAAATTGCTGTTGCTACCAAGTCGGAAGAAGAGTCTGCTGCACGTGCTAAAGCTGCGGAAGCTGAAAAGCAAAAAGTGGAAAAAGAAGAAGCAGTACTTACCGCTAAATCAGTAGCAGAAGCTGAGCGTAAGAAGCAAATTGAAGTTATCGATGCTCGCAAAGAGGCCGAGCGTGAAGCTGTAGGTATAACCGTTGAGGCACAGGCTAAGAAAGAAGCGGCTGAAAACTCTGCTGCCGCAATTCTTACGGAAGCCAAAGCTGCCGCCGACGCTAAAATGCTGCAAGCCGACGCAGACGAGAAAGTGCTTGCCGTTGAAGCGCAAGGTAAACAAGCGCTTTACGAAGCTGAGAATACGCTCAAGACCGAACAAATTGAGCTACAAAAAGCCCTTGCGATGCTTAAGATATTGCCCGAACTTGTTGAGCAAGCGGTTAAGCCTCTTGAAAACATTGAAGGTATTAAAATTCTTCAGGGGTACGGTCAAGGTAGCGGTGCAAAAGGTGAGCATACCGTTGCAACCTCAGGTAATGGTCTTGCAGAACAAGTTACGCAGGCAGCACTAAATTATCGAGCTAACGCCCCACTGGTAGATTCTATGCTGCGTGAGGTAGGTTTAGTCGATGCCGACAAAGGCTCGTTAGCAGACCTGGTTACTGGTAACAGCGATATACTGGCCAAAGCAGGCGCAGTTAAGCCTAAGCCCGTTGTAGCTGCACCAGAAAACCTAAATGGTCATGCAACTCAGGACGGCCAACCTATTGACTAACGCTTATCAGTAAAAACTGTTGAGCAGCGCACTATAATGCACTAAGCCCTGTTATTTAACAGGGCTTTTTGTTTTCAGGCGTTTTTGCGAGTACCATCATGCTTTAGTGTTGCATTGAGCAGCACTTGCTTGTGACATTGAAAATAATGAATACTCGTAGCACACAAGATATTTTTGACGAAAAAGGGCAAGCGTAGTTTTTATGAAGTCGTTACCAGAAGAGCCGGAAAAACCATTGAGAGACGACTGTTGTGGCGGCGGCTCCTGCTGCCCATGTATTTGGGACGTCTACTACGAAAAGCTTGCTAAGTGGAAAGAAGCAAAGCGAGAGTTTGAACAGCTAAACAACAAAGAAAAAGTGAGCGTTAAGACGGGAGACTAACTTTCGATAAAAGATCTAAACTGCTGTATACCTAAGCAACACAAGCTGAATCATTTCATTTCGAATCTTCCTTCAGCATGTTGAATTTTCGCAAAAAGCGCGTTAACAAAGCAACAGGAAAGGCTCTTACCAGCTCTCATTTTTGAAACTTCTCATTTACAAACCGCTCAGGTATTGCTATTTTATCTTAATCGATTAAGTCCATCTTTTATTGCGTTCTCAAATAAATCGAGTAAGACCACGGTAAAAGATTAAGAATTAAGCTAAACCTGTTATATGGTCAACTGTGGACCTCTCAGACTGGTAGTGCTTAATTTGTAGTAATGTGTGCTCGCGAAACGAACAGCAGTACGAGCCAGCGCATGCTGAATTTTGGAGAATTATCATGTCTATACGCAATGGCGTTCAACTAATTACCTATGCAGACCGATTGGGCGATGGCAACATCGAGAGCCTGACAAGCATACTTGAAGGTCCATTGAATGACCTGTTTACCGGTGTTCATATTCTCCCTTTCTACTATCCTTATGATGGTGAAGACGCGGGCTTCGACCCTATTGATCACACATCAGTTGACGAGCGATTAGGCGATTGGAATAGCGTTAAAAAGCTTGGTGAGTCTGTAGATATCATGGCCGATCTTATCGTTAACCATATGTCAGGACAAAGCGAGGCATTCAAAGACGTACTGAAAAACGGACGCGAGTCTACCTATTGGCCACTGTTTTTAACCAAAGAAGATATTTTTAAGGGTAATGACCCAGCGCAGATCGATGAACAAATTGCGCAAGTGTTCCGCCCTCGCCCAACGCCATTTTTCAGTGATTATGAAATAGGCACAGAGACAGGAACCCCAGAAACGGTACCATTCTGGACCACCTTCACCTCTAACCAAATTGACATTGATGTAGAGTCACAGCTCGGCAAAGACTATCTATCGTCTATTCTTCAGTCGTTTACTGAAAGCAATGTTGACCTTATTCGCCTAGACGCAGCAGGCTACGCCATTAAACGAGCGGGCTCGAACTGTTTTATGCTTGAAGAGACCTTTGAATTTATTGAAGCGCTTTCAAATAGAGCACGTAACATGGGCATGCAGTGTTTAGTAGAAATACACAGCCATTACCAAACGCAGATTGATATTGCCGCACGTTGCGACAGTGTTTACGACTTCGCTTTGCCTCCGCTCGTACTGCACACCTTATTCACTAAAAATGCTGACGCACTGGCATACTGGTTATCTATTTCGCCACGAAACTGCTTTACCGTGCTAGATACTCACGACGGCATTGGGATTGTAGATGTAGGCGCAAGCGGCGAAAAGCCAGGCCTCCTAAACGCTGAGGCTATCGACGCTCTTGTAGAGCAAATACACGAGAACTCTAACGGTGAGTCTAAGAAGGCCACAGGTGCCGCGGCGAACAACGTTGATCTTTACCAGGTAAACTGCACCTATTACGACGCATTGGGTAAGGATGACTTTGCCTACTTAGTTGCCCGCGCCATTCAATTCTTTAGCCCGGGTATCCCTCAGGTTTATTACGGTGGATTACTTGCGGCCCATAACGATATGGAGCTATTGGCCAACACCAATGTGGGTCGCGACATTAACCGCCCTTATTTGTCTACCGCGATGGTCGAAGAGGCAGTTAAAAAGCCAGTAGTAAAAGGCTTAATGCAGCTAATAAGGCTTAGAAACGAAAGCGATGCATTCAATGGTACGTTTGACGTAAATTACAGCGAGAATGTTCTAGTACTGTCTTGGAAAAACGGCAAAAATGCAGCGTCACTGAGCGTAGATTTCAACGTAATGGACTCGACTATTAAGACAGTTTCTGATGAAGAAGAAAGCGTTTTATCTATTGGTTCATTGCTCGCTTAAATCATACTAAGCGCTAATCTTATGTCGAGTACTGCTGCTACTTCGCTCAGTACTCGCTATTTCTAATCAAGTCGTTGCTTAGCGTTGCCACTATTTAAAGATTAAACGAGTTTATATGGCACGCATTACCTGTAGTCATCGTTATAAGCCCTGCCCCAATCACATAGTTGTTGAAGCGTTGGTTCCAACGTACGGCCTAACTCAGTAAGTGAGTACTCTACGCGAGGAGGTACTTCGGCATACACTTTCCTATTAACTAGCCCATCACGCTCTAACTCTCTTAACTGCTGAGTAAGCATTTTTTGAGTAACGCCTTGCAAACGCCGGCGTAACTGACTAAATCGTAGTGTTTTATGGCAGAGATGCCACAAAATTACCCCCTTCCATTTACCACCGATAATCTCAAGCGATACCGCAACGCCACAAATATATTGCTTAGGGTCGTTAGAGCTTTCAATTGAGCATTTTTTTGCATTTGCGGCGTTGCTTTTGCTCTCAGTAACCGTATCGCATGGTTCTACTTCTACACTTTTCAACTTCGTTTCCATATAGCCCTCTTAGCTCAACCAAGCGATTAACACTATTTCATTATCAGCTCGCTTTTTGTGAAAACACGCAACTAAAAGCTCACCACCCTCAATAGTATCTTTTAGGGTACTACCCTACTAAAAAGTGCATACTTGCGCAAAGTTTATATATTGTCACAATGGGTAGCGTTAATTTTCGACCAACGGAGACAGGTATGACATCGTTTAAGGCTTTGCTTGTAGAACAACAGGAAGACAAATCATTCACTCGTGGCACCACAGAGCGCTCACTCGATGATTTGCCTGACGGCACGCTGCTCATCAAGGTAGAATATTCATCACTCAACTATAAAGACGCCTTATCTGCGACAGGTAATCCTGGCGTTAGCAGAAACTTTCCCCATACCCCAGGCATTGATGCGGCAGGCACGGTAGTGTCATGCGATGACGGCCATTTCAAAGAGGGTGATGAGGTTATCATCACGGGTTATGACCTAGGCATGAACACTCCTGGCGGGTTTGGTGAGTACATCCGCATACCCAGTGAGTGGGCAGTCGCTAAGCCAGATGGCCTTACATTGAGAGAGTCTATGGTTATTGGCACTGCTGGCTTCACAGCTGGGCTATCGGTACAAGGGTTAGTTGAACATGGCCTAACGCCCGATAAAGGTGATGTTTTAGTAACGGGGGCTACAGGTGGTGTGGGCTCTGTGGCAGTTGCCCTACTTGCCAAAGCGGGGTTTTCTGTAGTGGCGTGTACAGGCAAAAAAGAACATGAGTCATTCCTAAAAAAACTCGGCGCATGCAAAGTGATAACTCGCGATGAACTGTTAGAAAATAAAGAACGTCCAATGCTAAAAGAGCAATACGCGGGCGTGGTTGATACTGTAGGCGGCGAATACTTAGCGCAGGCTATTAAGGCCACCCAATATGGTGGTTCGGTAACTTGTTGTGGGTTGACTGCTTCTGCCAGTCTTAACGTAAGTGTATTTCCCTTTATCTTACGCGGCGTGTCTCTGTTAGGTATCGACTCAGTGCAATGCCCTATGCCGCCTAGATTGAGACTTTGGGATAAATTAGCCAGTGAATGGAAACTAGAATGTCTTGACGAGCTAACTGAAGAAGTTTCGCTAAATGACGTTAGCCCAAAAATAGATGCCATTTTAAAAGGTGAACTGTCGGGAAGAACATTAGTAAAGCTTTAATCTTTTAGAGCGTAAGAACATTTGAAAATAACACCGAAAAAGGGCTGGTTCCTATACCTTCGCCCTTTCTCGATACAAACACTCATGGCTCTTGATAAGAGCCATGTTGCTGACATTATCTTAAAATCCTTCTAATACTAACTTACCAATTGCGCGCCCTTCTTCCAGAGTTCTATGCGCTTCTATTAGGTTGGCAGCATTAATTTTACCTAAATGCTTGCCTACCGTAGTTTTAACTTTACCTTCATCGATGAGCGCAGCAACATGATTTAGAAGACGGCTTTGCTCTGCCATATCATCAGTTTTAAACATAGAACGGGTGAACATGAACTCCCAATGCAGCGACAGACTCTTTTGTTTTAGCTTTGCTATATCCAAACTTTCGGGATCATCAATTAATGCAAGCTTACCTTTTGGTTTCATTACTTCTACATAGGTATCAATATATTGGTGTGTGTTGTTTAAACTTGCCACATGCGTCACTTCACCAATGTTTAACGCTTTAATTTGCTCAGCCATAGGTTTACTGTGATCAACTACGTAATCGGCCCCTAAATCCTTTACCCATTGTTTAGAGCTTTCTCGCGATGCAGTAGCAATAACCGTTGCCCCCGTTAGCGTTTTGAGAAGCTGCAGCATGATAGAGCCCACACCTCCTGCTGCGCCTACAACAAGTACTACTTCGTCGCTTTTTTCGTCCTGTTGCTTAAGGGCGAGATGGTCAAACAGTAATTCGTAAGCAGTAATTGTTGTAAGCGGAAGCGCTGCTGCGTCACTGTCAGATAAAGACTTAGGCGCATTGCCGGCAATACGTTGGTCAACAAGTTGAAATTCTGCGTTTGAACCGCCTCGGGTTAGATCGCCGGCGTAGTAAACCCTATCGCCTACCGTAAATTCGGTAACATCAGCGCCAATGTCTACGACCTCACCTACTGCATCCCAGCCAAGTATTTTAGGTTCGCCACCCTCTGGGTTTACGCGCTGCCGAATTTTGTAATCTACAGGATTAACCGCTATCGCATTTATTTTTACGAGCAAGTCTTTACCTGAAACACTCGGTTTATCAACGTCTAAATCCATTAATACATCTGGTTCATCTATATCAAGTGAATGGGTATAACCAATAGCTTTCATCATTCGTTTCTCCTTTGAGTAATGTTTCCATCATACCCTTGATTAAATTTGTATAAACAGCACAATATTAGAAACATTATCAAATGGCTTTTGAAAATCATGTTGCTTGATGACTTAAATGTTGTAATAAAAGTTGCCGAATTTAGGAACATTACCGCTGCTGCAACCCACTTAAATATGCGAACCGCAACGGCAAGTGCGGCAGTTAAACGTGTTGAGCAAGCGCTTGGCGCTGAATTGTTCGTTCGCACAACCCGTTCGCTTAGGCTTTCTTCTGCAGGTGAACGTTTTCTTCCAACGTGCGAACAAGCCATGTCGATGCTGACTACCGCCAAACAGAACTTAAAGGGTGATAGCGGCGTTATTGAAGGTGAATTAAGGTTGGGGTTATCGTCAGACCTCGGGCGCAATGTTATCGCTCCTTGGCTTGATGATTTTATGGTAGAGCATGAGAAGATAAGCGTTAAGCTAAATTTAAACGACAGTAATATCGACTTCTATCGCGACCCCATCGATTTAGCTTTACGTTATGGCTCGCCTGACGATGCGAGCGTTTACGGGTTTAAAATATGTGATGTACCACGCTTACTTGTTGCCTCTCCGTCTTACATCAGCACTTATGGTACGCCTAAAAACTTCGACGACCTGCAAGCTCACAACGGCCTTTTTTATCAACTACACGATAAAGTGTATAACGAATGGGAATTCGTACACGACAATAAACCAATAAAAGTAAAAATGCAGGGAAACAGGACCGCCAATGACGGTGAGATGGTTAGAAGATGGGCTGTAGCAGGGAAAGGAGTCGCCGTTAAATCAAGTTTAGATACGTGCGACGACATTATAAATGGTCGGCTTGTGACGATGTTGCCAGACTACAAGGCAAAACCCACACAGCTTTGGCTAATTTGCCCAAGCCGCCAGTCTATTACGCCAGCGGTTAGGCTATTAAGAGATATGTTAAAAGCGCGCTGCGCCGAATGTTTAGCGCAGCTCAAAAAAGCAGGTGTTCACCTCTAACTATCTCTTATACATCGCAGGCGCACCTTTACTCGGTGTACTTGCTTTAATGAATTCACGTAGGTCTTGGTTAGACTGTTTTAAGTCATCGCGACGCAGGTACATCATGTGTCCGCTGCGATACCCTTTAAAGCTTAAACGGTCTTTTAGAGTGCCACTTTGATCTAGCTGCCACATGGTATATTTAGCATCGAAGTAATTCGTTGCACCATCGTAATAACCTGCTTGAATCATTACATTTAAATAGGGATTTTGCGCCATCGCCAATCGCAAATTCTGTCCCGTTTGATTATTACTTCTATCCCACGGATGCACGTTTCCAAACATGTTGTACTTAATATCGGTTTTGTAATTTAACTCTTCTCGCAGATAGTAATTAATGGCAGGCGTGAAGGAGTGTAGCCATGAGGTAAGTTCGGCCCAATAGTCAGGGCGGTCACCACTTTGCTTAGCATCTATGCCTAAATAGCGACTATCTAAACGGCCTAGGGTTTTCCCTTCATCTCGCAATAAGTCTTTCCAGAAAAAAGCTGTGCTTACATCTAGGTTGTTTTGCGCAATAGACGCTTCACTTAACCCAGAGTAGCGCGCCATTTGCTTTAGCACATCACGCTTTTCTGTATCACTAATAAAGCCACCTTTAGCAAGTGCCGGAATAAGCTTGTTGATGGTGAAATCTTCAACTTCGGGCAACAATTCAGTTAGGTCTTTATTTTGTAGTTCTGGGTCTAGCTTATTGTGATACCAGGCGGCAGCGGCAAAATAAGGCAGGCGATTGGCGGCCTTTACTGGTCCGTTGCGCTCAATACCAATGTCAGTTGGTGATACTAATACTACGCCATTTAAATACATCCACTGGCGATTTTGAAGCTCTAGTGCTAAGCCCGAAACACGCGTAGTACCGTAACTTTCGCCAATAAGATACTTAGGCGAACGCCAGCGGTTATTGCGTGTTACAAAGGTATTCACCCAGTCGGCCAAGTAGCTAATATCAGCGTTTACGCCAAAGAACATTTTCTTTTGTTCATCTTGTGACGGCATGCTGCCATCAGCTTTTGGCAGCACACGGCTGTAGCCGGTGTTTACTGGGTTAACAAATACAATATCAGCAACGTCTAAAATAGAGTAAGGGTTGGTTTGAACGCCATAGGGCTGAACAGGGTAACCTTCGTCATCAATATTAAGAATACGTGGACCTGTGTATGCCACATGCATCCATACCGACGCTGAGCCCGGACCACCGTTGAAAGAAATGATAAGCGGGCGCTTGGTATTTTCTTTCACATCGGTTCGCTGGTAATACGTATAAAACAAAGTGGCAACCGCTTCGTCTTTACTGTTCCAAACCGGCTGAGTACCTGTCGTTGCGCTGTATTTTACGCGTTTTCCCAAGATTTTGGTTTCATGCTCTGTTACTACACTACTATCAATTTTCACCGCACGAGCGTGCGAGGCCGAGCTTTCTTCTTGGGCTAAGGCACTAGCTGTTAAACCGAAAAAAGCAATCATGACTGCCATTAGCCACGCTAACGGACGGTGGTTTGTCTCAGAACTTGCTAATAAATGGTGAACATGTGATTTGTATTTAGAGTTAACCTGACTAAACAGCAGGGCTCTTGTGTTTCTAGCTGAAGGGTAAGTATTTTTCATTTGTTCGTCTTTTGTGTGTCGTTAGTTTTTCGTTTTGTATTTGTTAAGCGCAAGCTAACCTGTTTTTCATACAGGCCATTGTTGCACTATATTTGAGACTCTATCAATTAAGACTATATCGCTGTTAACAAGTGAGCTTAGCAATCAACGATAGAACTACCAATTTCTTCGATACGTTCCTGTTAAGGTGGCTAGTTCTCATTGCTATTTTCAGGGCCCCTGTCCTTTATATGAGCGATGAGGTCTGGGAAAAATGTCATAAATCTCGCTTCTATTTCCTTTTTATTCGCACTTATATCATCTACCACGTGATGAAAAGTGTTCGCAAACCGAATTCGTTTAGCAACAACAGAGATGGCCCTAGCAATGCCCTCTTCTTTGGCATAATCTTCAAACCAATCGTGGGTAATCATATGACCTACGCTATGCTGCATTGCTCTTGGCATAATGGGCAACCTCTGTTCTAACAAGGAAAAGCTTTGTTCTCGAAAGTCGTCAAAGCTATGCGACGTAAACGTCGACCAATGTTTTATCAGCAAGTGGTCGAAGTAGATATCCAGGGCCACGGGCGCAAACCGCCTGCGACTTTGATCGAACAGCGATTTCGCAGCCACGACGTTCTTATGACTATCTGTGAACTTGTCCACTTCGTAATGATTTTTAAGACCCAGCTGCACAGCTTTTCCATATGTGTTTATATCAACGCCACGCCTAAAATCGCCAAGTAAGTTGCCAAAATGGGAATCGGCAGTGGGGCGTGCTAGAAAAAGGTGAGCAAGGTAGTTCATTTTGTAATTTAGAGTCCTCGATTTTAAGTTGTAACGGCTTATGGGTATCAAGTAAAATCAGCGCTCAGTTCAGAAGCATCGAATTTGGATAGCATCAGTCTAAGACGAGCACAACTGCCTTGTCGACATTGAAGTTGAAAGTATGACAAATTCAAATGTAACTGAAAAACCGTAGCACTTAAAACCGAGTTTCAACATGTCTGTAATATCTTCTTCTGAAGTCACGTCTTTGCTTTTACCCGTCAATGATTTTTTACATTGCGAGACGCCACAGTCGTGGATAGATGAAGCGCAGAAAGAAGAAAATCTCCGCGTTATTCTCACCGATCACTTAATTTGCGAGCTTAAAGCAGCTCAATCGGCAATGTACCTACTTCGTCGCTATGTGGCTGATGAGGAAACCAGCAAAGTTTTGCTAGGCTGGTTAAAGCCTTACGAAAACTTTACTTATCGCCATGAAGGCGATTGGCAATCGCTCAATACTAAGCATCTGTCCAAGAATGTATTTAACACTGAAGGGCTAGACCCCTTTAAAAAAGACATGCTAGATAAAATGGTGATGCTGATTAAAGAAGAGCTTCATCATTTTTACCAAGTGCTAGAAATTATGCACGAGCTAGGCTTTGAATATAAGTCAGTGACGTCAAGTCGCTATGCCAATGGATTGCTACGTCATATACGCACCTACGAGCCTGAAAAGCTGGTTGATAAGCTTATTTGTGGCGCTTACATTGAAGCCCGCTCATGCGAGCGTTTTGCTAAACTCGCTCCGTATGTTTCCGAAAATCTTGGCAAATTTTATATATCTTTGCTTCGTTCAGAAGCCAGACATTTTGAAGATTACCTTACTCTTGCCGAGCAGATCGCTAAATCCGATATATCAGAGCGCATCGCCCACTTCGGAAGCGTCGAAAAATCACTTATTGAAAGTGACGACGAGGAACTGCGTTTTCATTCTGGCGCCCCTCAATTTAACTGATACTTATAGCCGTCTATAAATTAAGCAATTTATATTGACGGCTTTGCCTTTCTGCTGCACACTCAACTTGTAAACATATTGTTAATGGCAGTGTTTGACGCTTTGCGTCGTGTTCGTGTTCGTGTTCTCTGATTTTACGGTTTGTCCGTGTGTTTACCCTGCCTCACAACAATATTCTTTAAAATAATAACGTTGGTGAATAAGGCAGGACTTTATGATTTTGAATCATCTGATTGGAATTTACACCCACCCAAGAGAAGAATGGCAAACCATTGATACCAAGCACGAAACCTATTTTTACGCGCTTACCCATATTGCTTTTATTGCACTTATCCCCTCCCTTGTAGCCTATTATTCTAGTGCGCATACAGGGTGGAGTATTGGTGCTGGAGACATAATACGACTAAGCGAGAATACCGCTATTATGATGGGTATCGGCATGTACTTTGGCTTAATTGCCGGTGTTGTAGCGCTGGCAGTGTTAATTCATGAGTTGGCTAAAGCGTTCGATGCAACGCCAACGTATACACAGTCACTAGAACTTGCGGCTTACACCGCAACACCGCTGTTCATGGTCGGCTTTGCCGGTCTTTACCCTGAACTTTGGGTAGTGATGACGGCACTGCTAGTGGGTATTAGCTACTCGGTTTATCTACTCTATTCCGGCGTACCTATTTTGATGCACATGCCAGAAGACAAAGGCTTCATTTACTCAAGTTCTGTAGTGACGTGCGGGTTGGTTTTACTGGTTATTCTAATGACAGGTTCGGTATTAGTGTGGGGGTTAACTGGCGGACCAGTGTTCGTTCACTAACGCCCTAGCTCAACACAAAATAGGATAATGAAAAGCCGCTTTAAAAGCGGCTTTTTCGTTCACTATAAACTTATTTCAAAAGTGCTAATCTGCGGCATCAATGTTATGTACATCAAGATTACTCAGTTCAGCTTGGACCACAGGTGCTTTTCTTGCTGCCTCACCCCGTGACATATCAATGCGCTCAAGATACTCTTGATTAATATCGGCAGTGATATAATTACCGTCGAACACTGATGTTTCAAAACGCTGGATCGTATCATTCTCTTCGCGCACGGCTTCAACCAAGTCAGAAATGTCCTGGAAGATAAGACCATCAGCTTGAATAAGCTCTGCAATTTGGTCAATTTCACGCCCGTATGCAATCAGTTCATTAGCTGATGGCATATCAATACCGTATACATTCGGGAAGCGGATTTCCGGTGCCGCCGACGCAAAGTACACTTTTTTAGCGCCAGACTCTCGGGCCATTTCAATAATCTGACCCGACGTTGTACCGCGCACAATAGAATCGTCAACAAGTAATACACTCTTGCCTTTAAATTCAGAAGAGATGGCGTTTAGTTTACGACGCACTGACTTTTTACGCATGGTTTGGCCAGGCATGATAAAAGTTCTGCCAATATAGCGATTTTTAACAAAACCCTGACGATAAGGCAGTTCAAGTGTATTAGCGATTTGCAGCGCTACATCCATCGACGTTTCAGGGATAGGGATCACCACGTCGATATCAAGGTCTGCCCATTCGCGCTTAATTTTTTCACCTAGCTTACGGCCCATGTTTACGCGAGACGCATAAACAGAGATACCGTCGATAAAGCTATCTGGGCGAGCAAAATAAACGAACTCGAAGATACATGGTGATGTGACAGGGTTCTCTGCACACTGTCTTGTATGCAGCTGGCCTTCTTCGGTAATAAATACCGCTTCACCAGGCATAACATCGCGAACAAACTGGAAGCCAACAGCATCAAGTGCAACGCTTTCAGACGCTACCATCCACTCTTCGCCCAGCTCGCTCATGCGCTTACCCAGTGCAAGCGGTCGAATGCCGTGGGGATCTCGAAACGCTACAATACCTTGGCCGATGATGGCCGCAACGACTGCGTAGGCACCACGAATTTTCTTATGAACTTTCGTTACCACTTCAAAAATGTGTTCGGCGCTTACGCTTAACCCCGCTACCTGCTGCAGTTCGTGAGCAAGAATATTAAGCAATAATTCTGAATCTGAGGTCGTGTTGATGTGGCGGCGTGCAATGCGGAACACTTCTTCCTGTAACTCATGGGCGTTGGTAAGGTTGCCGTTATGTGCAAAGGCAATACCAAACGGCGAGTTCACATAAAACGGTTGCGCCTCTGCAGAGCTTGATGTACCCGCGGTAGGATAGCGAACATGCCCAATACCCATGTTGCCGGACAGCCTCTTCATATGACGCGTATGGAAAACATCTCGAACCAAGCCATTCGCTTTGCGCAAATTAAACATATTTTGGTCGATAGTCATAATTCCTGCAGCATCCTGCCCACGGTGCTGAATAACCGTTAGACCGTCGTACAGTGACTGAGCTACGGGTGTTTTACCAACTATTCCGACTATACCACACATGTGCGTTACCTATTTCAAGCGGGATTTAAGAAACTGGAGGAGTCTTTCACATAACTGAAAAACCACTCAATGATGACACCAAACTCTGGAATGAGTACCGATGCTTGCCACCAATTAGAGGAGGCTGCACCAGTAAAGGTGTCCATAAAAAAGAGCAATGCGCTAACAATAAGCACGCCACGCAGTGCACCGAAAACTATACCTAGGACTCTATCGGTACCAGACAACCCCGTTGCCTGTACCAGCTGACTAATAACATAATTGATCATGCCGCCCAGAATGAGCGTTGTCACAAACAGCGCAGCAATTGCAGCGCCATTTTTCAAATAAGGATCATCAATGGCTGTGAAGTAAATGGCGAGGTCAGCATAAAAATTACTTGAAATAAAGAGTGCAGCAAACCAAACCACTAACGAGATGGCTTCTTTAACAAACCCTCTAATAAGGCTTATTAAGGTAGATACCGCAATGATACCCAGTATGGAAAAGTCTACCCAGTTCATCGTCTCTTTATTGCGTTGATGTTGCTTTTTATGGTGAAGCAACGAGCCTTTGGCGAGATGGCGCGCATTCTAACAGAAGATAGAAATATTACTAGTCTGTAATGCAATCCCTATCACTCCCCTGTCAGTAAACGTTGTTCAATATACAATGAATACACATTACTCAACTTTGAACGTGGTGACTTTACCTTTAAGTTTCGTTAGCTCTTTCAAATGTGGTAGCGCCGATTCCAGTTTTTTCTTGTCTAAATCAGGGCCAACGAAGACTTTGTTGAGCGGGCCAGAGCTAGTTTGAATTTTGCGACTAAACGCGCGATATCCTGCCTTTTCAAGCTTTGCCAGCAATGCCTTTACGTTTTTTTCATGACGAAAGCTACCAAGCTGAATAACCCAGCCTGCGTCGTCATCTGCAGAGGCACTTTTCGTATCAACAACCGTTTGGCTCGCTAACTTGTCCTCTTCTTCAAAGGCTTTTGGCACTGGCGCTTTAGCGGCTGTAGCTTCGTCAGTATTTTTGCTGTTACCTGTACTTGAAGCAACCAGCTCTTCATCTAACGCTATTTCATCCTCAATTTCGACAGCCGGTACCGCAGCTTTCGCTACCCGCTCTGATGGAAAAGATTCAGGCTCTACGATGGGCTTTTTAGGCGGGTTTGCAGGAACAGAGACAAAAGGCTCTCTGTTCGTTTGCTTTTTGCCATCAAGAAAGTCTGGTAAAAAGATAACCGCTAGGGCGACAACAATAATTGTCCCCACCAGTCTATTCTTTAATGCCGATGTCACTGTGCTCTCCTGCTTGAATACACGGTTTTACCTACAATGCGCGCGTTAGTTTTGCTCAGCAAGCACGTCTGCAACGGTAACAAAAGAACCAAAAACGAGAATAAGTTCACCAGTTTGATAATCTGCAAGCGCACGTTGATATGCTGAAGACACGTCTTGAAACGTATCTATATTCTCTATGGTTGTGCCGGCATTAACAAGTGCATTTTCAAGTACTTCTGCATTGCAACCCCGCGGTCCACTTGTTGAAGCTAAGTACCACTTGGCGTTAAGACCGGAAAGTGGCGCCAAGGTCTCAGCAATAGACTTATCTTTAAGCATACCCACAACAACGCGCATTTGGCTAACATCGTAACGGTTTAGCCATTCTTGCATGGCAGAAGTAGCTTGTGGATTGTGAGCAACATCTACGACAACTAGAGGCGATTCACTAATAGTTTGTTGGCGACCCGGCATAGTGGTATTTTCGATAATGTCCCTAACCACACTTTCTCCGGGCAGCAAATCTAGTAGCTCCAGCGCGGCCAACGCTGTACTCGCATTTTGAAGTGGAATTTTAGGGTAAGGTAGCGACGCGTAGCTGTTACTCTTTCCTTTCCAGCTCCACTCGCTGTAATCACCTGCTACGACTGTGACGAAGTCCTGTGTGGCCCAACGTACGTTAGCTTGTAGTTCGTTTGCCACATCGTAAAGCGATGATGGAGGAAACAGCTCACCAACCACTGCATTACCGTTTTTGCGCATAATGCCCGCTTTTTCCCGAGCGATTTTTTCTCTTGTATTGCCAAGCCAATCCTGATGGTCGAGATCGATGGTGGTTATAACGGCAAGGTCAGGATTTATAATATTCGTAGCGTCTAAACGCCCGCCGAGCCCCACTTCAAGAATAACTACATCGACCGCCCATGACTGCATCATTTTCATTGCAGCCAGTGTACCGAACTCAAAGTAAGTCAGGGTAATGGGTTCGCCACCCGTGCTCTTTCGCGCGCTTTCAACAAACTCAAAAGCACCGACAAATTCACTGGCAGGCGGTAATTCACCGTTGTAACGCACTCGTTCACGGTAATCGGTCAAATGAGGCGAGCTGTAAACCGCAACGCTTTTGCCTTGCGATAACATGGCTTGCTCGAGTAAACGGCACGTTGTGCCCTTACCGTTTGTGCCTGCAACAGTAATAACCAAAGACTGGCTAAGTGAAAGTGCCATGGCATTGGCCACCTCTTTCACTCTGTCTAGCCCCATATCGATGGCGCTAGGATGAATAGATTCTAGGTAAGACAACCATTGGCTCAGGCTTTTTTTCGAAGCAGAAGGCGCGAGGGCGCCTTCTGTATTTGGCACTGAGCCAGGTTTTAAATTATTTTCGTTATTCACTAATTCTTGTAATGCAACTTAACCAACAGGCTGTGTAATCTATCACGCATATCTCTGCGGTCAATGATCATGTCAATTGCGCCTTTCTCAACAAGGAATTCACTGCGCTGGAAACCTTCCGGCAGTTTTTCTCTTACTGTTTGCTCGATTACGCGAGGGCCCGCGAAACCGATAAGCGCCTTTGGCTCGGCAACGTTAACATCGCCAAGCATTGCCAAACTCGCAGATACACCCCCCATTGTAGGGTCGGTAAGCACACTAATATAAGGCAAACCTTTTTTGCTCATCTTAGCAAGCGCAGCCGACGTCTTAGCCATTTGCATTAGTGACATAAGCGCTTCTTGCATACGCGCACCACCACTTGCACTAAAGCAAATAAGCGGCATATCATTTTCTAAACATGCATTAACGGCGGCAACAAAACGTGCACCTACGACTGACGCCATTGAGCCGCCCATAAACGCAAACTCAAAACATGCAACGACTACAGGCATACCTTTTAGCTTGCCCTGCATTACCACTAGCGCATCTTTTTCGTTAGTCGACTTTTGTGCAGCAACAATACGGTCTTTGTAGCGTTTAGAATCTTTAAACTTAAGTACGTCTTGCGGCTCGTGTTCTGCACCTAACTCGACGCGATCGCCATCGTCTAAGAATGCATCAATGCGACGGCGTGCAGTAATACGCATATGGTGGTCGCACTTAGGGCAAACTTCCTGAAGTTTTTCCAGTTCGCTCTTGTATAGCACAGCTTGGCAAGAACCACACTTTGTCCAGATACCTTCTGGCACATTACCTTTGGTTGATGTTTGCGTGCGAGGAAGAATTTTTTGAATCCAGCTCATGGAAATTGAATCCTTTGTTTTTGTTTGCCGACCATGACGATTAATGTTTGTTCATACTTGAGGTCAACAACACATTAAATTTTTAAGTTTCATACTGTATTACAAAGAAAAAATGCGTAACACAATAGAACAGCTACCTAATATAGCGCGCTATTAGACCACAATACAACGAAATGGAAAAAACAAAACTGGTCTTAGAAGTTGGCAATCGACACAAGTAGTGCTTACCGCTGTTAGCTTTTGCTAAATTATCACTGGCGAGATTTATAGAATGCTGGTTTCACCGAGCACCGTGACATTTAACTTTTGGAAAATGGTTAACACCTGAGTGACGTTCTAGCGATTTTTGCCTTTGTCCGCTTTCGACAAAATGCGTCAGTGCAGTATCTATTTTATTTTTAAGGGAGTTTAAATCAGAACGAATAACAAACACTAAACGAGCCCGATTAACAACGTTAGGTGACTGATAGAATTCTGAAGAGCAAAACGTCTTATTAAACAGAACAGCACGCGCATTATGTTCATTCATTATCGCAAAGTCACAACGCCCTTTAGACATCATCATAGCCATTGTAAATTGACTGCTTGAGTCAACCCTCTGGATATTGTTTTCTTTTCTCTCAAAAAACTGCTGTAAAATGGGATAAGTAAAGCCGTATCTAGTACAAATACTAGAGGATAAGTTTGCCTCGGGTACAAACGGCCCTTCGAAACTTGAAGCTGAATAGATATAGCTGTCATGCTTGATCAACTCTTCGCTGAACAAAAAGTCGTTCGGTTTACTTATCCAACTTTCAGAAGAGAGGAACAAATCTATCGATGACGACTTTAATAAATCTTCGCTTCTGGCACGATTCGAGTCTAAATAAACAATACGAAACTGATTCGATAACTCATTCGAATTAAAAAAATCGACGACTATGCCTTCATAGCGTTTGGAGTTCTCATCATAATATAAATAAGGAGCTGCGCCTGGTGTGTTAACCGCGAAACGGACGCTAGGGGTTTTATCTTTTATATGGGCGCCGCACTCTAAAGCCGTAAAACACAGTAACAAACCCAAAATTTGTGATAAAAATTGAAACCTGGTCACACTACTTCCTTGTACATATCAACAGTGCTATGTGTAATCTGGCAGAAATAACGGCCCCATAGGCCCTTTAGGCAGGTTATGCTCTTCAGGGTAAGTTACGTCTACCAAGTACAGACCATTTGGCTTCGCTGTGGCTGCCGATTTGCTCCTGTCTTTTAAGCTTAACAGGTGAGCAATCCAATTTACATCTTGCTCCCCCGCCCCAATTTCAACAAGCGCGCCTGTGATGTTGCGAACCATGTGGTGCAGGAAAGCATTAGCACGGATATCTATAATCACATACCGACCTTGGCGGTACACGCTCACGTCGGTAACATTGCGAAACGGCGTTTTACTCTGGCAAAGCGCTGCGCGAAAAGACGTGAAGTCTTGCTCACCTAATAGTGCTTGAGCGGCAAGGTGCATTTTCTTTTCATCTAGTTCACGGTGAATATGGGTAACACCCGAATGCAAAATAGCAGGGCGCATTTTTGCATTATGGATGACGTACCGATAGCGGCGATGGGTAGCAGAAAAACGCGCGTGGAAGTCATCGCTAACGTTCTTCGCCCAAGTAACGGCAACGGAGTTAGGAAGGTTTGCATTAACCCCAAGTGTCCACGCTCGCTCTGAACGTGGAGCATCACAATTGAAATGAACCACTTGTCCGGTCGCATGCACACCAGCGTCGGTGCGTCCTGCGCATTGCACTTCAATAGGTTGGTTGGCTACTGTCGAAAGTGCCTTTTCAAGATGCTCTTGAACACTCGGTACTTCCCGTTGGCGTTGCCAACCGTAAACAGCGGCACCGTCGTATTCAATCCCTAAGGCAATTCGCCCCATATCTGTATTACCCTGTTTCTGAAAAGCCGCTAAGTGTAGTCATGTCACTTGCAACATGCAATGCCGCTTATAGGCAAAACCTATCGCAGCTCGACAAATAAACGCATGCCAATGAAAACAAAAGCGGCCTGTATATCTTTAACATACAGACCGCTCAATACGAATATCAACGCAAGTTTAAGCTCGCATTTAAAATCTTGTTAAACAATTTTCTCAAAAATCGACGCTGCTTCCTGCTTTTGTTCTTCACTGCCTTCTTTCATTACTTCTTCAAGTAATTCTCTTGCAGCATCTACGTCTTCCATTTCGATGTACGCACGAGCCAAGTCTAAGTTGGCGTTTTGCCCTGCATCTTTATCAATATCAATTACCGTGTCATCGTCGGATACGCCAGTAAAGTCAGATAAACTCACGTCAAGATCTAACGCTTGGCTATCTGGATCAGGTGCATTTGAATCGTCTCCATCGTCCATCAGCGCCTCTACATCAAGAAAATCTTCGGACGATGTTGAAAGCTCACTGTCAGTATCGACGTCGCTAAGTAAAGCAGCCAAATCCAAATCAGGATTATCAAGCTTCAGCTCTTCCTCTTGTTCCCCTTCAGGCTCTGCTTGTGCTGCGCCCTCTTGGCTCTCTTCAATTTCAGTAGGCGTGGCGATATCTAAGTCCATATCATCTGGAATATCGAGGTCGTCTTCTTCAAGCTCAAAAGTATCTTCTTCGTTATCAATCTGCTCAGACTCTAGGTCAACGCCATCGTCTAACGAAAAAGTTTCTTCGTCTTCTTCAAGTTCGAAGGTATCGTCACTTTTCGCTGGTTCAAGACTGTCAGTTGATTCAAGACTTTCCGTTGGTTCAAGACTTTCCGTTGGTTCAAGACTTTCCGTTGGTTCAAGACTGTCATCGACACTTTCTTCCAACTCAAACGTAGCCTCTTCATCATCTTCCTGCTCGAGTTCGAAAGTGTCTTCATTACTGTCGGCCGAAGACTCTGCTGACTCATGTATGCCTTCATTTTCAATGACGCTCGCATCTACAGCATCGTCTGACTCAAGGCTTTGGAGAAGTTCATCAAATTCAGCGCTGTCTAAGTCATCAAGTATCTCGTTGTCGTCAACAGCATCGTCGTCGGAACCTGACAACCAATCGTCAAGACCAGGGACGTCATCAAGTTCATTGAATTCTTTTTCTTCACTACCCTCTGAGTCACTCTCATTTGAGTCTTGGTTTTCAGCTGAGCCCAAGTCCTTAGCAGCACCAGTGTCTTCGGGTTGCTGGCTATTTTCATCAACGCCGTCGACCTCCTGTTCAAGCTCAAAACTGTCTATCTCATCGAATGCTGCATCCAAAAGACTATCGTCATACTCGTCACTGTCTTTTTCTGCTGATGGTTCTGATTCGTCTGTAGAGACATCGTCTTCGGATAACTCTTCGTCAGCAGAGAGCTTCTCATCCGCTGAAGGCTCTTCTCCAGCTGAAGGCTCTTGTTCGGCTGAAGGCTCTTGTTCGGCTGAAGGCTCCATCTCACCGAAAGAAGGAATATCATCCATCATTTGTTTTTCGAATGCTTCAATAGCATCGTCTAATGGGTCGTCGGAATCGCCTTCGGTCTCATCTTCGGTACTTTCGAGCTCAAATTCCGGCTCGACCTCAGCTTCTGCTTCTTCCTCAAATTCCAACTCTGTTTCAGGCTCAGGCTGGGACTCTAGCTCCGCTTCCAATTCAGGCTCTAGTTCAGATTCTGTATTGGCGTCTTGTTCGGGCTCTATTTCAGCGCCCTGCTCTGGTTGACCTTCTAATTCTTGTTCTGGCTCTGGCTCTGGCTCTGGCTCTGGCTCTGGCTCTGGCTCTGGCTCTGGCTCTGGCTCTGGCTCTGCATTATCTTCAAGATCAGTATCAGCGTCTGCGTCAACCTCAACCTTGTCTTCAGGAGTAGACTCGGTTTCTTCTGACTCAGTACCAAAGTCTAGTTCTGCTTCAGGCTCTGGCTGAGACTCTAGCTCTGCTTCTAATTCAGGAGCTACCTCTGACTCTATATCGGCATCTTGTTCGGGTTCAATTTCAGCGCCCAACTCTGTTTGCGCTTCTGGCTCTAAATCTGGTTCTGGCTCTAAATCTGGTTCTGGCTCTAAATCTGGTTCTGGTTCTGGTTCTGGTTCTGGTTCTGGATTATCATCAAGATGGGTATCAGCGTCTGCGTCCACCTCAATCTTTTCTTCAGGTGTTAACTCGGTCTCTTCTAATTCAGAATCGAACTCGAGTTCTGTTTCAGGTTCTGGCTGCGACTCTAGCTCTGCTTGTAGCTCAGGCTCTAATTCTGACTCTATATCGGCATCTTGTTCAGACTCTACTTCGGTGCCTATCTCTGGCTGCTCTTCTAGCTTTGGCTCTGTTTCTTCAGATTGCCCAGCGGTTTCGCCATCAGCATCAAATTCGGTGTCTGTATCACCTTCAGACTCTATTTCAGATTCAAGTTCAGAAAGTAATTCGTCTGTTAGCTGATCGACATCTTCGCTACTTTTTGACTCTTCAGCTTCTAATTCAGCTAGAAGTTCATCAGTAAGCGGATCGTTTAAATCTTCGCCGCTATCAGAAACCGTAATTTCTGCATCTTCATCGTAAACTTCAGGTTCAGCGTTTGGACTAACTTCTGGTTCGCCCTCTAGCTCAGCTTCAAGCTCCGCGAGCAACTCGTCGGTAAATGGGTCATCAAAGTCGCCATCGTCTTCTGTTTGAGAAGGTGGTTCATTTGAAGTGTCTTCACCTCGTTCTTCAAACTCATCTAATACCGAATCGCTTACTTCTTGCGATTCTTGATCCGCTGAAGGCTCTTCCGAATAATCATCCTCCGCTTGAAGCTCAGCAATAAGGTCGTCGGATAGCGGGTCACTGAAATCGGCATCAGTTTCTATTTCGTCGGTGACGATTTCATCTAAATCATCAGTAATCGCATCAAGGCTTTGGATTGACTGAGGTGAAGGTGACGATGTAGTTATCTCATCTTCGAAATCATCTTCGTCTTCATCATCCTCTTCGCCTAAACCACCCATCATTTCAATTTGCTCTATTTCGTTAAGCAAGTCGTCGGTGATTTTATCTATTTCTTTGTTTTGCTGATTTATCTCGTCATCAAGCTTACTCAGCATGTCTTCATTGATAAGGTCGTCGTTGCTGTCGAGCTCATCGGTAAGACCTGCATCAACACCATGCTCTTCAAGCAAATCGTCAATGCTTATTTCTGGCTTGTCGTCTTCATCTTCTATATTCGGCAGAGATGCAGAACTTTCTTCCTCTTCTTCCGCGTCAGACACCGAATCAACTGAGCTTGCAAGCAACGCGTCGATATCGTCTTCATCAACGTTTTCAGAATCGGCAGCCCCGTTAACCTCAGCCAGTATATCATCAGGGTCAACATCATCGGATTCATCCGACTCAAGACTTTCCGACTTATCGAGGTCTTGGCTCTGCACATCGTCAAGCAAGTCATCAATATCAAAATCATCGTCATCTCCTGTTGCAACTTCCTCTGTGTCCGCTGTCTCTTGCTCACTATCCTCTGCGGCATCTTCATCAAAGATGTCGTCATCACCTGAGAGATCAAATCCTTCAAGATCATCTTCGTCTTTTTCATTTAATACTTTGTCTGACAGGTCATCGT
The DNA here is from genome assembly GCF_036864475.1 of Alteromonas sp. S005. Taxonomy (NCBI): domain Bacteria; kingdom Pseudomonadati; phylum Pseudomonadota; class Gammaproteobacteria; order Alteromonadales; family Alteromonadaceae; genus Alteromonas; species Alteromonas sp. S005. Next base: position 128,179 of record NZ_JAZETN010000007.1, on the reverse strand, counting down.
CGTCAAACAAGCTATCTAATTCACTCTGATCGAGCTCATCGGCGCCCGCTTCAAACAAATCATCGTTGTCATCGCCTGGCACCAACATGTCGTCTTCAAGATCGGCAAATGTTTCTAATTCATCGTCTAAGCTTTCTTCTAAATCAGAGGTCAGAACGTCATCAAGCAGGTCGTCATCGTTGAACAAATCGTCATCTGATAACTCCGCTTTATCATCTAAATCGGGTGCTAATGCACTTGAAAGGTCGTCAATATCAGCATCTGGCACCGGAACTTCATCATTATCAGCTGTGATAGTGGGTCCAGCTGCTGGCGCTTCCTCGGGCTTACTATTGCGTTTAAGTAGCCACATGATTAGGCCACCTACCAACATTAGCGACAGAATTGCCGAACCGATGATCAAGCTCAATGGGCTGGTAAGTGCGCTTAAAAATGAAGACTGTTTTTCGGCTTCGCGCTGAGCCTGCTCGGCTTTAATCATATCGAGCAGTTCTTGTTGAAGCGCTACTTGCATATCAAGCTGGCTTTTAACATCGCCTTCGACTTGGCCTCGCAAGGTTTCAAGCTCACCATTGACGGCTTCAACACGCTCATACAAGCGTCTATTTTCGTTTAAGATTGCTTCAACGTTTTCTAGCGACGCAGCAAATTGCATACGTAATTCATCAAACTGACGACTTTGTTCCTGATCTAAACGGGTGATCTTTTGCTCAATGTCAGTTTGTGTTTGAGTGAGGTCTTGTTGATTAACTAACGGCGAAGCGGGCTTAATATTTTTTACGCTGCTGCCGGGCTTGTTAAGTGATTCAGCGAATGCCCTATCGTCTTGCTCAGCTCGCATTTGTGCTTTTTGTTTGTCGATTCTGGCAATATAACGCTCAGACGGCAGCTTCAAAACCGCGCCATCGACTAACAAGTTTAAGTTGCCATTTTCAAATGCGTTGGGATTGAGTTCGTAGATAGCAGTCATAACCTGATAGACACTCAGGCTATTGTTTTGGCGATAGCGCTCGGCGATACGCCACAGGGTATCGTTAGCGTCGATAGGGCCATATTCTAGGCCTGAATACTGATCGGTTGCGTCTTTCGGACCTTTTAAGAAGGTAGCGCGTTCTTGTGCATCAACAGTGATGATAGGGCCAGACAAACAAAGTGTTAGTAAAAGTAAGCCCGTCAAATGCAATTTCATAGCAGTCCTATATGCCCTCAAGCGTCTTTACCACCCGAGACGTATGGGCGGATTTTCTAGCCAATCTGTACGGAAGAAAATATTGGCTTTTATTTTTATTCTTAAGCCACCTTGAAACCATTAATAATCAAGCTAGCGTTTTACAGTCTTTATGAACTTAGCAGTAAGATTTATTTGCGCTTTTTAGAGTTCTTACCCTTCGCCTAAGTGTCTGACTGAGTATTGTTTTTAACGTTGTTTTATTCCTAACTTTACAAACTATAAACCAGTTATTAAGGGTGATCTAGTTAGACAGTAGTATTGGAGCACTCTAATGTTCACATTTTCACTAAAAGTGTCATTCAGTAGCTTCGAGTGCTGTTTTTCTATCCCGTTGAATAGTGCTGCCTCATTGCAACAAGAACCGCCCTTTTATTGCGTATCGGCAAGCACAGAAAAATGTTTACCTTTTCCTGTGCTTATCCGATTAAACAAAAGCAGAACCTCTGCTAAAGCCTTTACAGGTAATCGCGAATTAGCGTCTCAGCAATTTGAATGCTGTTTGTCGCTGCACCTTTGCGAATGTTGTCAGAGACCACCCACAAATTTAAGCCACAAGGGTGGGTAATATCGTTTCTAATTCTACCCACGTGCACAATGTCGTTGCCGCTAGCGCTGCTTACTTGAGTTGGGAATTGCTCATTGCCGTCGTAAACTGTTACGCCTGGCGCATCGGCTAGAAGCTCTTTAACATGCTGCGCATCTATTGGCGAACGCGTTTCTAAGTGAATGGCCTCAGCATGCCCGTAGAAAACCGGCACGCGCACAGCCGTCGCGTTTACCAAAATACTCTGATCGCCCATGATTTTTTGGGTTTCCCTCAGCATTTTCATTTCTTCTTTGGTGTAGTCGTTGTCTTGGAATACGTCGATTTGAGGGATAACGTTAAAGGCAATTTGGCGACTAAACGATTCTGGCTTTACTTCACGTGCGTTCAGCAAACCTGCGGTTTGTTTAGCCAACTCTTCCATGGCTTCTTTACCTGCACCAGAAACTGACTGGTATGTGCACACGTTAATACGGTCAATACCAACCGCGTCTTGAATAGGTTTAAGTGCAACCAACATTTGAATTGTTGAGCAATTTGGGTTCGCAATAATGTTTCTATTGCGAAACTCTGCCAGTGCATGGGCGTTAACTTCTGGCACCACAAGTGGGATATCTGGCTCGTAACGAAACTCTGAAGTATTGTCGATAACAATACAGCCTTCCTCTGCCGCTAGCGGAGCAAATTTTGCAGAAATGCTGCCTCCGGCTGAGAAAAAGCCAAATTGCACTAATGACCAGTCGAAATCATCAGCATCTAATACTTCAATGTCTTCGCCTTTAAACGACACGGTACTACCTGCTGAACGTTTACTGGCAAGCGGATACAAACGGTTTACCGGAAAGTCTCGCTCTTCTAATAGTTCAATCATGGTTTGGCCCACTAGACCTGTGGCGCCAAGTACCGCTACGTCAAACGCTTGCGACATAATGCTTTATGCTCCTAATGTAAAAATAACTAAACCAGACTAACGTGAAAGCCCAGTTTGGTGAATGTGTCTTGGATTTGCTTACTGGTGTTTTTTGGCAAGTGTAACGCATAGGCGCTGCACTCGCGACGTACTCTGTATTGCTTGCGCAATGTAGAAAACGTATTTGCTATATCAGATTTCGCCTCTTCGGTATTTTTTACTAATGAAGAAAACGCGTTTCGCGTTATTTCATCATCAATAGCGACATCGTACACCTCATGAAATACCGCCATAAGATCTTCAACTGATACGCGAGATATCTCTGGCGATACTAACTCAACTTTTATTGGGTTGGTTTTCTCTAAAAAGTCGCTAAGCACTTTGCTTGGGGCTGTGCCCACTACGTCACAAATTTGTTCGTAAATCATTTGCGTACCGCGCACTTTACCTTCTACAGAATGCCCCGCAATATGTGGTGTAACGAACCAAACATAGTCAAATAATGCTGTATTTATGGCAGGTTCATTATCGAATACGTCGAGTACCACCGTTGGCGGTTTTTCCCCTTGAAGTACACTAAGTAGCGCCACTTCATCGATAACCTCGCCCCTGCATGCATTGATAAGCAGCTGGTCAGGTGTTAATGCTTCAAGAAACGCATTGTCTATCATCCGATAGGTGGGATAGTCGCCGTCTTTAATGAACGGCACATGAAGCGAAATAACGTCGCACTGTGCTATTTGCGCTAAGTCTACAAATGACTGACCGTTATGCTCCTTCTTACCAGATTTTGCTAGCGCTTGCTGTAGCGGTGGGTCATACAGACTGTGTTTAACGCCAATTGCCGTTAAAATTCTTGATAATGCAGTTCCCACATTACCAGCACCTACTATTCCCACCGTCGCATTATATAAATCGAGCTTTTGGGCTTTTTGCGCATGCAGCAAAACACTTAACACGTACTCGGCAACCGCAATGGCATTACAGCCTGCTGCACTGCTGTGCATAATACCCACGCTATCTAAATGCGTTTTATCTAAATGATTGGTTCCCGCTGTTGCTGTAGTAACAAACTTAAGCTTGTTAGCGCAGGTCAGCAGTTCAGGGGTAACTTTGGTAGTAGAACGCAGCGCAAGAATATCTACATCGCGCAGCATTTCTGGCACAAGAGATTGCCATGCATAGGTTTCAACCTCACCTACGCTGTTAAGGTAATCGGTGCCAAACGGTATGGTATCTTCAAGAAGTATTTTCATGGCGCTAAGTGTACCTTAACTTAGGCTTTTAGTAACCCAGCGCCCCAATTTATCTTATCGGTGATTTGTTTAATTTACGTCATTTTGATGCGCGTTTGGTCGCAACATTTAAGAGATGGCCGAAGCTCATACAATTATTTAAAACGAGAACGCCTAATGCAAAGCGTTTTAGCTCGCGTTAATGTGCACTTCAGCCTTTGCTGAGCATCGTATTAGATAACGTTAAACTTCAAGCCGTTACTTGTCATATCCAGGGAAACGGCGTTCAACACGTCGTTTGATACCCGGCCAAGCTAACGAGCCACCAGCCTGCCGTGTGACCTGATCGGCCTGTGTACGAATGCCATCTAGAATTGCCGAATGAATTGGAATAAGCGGTTTGCCTGTGGCCTGCGCTTTTAACTGAATCTCACAGGCGCGCTGCATAATAAACATAAACAAGAATGCATCGGGAATATTGTCTGCACAGGTCAAAAGCCCGTGGTTGCGCAAAATCATAAATTGGGTATCGCCTAGGTCGCGAACCAATCGTGCTTTTTCGTCTGAGTTTAACGCCACCCCTTCATAGGCATGATAAGAAAGGGACGCTAGTGGAAAAAGCGACTGCTGCGAGTATGGCTGTAGCCCGTCTTCTAAAATGGAAACTGCTACACCTTCTGCTGTGTGCAAATGCAACACGCATTTGGCATCGTCACGTGCTTCATGAACTGCGCTGTGAATGGTAAAGCCTGCAGGGTTAATGTCGTACTCACTTTCCATTACCTTATTACCGTGCAAATCAACTTTAACCAAACTTGATGCAGTAACTTCATCAAACATTAAACCGTAGGGATTAATCAAAAAATGATGGTCAGGCCCAGGAACACGGGCAGAGATGTGGGTAAAAATGAGATCGTCCCACCCATACATAGCAACGGCGCGGTAGCATGCAGCTAAATCAACACGGGTTTGCCATTCTTCACTGCTAACTTTCGACTTTACTGAATCTGTCATAGTTTTACTCTTTTTATATCTAAAATACTTTCATTGAAGTCTGTCAGCCGTCTTTTGAAGGCCTTACAAAAGGAAAGCTTCAACGAAAATTTTATTTACTTTCTCTTAGCGCCTACATTACGCGCAGTAATTGCTATACACTGTCGGATATACGACATTGTAAGAAATTTGTTAAATGGAAAAATTTAAACCTGTTCTCGCTAGCTCTACTTGGTTTGGCGCGCTCCCACCCTATTTGCAGGAAGCCATGTTCGACAAGATGCGTCTAAAACACTTAAAAGCTGGGCAGCAACTGCATGCTAAAGGTGAAGACGGTGTCGGTTTTTATGGCGTATGCGAGGGCCGTTTAAGAGTTGTTACAGTGGGCGTGGATGGTCGAGAGATGCTATTTGCTTTGCTTGGGCCCGGTACCTGGTTTGGTGAAATATCGATGTTCGACGACCTTCCGCGTACCCATGATAATTTCTGTGAGACAAACTCCACCGTTGCTATTATTCAAAAAAATGCGTTTAAGACATTACTTGAACAGTACCCTGAACTGTACCCGCATTTTACTCGCCTTTTATGTACGCGAGTACGCAGCGCTTTTCAGTTTATTGACTCAAGTGCAGGGCTTAGCCTTAAACACCAGCTTGTAAAACGGCTATTGATGCTTACCACCAGCTATGGTCAACATTTACCTAAGAACAATGCAATTACACTCACCCTCTCGCAAGAGTCTTTGGCGCAGATGATAAATAGCAGTAGGCAAACGGTTAATCAGCTTTTAGGTGAGCTAGAAAGTGAAGGTTTGCTTAAACGACATTACGGGAAAATCACCATTTCCGAGCCAGATACCTTGTTTGGTCGCTACCAGTTTATTTGACCGAATTAATTAGCTGAATCGCTCAAGAGTTTGTGGAATATTATTAAAGGCGTTGAGACGCAAAGAAAAGGAAAGTTCGCATTGAAAATTTTATCTGTCAGCATAGTTTTGCTTTTATTAGTCGGTTTTGTATTTCAGTCATATTCAAGCTATGTCGATTCCACCTCTTTTGACAATCGTGGAGAAATGATAGATATCGGTGGCTATAGCCTTTATGTCGAGGACACTGGAGCAGGAAAAGTTACCGTAATTTTTGATGCTGGTATGGGTGACGACTCATCGGTCTGGAACAAAGTGGCAGAGGAAGTCTCACAGTTTTCTCGGGTCATTACCTATGATAGAGCTGGCCTTGGGTGGAGTGAAAAAAGCCCGAACAAAAGAGACAGCAAAACTATTGTCGCAGAACTTCACTCGGTTCTAGAAAAGAAAGACATTACTGGACCAATTATCCTTGTAGGCCATTCATTTGGCGGGGTAAACATGCAGCGCTATGCCCTCACCTATCCCGAACATATAGCCGCTTTGGTGTTGGTAGACTCTGCCCACGAAGATCAGATAGGTGAGATGCCTCAAACGAATCCTCTTCAAAAATACCTTTTCAAGTTTGGAATGTGGGCAGCCCCTGTCGGTATTCCCAGATTGTACCTTTCCAACACTAATCCAGAAGAAAAAGCCAAAAAAAGTACGACCAAGCATCAATATACCAGCTTAGATGAAGCCGAATACTTTCCAAGAAGCCTTAGCGAATTAAATGAATTAACACCTAACTATGGTGATATGCCCTTGGTGGTTATTGCGCGAAATAAAGCGTCTTCTGACATCGACAATACAAAAACCAGAGATTTGGTATGGGCTACTTTGCAGGAAAACATTGCCACTCGCTCTACCAATAGCACAATTATTTTTTCAGGGGAACGTCAGCATTCTATTCACAAAAGGCAGCCAGAAATAGTTGTTGAAGCAATTCAAAAGCTAGCTGAAAAGCTTTAACTAATACTAGAATTCCGCTGTGAAATGGCCTTGTAGTTATTTTTCGAAAACTTAGTAATAACACAGTAGCTCTCTATTAATATTAGGGTGAGCTTGCGGTTTTACTTAGTTAGATATGGATTTGTACGTGACGCACTGTGTTGAGCGGTGCGACTTCGTTTCCTTCTTTACAGTCTGCTCAAAACAAGGAGCGGACACCGAGTTTTGTTTGTTGGCTTGATTTAGAGCCATTCAACGATGTCTTGCCCACCCAGAATTGCCATTATCTCAACTTCAATACCATTGTATAGATAGTAAATACTGTCTGAGCCATAAGCGCAGCGTCTATACCCCTGCCGAATATGGTCAACTGATTGGTATGCAGATGGATTACTTGCAATTTTTTCAAATGTCTGAAAAAAACCTTCGAAATACTTATCTGCTTGGAGTTCGCCAAATTCTACAAATCCATATGTATAAATACGCCTGAGATCCTCTTTGGCATTCAGCGATAGCTTGTAGCTTTCCATTTATCTTTTTAATTCAGCCTTAAATTCTTTCAGCATATCTTCAGGCGATTGTTCAATGAATCCACTTCTCTCTGCACTGACGAGCTTTTGATTTATTTCCTCAGCGCGTCTGGCCCGACGAATCAAATCATTCACGAGTTCACTTTTGTTTGCATACTCTCGCGTATCTTCAATATGACTTTTGAGCCACGCATCATTTTTTTCAGTCAGAGTGATACTTTGACGAGGCATGACATTTACTCCAATAGATATTAGCTGGTGCAATATTACATCAGACTTGTTTAAACATCAGCATTTTTTAATTTAGAGAAGACAAAAGCCAAAATTATCACAGGCAGCTTGAGTGACGGGTAAATGTACGCAGCCGAAGAGTAGTCTTTCTGGCAATTAGAGACAAACAGCAAACCTTCACACACTACACAAATGGTCTATAACGCGTGGGCTAAAATTAGAAACGATGTGACATAGCCCATGTATTAGCTTCGCAGCTTTCAGAACAAGCGGCTAAAGTGCAAAAGCATTTTCATCAGTGGGTAGTTAATAGAGAATATGTTTGCCTACTAATTAAAACAACTTTACCCTAACCTTCGCCTGAGAATGGTTTTTGCGTTTTTCTACAGCGAATTGACGCTTGCTCTTCATCGGAAAAAATTGAAAATAAGCGCGAACAAGGAATCGTTACAATGTCTAATCTTGCAGCACGTCTAGTCGTTATTTTATCACTATTAATTGGTATAAGCGCCTGCCAACCATCTTTAAAACCTGAAAAACCTCTAAATAGCCCTTCAAAACAAACTATCGAGTTTGACCAACTATTTTCCCAATTCGATGGTATTGATAAGCCCGGGGCCTCAGTTGCAGTTCTGCAGGATGGGGAGATTATATTTTCAAAAGGTTATGGCAGCGCAAACCTAGAATACGATATACCTGTTACGCCAGAAACTATGTTTCACGTTGCATCTGTATCCAAGCAATTTACCGTATTCGCCATTCTTCTACTTGCTGAAGAAGGTAAGTTAAATTTCGATGATGACATACGGCAATACATTCCAGAAGTGCCGGACTTTGGTCACACCATAACTTTACGACACTTAGCATCACATACAAGCGGCATGCGAGATCAATGGAATTTGTTACGTATGGCGGGTTGGCGATTAGATGACGTAATCACTACCGAACACGTACTAAAAATAGTAGCGCGACAAAAAGAGCTAAACTTCAAACCGGGAGAAGAGTTTCTTTACTCAAATACCGGGTTCACACTACTAGCAGAGGTTGTTGCGCGTGTTAGCGGTAAATCTTTTGCTCAGTTCACGCAAGAAAGGCTGTTCACTCCATTGAATATGAGTAACAGCTTGTTTTATGACGACCATCAGAAGATCGTTAGCAATAGGGCCTACTCATACGAGCCCAATGGCAGTGGCTACAAAAAAAGTGTGTTGAACTTTTCAAATGTAGGTGCAACCAGTTTATTTACAACCGCAGAAGATCTGCTGAAATGGTCAGCTAACTACACCGAACCGACTGTTGGTAGCCCTGCTATAATTAAGCAAATGAATACTCTTGCGTCCTTAAACAATGGAGAAACATTTGGTGGCGCTTATGGGCAATTTATTAGTCATTACAAAGGTATCAAATATTTTCAGCATAGCGGCGGAGACGCAGGGTTTCGTTCGTATTTAGCTCGATTCCCTAACCAAAATTTAGCAATTGCAATATTGAATAATGGCGCAGATGCAAGGCCATGGGAATTGGCTCTGCAAATGGCTGACACGCTTTTGAAGAAAGACACCCCTCCCCCTCATAACGCCATTGCTAACGCATTTCTAGAGTCAATCTCACCTAAACAAATATCAGATTTTATTGAGTTAGATAAAGACACACTCAATGCCTATGCGGGTCACTATTGGTATAAACCAGAAGCGTACTCACGAGAGATATATTTAGAAAACGGTAAACTAATGTATTCAAGAGGCCAAGGTGACGTAAGCGAACTCGCTCCTATCAGCGAAAACACCTTCAAAATGCTGAATGTAGAGGGAGAGATTTATGTTGAATTTACTAAAGATGACGAAACAAGCTTCATGACAGTGCGGGTAGACAATATCGATACGTATGTGTCGGTTGGCTATACACCAGTCAAAATAACCAGAACCTGGTTATCGCAGTTCGCCGGCAGTTACTTCAGCCCTGAACTTTCTTCCACTTATCACTTTTCACCAGAAAATAAACAGCTGAAAATTTCTCATCACCGTCTAAGCGACCATTATATTGCGCCAGTCAAAGGTGACTTTTTTAGCTCACAAGTTGGCGATATCCTATTTGAGCGCGATGTTCATGGTGAAGTGAATGGCTTCAGAATATCTAACGGTCGTGTTCGCAATCTTTACTTTAGAAAGCTGTAGACAAGAAAAATAAAAACAATTTATTTTTAAACTTATCAATAAGGACGACAAACATGGTAGCTAGTAATGGTAGCGACACGAGATAACCGTATTTGCGGTTATCTTCCATCACATATACCAAACGGTTGGTGTTATCTAGGATCATAGGGCGTCTAGAAAACTAATAATTGAAGACTTTAGCTCTTTGTCTTCGTGAACCATCAAATTCAAAGCTTCTTGTCCGTATTTTTTTGCAAGGTCCACCTGCTCACGTTGCTCGTAGCCTTTCGCTAAATTAAAAATAACCCACGCAGAGTCTGGATATAATGATGCATTGTATTTTAATAACTTCATACCTTTCTCTGGAGAGTGAACACCATTGGTCATGTAGTCTGCGGCGAAGTTAATTGACCCCTTACGAGGTTTAATTTCTTGGTAAAGGTCGGAAGATAGCTTTTCGTAGTGTTCAGAAATGGCTTCAGGCCCTCCTTCAATTGCATCAAATGGTAAAACCCAGTACCTGTAGAGTTCGTTAGTTGCATTAACTAAACCAGATATATTCGTTGAAGCATGGGGAAGGTTTTTTAAAATTTCACTTTTCACCCTTAACCCTGGAACACTGTGTTCTTTGAAAAAGGTTTGTAACCTTAAAAAAGAATCGGCCATTGTATTAGTTGTTTCATACTCACTTTTTACTATTTCATTACCTAAATTCATATATATGAATTGCTTTAAGGATTTACGAGATGAAAGGTAAGTAATAATCTTTTCTACTGTTTTATTATCTCCCCAGTGAAGGGATGGGCTGAAAGCATAATGCGCTGTAAAGAGTTCAGGCCGAGCTTGAACGGCATATAACGAAAGTAATCCTCCAAGAGAATGACCTTCGAAAATTCTAAATTCAGAAGTCTGATAATTACTGTCTACAAAAGGGATAAGCTCTTTTTCGATATAGTCTAGGAAAACATCTGCTTTACCGCTAAGTACATCAGCTGTTGCATGTGGAGTAGGTGTATAATCTCTGATGCGGTTTTCATTATCTATAGTAACCACAATAGTTTCAGGAATTAGCCAGTCATCATAAAAGCGTGCAATTACCGCACTTACCATTTGTTTATAATACTTGCCGTCCAAAGCATATATTACTGGGTATTTGTGAGTGGGGTCTTCTCCATACCTCTCAGGAAGGTAAACACTTATTTTCTGTTCTTCGTTGAGTACTTTTGAATTTAACACATGCTCGTCTAGTGTAAGCTGTTGCGCTAATATCGAACTTGAAAAACAAAATACTAAGAATAAGCCAAACAAAAACTTCCCTGCTACATTCATGATTTCCTATCTTTTTTTGAATTGGTTTAATCTCAATATATATATGCTTATTAATATTCAAGCTTGCCGATGCGTTAGCTTAAATAGAGAATTAAAAAGTAATAGGTATTGTCTTCTCTATAATACCTAGGCACTTTTCATAGAAAAATGGAACAAAAAAGGGCGTAAACACAAACACCCACGGTGCTCAGTTTTACGCCCTTTTGTTTTTTGAAGCTTCTTACAGAAGTTAAAAAAGCTTACTGGTTCAAGCGGTTTCAATTAACCGTTGTAACGCTGCATAACTAACGTTGCGTTAGTGCCGCCGAAGCCAAAGCTGTTTGACATAATAGTATTCAACGTTGCTTCACGTGCTTCGGTAACAATATCTAGCCCTTGTGCCGCATCGTCTAGCGTGTCGATGTTAATTGATGGCGCGATAAAGTTATTTTCCATCATCAGCAAGCTGTAAATAGCTTCGTTTACACCCGCTGCACCTAGTGCGTGACCTGTCAGTGACTTAGTTGCACTAATAGGTACGCCCGCTTGACCAAACACTTCTTGAATCGCTGCAAGTTCTTTCACATCGCCTACTGGCGTTGATGTACCGTGGGTATTCAAGTAATCGATTGGGGCATCGATATTTTGCATTGCCATCTTCATACAGCGAATTGCGCCTTCACCCGATGGTGCAACCATGTCGAAACCGTCTGATGTAGCGCCGTAACCTACTACTTCGCCGTAGATTTTTGCGCCGCGCGCAAGGGCGTGCTCAAGTTCTTCAACAACAACCATACCGCCGCCGCCAGAACTTACAAAGCCGTCGCGTGCTGCGTCATAAGTACGTGATGCCACAGCTGGATTGTCGTTGTATTTAGAGCTTAGTGCGCCCATAGCGTCAAACTGGCTTGATAGTGACCAATGTAATTCTTCACCGCCACCGGCGAATACCACGTCTTGCTTACCAAGCTGAATAAGCTCTAGCGCATTACCAATACAGTGGGCACTCGTTGCACACGCCGAGGCAATTGAATAGTTCACGCCGCGAATTTTAAACGGTGTCGCTAAGCAAGCTGATACCGTAGACGCCATACAGCGAGGAACCATATATGGCCCTACACGTTTAACGCCCTTTTCGCGAAGAATATCTGCAGAAAGCACTTGGTTTTCAGAAGACGCGCCACCTGAGCCTGCGATAATACCTGTGCGCTCGTTTGAAATCTCGCTTTCTTCTAAACCAGAGTCTGCAATAGCTTGCTGCATTGCCACGTATGCGTAGCCGGCTGCATCGCCCATAAAACGCATTGCTTTGCGGTCGATGTGATCTTTTAATTTGATATCGATGTCGCCCCAAACTTGGCTGCGAAGGCCCATTTCGGCGAACTGTTCTGAAAATGTAATTCCAGACTTACCCGCTTTTAATGAAGCAAGTACGTCTTCTTTATTTACGCCGATGCTTGATACGATACCAAGACCGGTGATAACTGCTCTTCTCATAGTTTACCCTTTGCGTTGTTGCGGCTTATGGTAACGATTTTGAACGGTAAAGTGGTCTGCTCTGCCAATTGCAGCGACTTAAATGACATCGCATTGGCCGCTGAATACCTTTTTTCTGTTGTAGGCTTTTATTTCTAAAAAGATGGCTCGTCCTTTATTCTTAGATCGCTAACGCCGACATCATTCATTGAACAATACCAATGTAGCACGAATGCACTGGGTGATGACCAGCGTTAATTTATGCAGTCACAAAACCTTCAAAATAACTTGAGCATAAACTTTTGCGGAAAAACAAAAAAGTGACAGGTAGAATACGCGGCCAAACGTTCGAAATTTCGATAAAACTGAAGATTGCTGTGTTATTAAAAAAGCCAAGCCCCCTTGCTCTACGCATTTTCCAAAGTGCAGTGCCCCGACTTTTTTTCGTGGTGGCTGCCTTTATCTTTGCTTCTGCAGCGACTGTCTCAGCAACAGCTGCGCCTATAGCCCTCCCTGCGCTACCAGAGCCAGTTTCAAACAATGCCGTAGCTTCTGTAACCATACAAGACACACAATATGTATTTAGTTTTATGGGACTGGGCAATGGCAAAACCCATAAAGACGTACACAACCGTGCTTGGCAGCTTGTGATTAACAACACCGATAAACCTTTGCAGTGGCAAGCTCTTCCCCCAGTTCCATCCAGCCTTGCACTAAAAGGTCGTTTGGCTTCCGTAGCAGTGGGCGTAAAAGACAGCATTTATATTTTTGGCGGTTACACGGTGGATGAAGATCACAATGAAATTAGTACACCAGATGTTTATAAATACGCGCCTACGACGGGGAAATATACCCTATTGGCGCCTATGCCCGTCCCTGTTGATGATGCAACTGCACTAATTTACCAAAACCGCTACGTGTATTTAGTTTCAGGCTGGCACAACGATGGCAACGTAAATCTTGTGCAAGTTTATGATACGCAAACCGGCCAATGGCAACAGGCCAGCCCTTTTCTTGGCAGTCCGGTATTTGGACAAGCTGGCGGCATCGTTAATAACACTATGGTAATTTGTGACGGCGTTTCTGTAACACCGCACAGTGATAAACGCCGCAGCTTTGCTGCAGAAACCGCCTGCTTTAAAGGTGTAATTGATAAGAAAAACCCTTTTAAGATTGACTGGCGTACACTTGACCATCCAACGGGTACTGCGCGCTATCGCATGGCCGCAGCGGGCGATGAAGCCACCAGTAAAATCTATTTTGTTGGCGGCTCAACTAATCCGTACAACTATAATGGCGTTGGCTATAACGGCGAGCCTTCAACTGCGGATGACGCCATATGGACCTTTAATATTGCAGAAGAAACCTGGGCTATATCAAAGACAGATGCTGAAGCACCCTCGATGGATCATCGCGGATTAATTAACGTTAACGGTTCTTGGGTCACCATTGGCGGTATGCTTGGCGCACAACGCGTTATTAGTAAAGTCATCACGCATTTTTCAACACGTGCAGAAGTGCCCTGTCCATCTAAAAGCCTCGCTAGCTCTGGCGTTCCAAAACAAGGATCGGATGGGCAAGCTGCTGAATTAGTGATAACTGCCTCTAATTCAAAGTGCCAACACCAAAACAATATAAACGGAGAAAAGTAAACAGTGAAATCTAAGCATGCACAGGTTCATTTTAATGAGAGCGGTACGCCTGTCGCCGACCATTTTGACGACGTTTATTTTTCTAACGACAGCGGAATTGATGAAACCCAACACGTTTTTGTTGCAGGCAACGACCTTGCTGAGCGCTGGCAACAGTGGCGCAACCCTACTTTTGTCATCGCCGAAACAGGTTTTGGAACTGGGCTGAACTTTTTGGTCGCCATGCGCGCCTTTAACGAGTTTAGAGCTGCGAACCCTGACCATCCGTTAAAGCGCCTGTATTTTATCACCACGGAAAAGTTTCCACTGCCTCAACAGGATATGCAGCGAGCGCTAGAAGCTTTTCCTGCTCTTAAGGACGAAGCGCAATCACTCGCTTCACTTTACCCCATGGGCCTAGAAGGTTGTCATCGCCTTCATTTTGATAACCATTCAACCACACTCGACTTGTGGATTGGTGATGTTCACGAACTTTTACCTCAATGGCATTCTCCTGTAAATGGCCTCATCGATGCCTGGTTTTTAGATGGTTTTGCACCAAGTAAGAACCCTGATATGTGGACAGATGCTCTGTTTAGCCAAATGGCTCGCTTGTCAAAAACCGGCACAACCTTTGGAACCTTTACCGCCGCAGGTATCGTAAAGCGTGGGCTAGCTGGTGTGGGTTTTACCATTAAAAAACGCAACGGTTTTGGCCGTAAGCGTGACATGCTGACCGGCGTTTTTAACCAAGACAATGAGAATGTACAGCATAGACTTCGTCTGCCTGCTGGCCCCTACTATAGGTACGCGAACGACAGTTTAGATAAAACAAGTAAAGTTGCAGTAGTAGGCTCCGGCCTTGCAGCAGCTACGGCATGCCTGGCTTTAGTAAAACGCGGCACTAGCACTACTTTGTATTTTGATGGTGACACCCTTGCAAGCGGCGCTTCTGGCAACCCGCAAGGCGGTTTTTACCCGCAGCTTCATAGCGAAGCAAGTATTGCCAGTCGCATTCAGGCGCACAGTTTTTTGTATGCTAGACAGGCCTACGACCACACTATTGAACATGCAAAAGCCTGTGGCCTAGCCGACGTTGCCCATGATTTCTGTGGCGTTATTCAACTAAGCTTTAACGACAAAGTAGCAGAACGCCAAAATAAACTGGCAGCAGCGGACGTATGGCCTGAAGCTTTGATTAAGCCCGTGGACAGTAAAGAAGTGAGCGATATCGCTAACCTGCCCCTTCCCTATTCAGGCTTATACATTGGCCTCGGCGGATGGCTTTCTCCTCCGCAGCTAGTTACCGCCATGATTGAAGAAGCACTTCAAAGTGGCAAGCTTGAGCTGAAACCCAATCATACCTATGTATCTCATGAGGCAGTTGAGACAGCAAAGCAGCAGGTGCAAATTCGTTTTGACTTAGATAGCGCTGAGAGTGAAGCAGTTATTACTGCCGATCACCTTATTCTTGCCCTTGGTGCAGGTGCGGTAAACGCGAGCGTTTTCGACAGTCTGTCCCTTCGCCCTGTTCGCGGACAGGTTGAAGCTATTCCCACCCAAATGCCAATTGAACAGCTTAACACTGTGTTGTGTCACAAAGGCTATATGACACCTGTATTCGAAGGTCGGCATGCGTTAGGTTCAACCTACGTTAAAAACGACTTAAGTACCGATGTACGAGGCGATGAAACTGAAACGAACCTTGCCACACATGAACAGGCGCTGGCAAACACCGACATCGTGCAAGCATTACAACATGACGGTAAAGCCAGAGCGGCTACCCGTTTAGGTTCACCCGACCACCAGCCTGTTGTCGGTGCGCTTCATAACTTTGACTCATTAAAAGAGCACTACACTATGCTAGGCGTGGGCAAGCCGTTAACCCGCGCGCCAGTGTTGCCTGAAAGCGTAGTTTCCACGCTTACGTGCTTAGGGTCACGAGGGTTAACCACAGCGCCTTTAATGGCAGAGATCTTGGTGAGCAGTCTATGTAAGGAGCCGCTACCTTTAAGCAATGATCTGCTTAATGCTGTAAACACAAGCCGCTTTATGACTCGCGAAGCGATTAGAAGTCAGAGTTAAAATGCGCCTCAGCCTTGCCAACATTCTCTTATTAGCTAGCTCTTATTAGCTAAATACGTAAGTTCGGATGTTTAGAGGTTTTAAAGCGAACACGAAGCGCATTCGCTTTGAAAATGCAGAGCGCAAATCGAAGTAAATGGCTAGTTTACGCTAGCCATTTTATTTAAATCCATCACGATAAAAGCGGGAATATATACGTTGGCGCTTGCTACCACTTGTTTATTTTCCAGCGACACAATACGGGCGTTTACGCGTACGCCTCTGTCATCTTCAATGATGGTGCCGGTTACAACATGGTCCATTTCAACCTGCTTAGCGAGTGCAGTACCATCTCGAGTAAGCACGAAATCGCCCACTGGCGTTACGGTAATGCCACCTGCAAGCTTAAAGTCGACAACCGCTAACCCAAAGTCTTGTAGCTCGGCTATTAGATACTCTGAAAGCTGATTGCCTAACACGGTGCTGTCGCTCAACGACTGATTTAGCCTCACAAAGCTCGCCACACCCACCATATCTTGCTGCGTAAGACGGGTTGCATTGTCCATTAACTCCATCGCAAGTTGCGAGGCGTAATCATTTAAGCGCTTATGCGTTTGTGAAGGAGAATAGCCATGGTGTAGAGGGTCTTTATAACCGGGGGCGACTTCCACGTGCTGTTGATATTGTCTATCGCGAGAATCAGGTGTGTACTCCAGCCCTGAACGGCTTGGTACAGGCACTGGCTTGGCGTGATGAGTAATTTCACCGTCTTCACCTAACCAAAATGAGCCAATAGATTGTGTGCTAGTGCACCCTGTCATACATGCACTCAGCATAAGGCCGACGGCTACAAAGCTATTTTGAACAAGCTTCTTAGTAAACACCATACTGAAACTCCTAGCCGCGACTTAGCTTAACGCCATCGCGCATACCGTTTTGCTGGCTACCGTCACTTGGAATAAGTGCATCTACCACATAAAACGGCACTAACATTTGCGCAGTTGCCACTACTGCGCGCGACTCCATGCCCAAAATACGAGCGTTAACTAACACGCCACCTTGGTGCTTGGTCATGGTTCCGGTAAGTACATATTCTATAGGAAGGCTGCTGCTCAATTCCAAATAATCGCGGCTTAATACAAAATCGCCATCGTCAGTAATGCGAATATACTCTGTGGCTTTGAAGTCGATAACCGGCACGCGGAACTTATGCAGTTCGTGAACAAAAGATTCCGCCATCTGACGACCTAGCAAATCCGTTTTTTGCAAGTCAGTATCTAGCAATGCGAAATGGGTTACACCGATTGGCGTTTTATTATTTACGTACTCCATATTGGAAATTAAGTCTTGCGCCATGTTCTTAACATAGTCGCCAATATGCTTGGTAAGAGGTCGACCTTTATACGCGCCCTGTACGCTCGAATACAAAGGAGGTTGACCAATAGCGCCGTATGCGTCCATACCCTGAGACTGGGTATCACTGGTATTTTCAACTGGCTTTGAAGGAGCACGGTCGGCGGCAGTAATATCAATCACATTCATAGCCGGGCGCTGAGGCGCTTGTTCGGCTACCTCTTCTTCCCCCATCATCATAGAACACCCGCTAACGCTTAGCAGTGAAGCACAAAGCGAAAGCGCCGCGTATTGATTTCGTCTTTTCATGGGGTTACCTCGTACCTTCAGTTCTGTATAACTTGCCGTTTCTGGTGGTTACTTGTTCTTCGCGCCAAAATAGTTCGGCAGGGAAAAAGCGTGTTGCTGCAGCGACAATGTTTTTGTTTCTAGCGTTGATAATTCGAGCGTTAACCACCGCACCAGACTCTTGATACACCATGGTGCCGGTAATATAAAAATCGACGCGCTCAATGTTGGAAAGCTGGTCGATATTGCGCGTTAACACTCTGTCGCTTTCGTCACTAACAATTATATCGTTCGAAAGCTTGAATTCTTGAGTAGAAAAGCCTCTTTTCGTGGCCTCAGTAATCATTCCCTGTTCAAGTTGATGGCCCAACAACATTAGCGGATGTTGATGATCAGCACTGTATTTCATAGTATCCGCAGGTACAAAGCCAACTACCGCATAACGAGACTGACGTGCTGGACCCACATCAGCGAAAAGTTCGTTCGCCAGCATATAGGTATGATATTCCACGTTACCTAATGCCGATACGTCGCTGGCATCGGTTTGCGCAAATTGACTCTTAGGTTCGTCAGATGAAGAGCAACCAGAGAGTAAGCCCAAGAGAAGCGCCGTATATGCCAAGGCTTTCGCGACTAAGCGACCATTTTCTGTCAGCAAAGCGTGAGAGACAGGTTTTGTCATACTTTTCATTACACGTGTCCAGTGAAAAACGTCAAATTTCTATCGGAAAGAAGCAAAAGCTCATCGAAAAACAGTGATCAGCTACTACGCAAACCGACATTTTCAGTGTCTTTAAGC
The DNA here is from genome assembly GCF_036864475.1 of Alteromonas sp. S005. NCBI lineage: Bacteria > Pseudomonadati > Pseudomonadota > Gammaproteobacteria > Alteromonadales > Alteromonadaceae > Alteromonas > Alteromonas sp. S005. The sequence goes on along the minus strand of NZ_JAZETN010000007.1, from coordinate 109,578 downwards.
AGGCTTTTGCAATATTCACACCAAAGAGAGGCAACAAGCAGCATTGACCTTACATTGAAGGTTACATTGAACAAAATTGCTGATAACCAAGTGACGTAAAGCGCCTAGTTCTAGAAGATGTGCCATTTTCAGCGCTAAAAGAATTTGATGTTTATCGTCAGGTTTTTTATTAAAAGCGGAGGCGTCTTGCCGCCTTAAGACAGAAAGCTGCCGATAATTAAACGGCTAGCTACCTAATTCAGTAATGTGAAGTAGTTCGCCCGACGGGCCCCATAGATAGAAAACACTTCCCCAATGTTGTTGCTCAATTGATGAAATTTTCGTTCTATGTAGCGAGCGCGAGCACAAATCAAAAGCGCCCTGAATGTCTGCTACACATATTTGTAGCATAAAGTTATTCGCCAATTCCATCTACATAAGCAAACATACCTGTTAATCGAAACCAAGCGCCTTTTGAACGTCAATCACGGTAAGCCCTAATTGCTCAGCTTTTATTGTATCGATAGAGTCAAATTGTATTTTACAGCCGGCCTTAATCATATTAAGCCACGCACTGCGTAGTGCATCGGGTCGCTTGCCAGTCCAAAATGATTCGGTCTTATTGATGTAAGCGACCACAACGTCAATATAACCATCATTATAAAGCTGACGCACCAAATCAAAGTCTGGGCCAAAAGCACCCAGCAGCGCAGAATCAACACTCTTTATAGAATTATGTAGCGCATGAAATGCCCCCTCAACATCGCCTTGCCGATAGGCTATCCACGCTCTAGCGATATTCACATAATGATTTTCACTACTGAAACCATCGTACACATCGCCCGCTATCTGTTGTTCTGTGCTCATCTCATCAGCATATTCAAATGCCCGCTCAATCTTCAATTCAGCTAATTCAATGGGCTCAAATTGCGCACTATATTTTATGTGCCTACTTAAGTTGTTGAGCACTTGATATGGATTACTGTTGAGCGACAAACTCAGTTGGTAGTCTTTCCATGTCTCATTTAGCAATCGACGATTCCTTGATTCAAGGTGTGCAAAACGTTTCTCAACATACTCTAGGTACTCAGGGTCGTTACAGCCGTGCAGGTAATCTGCGTAACTTTGTTTACTCAAGGTAAACAAAAGGAGCACATAAAGAAGAAAGCTTATAAATTTCAAAAGAGTCTCTATCTATTGTCACCTATCTTCGTACTGAAAAAGTATAGATATTGATCGCAAATTGTCGTTAACTGTAATTAACGCTAGCAGTACTGCTACAAATAGATATTTTAATAGCTTTATCAGAGGAATAGTTTTGTCGAAAGCAATTTTAAACCGCGGTCTAATTCTTTTAATGGTGACTTGTTTTAGTGTGACAGCCAAAGCAGTGATTGATTCGACATATTCCCACAGCATCTCAGTCGAAAACAGTTCTACAGCTATTTCAGATGCTCTTAAGTTAAGCGGTACCACCGTTAAAAAGCGCTTTTTCTTTAGCGTTTACAAATTGAGCCACTTCATGGCAAAGCCTAGTGTTAACTTTGCATCGAAAGAAGTGCTGATCACGTTTATTTTAAATGCAGACACACAGCAGCGCCTAGAATTGGAGTTCTTGAGGGATGTGACCCGAGAGCAAATAGAGGAAGCACTAATGGAAGGCATTGAGCGAAATAACGTCGATGCTGACCTTAGTAAAATTAAAGAGGATATTAAAAGACTATCTGCTGGATTTCAGGATGAAGTAAAAAAACATTCGACCTTAACACTTTCTCGAGCTCCTTCAGATAAGCTAAGTGTGTTTTTCAACAATACCTTGGTTGTCGAGACTGAAAACAAAGCGTTGGCTAACGCATTGTGGTCTATATGGTTTGGCAAAGACCCAATTGTAGATACAGAAGACTTAGTACAAAACCTCTTGGCAAATTAAACTGTGAGGCAAAAGCGGCCAATATTGCTTTAGCCGCTTATTAGCTATTGCTATAAAACAAATTTCACTATCAATGCCGAAAGGTACAGCCCAACGCCAAATACAGCATGGTTTAAAACGCTGTGTAGACGGACAGCGTTAAGATTAGGCGTTTTAGACGCAGCAACTCCTGCGCCCATACCTGGCTGCAATATCAAGAACGGTGCAATTGGCAAAATGTCCACCGACGTATTCGGCAAGGGATGGGGCAGCTATAAAATTGTGGATGCCGGCGGTAAGCGCCGTATGGAAAAACCGCGTTACTATTACCCTGGTGAAAAGCCATATCGTATGATTTATATGGAAGACCCGTTCGGTAACATCATCGAAATTTACAGCCACAGCTACGAACTTCACTACGCTAGTGGTGCTTATAAGTAAGCCTTGTATTCGTTAAAACGCCCGCATGTAACGGGCGTTTTAGCTAACTGAAAATGAAATGCAATTGAAAGACACCGATTATCTGCTTAAGGCTTTCTCCATCGCGCTTTAATACCACGGGTGTCGATATGAATGAATGGACCTCGGTGAGGTTTAGGCCCGTAAACCCCCATACCACCGATTAAGCCTTTATATTCGCTGCGTTTATTTAGCTCTGCTATCATATTGGCCATAACGTCAGCATCTGCAATGTTTACTACCCCATCGCCGTTTAAGTCGTCCATTCTGTAGTTACCGTCATTATCGACAAAAATGTCGGCAGCATCGCCATATACATGTCGACTAAATTTAACGTTACCGATTGCTTTATTATATTGAGGCGTTCTGTATCCGCTCATGATCACCATGTTTGAAACGTGAATATTGTTCATATTCATTTCCCTTCTAAGCATTTCCAGCTTTAAAAGTAGAGATGGACGAAGATATACGAACTTAGGATAGCCAGAGCGCTGTTTACTGGTAAACTCTCTTAACGTGAAATGGGGAGACAACAATAAGTCTTGGTTTTTTTGGGTAACTTCAATAAAGCCTTCGGGTTCAACGTAAACGTCTTTATTTTTAACTTCGCTTTCATCTGGGTAAGGCCCTATATGATAATATTTTAGGCGTCCTCCTTGGACTTCCTCGGCAGGAACCATCACAAATACATTCAGTGACATATTAACCTGCCCGTCTTCGCTTCTTATTTCCAGGCGCTGTTCACCCGGCGTATCTTTCGCCCGCCAGTGCCAGGTCATAGACTCGGATTTCTCAACCATTACCCCGTTTTCAAACAACTGATAGGTTTTGTCCGGTTGCGGATAAATAACTTCTAGTTCAGTAATTTCTTCAGGTAGCACAAATAAAGAAAAGACGTTATAAGGCACCACAATATTGTTGATCTTTAAACTAAATTCCGCGTCCTCTAGGTGAGCTTTATTTTCAACAACAACTGGCTCATGTGGCGCTTTTTGAGTGGTTCTTTGAGAAACTTTCTTCTGAACCATTTCGGCACTCTTTGCATCTGCGCCCTGCAAAAGAGCATTTGCATTATGTGCAGTTAAGAGTAATGCGAATGCCACTACCGAAGCTGCTAAGTTATTCACTATCATCTTCATATACCTTGTTACCACTATCGTTCGTTTGTATTCTTCTACAGAGACGCTACCTGAGTAAGCGCCTTAGCGTCGCGTCGATCGCGCTGATAAATATCATTTCTGAAGTTCACCTTACCGTCTTGGTCAGCCCACGCGGTCCAATACACCAAATGAATAGGCAGAGGCTCTTCAAGGTGAAAGGTTTTAGACTGGCTTAAATCACGGGCTGATATTACGTTATCCATTAGACTCTCTACGCCCTGCTCTTCTGCAATTAACTTTGCTAGTGAAAAAGGGTCTTCCAATCTAATACAGCCGTGTGACGCAGCGCGGTTTGTTTCATTAAACCACTGTTGATAAGGCGTATCGTGCACGTACACAGCGTGTCGATTCGGGAATAGATATTTAACCTTGCCTAACGGATTTTTTTCGTTGGGAAGCTTTACTAAAAAATGGTCAAACTGATAAGGCTTTATGTTTTTCCAATCAATTGTATTGGGGTCAACCAACTCATCATCAACAAAACTGTTTTTGCGAATAACAATGTTGTTCTCTTCTAAGTAATTAGCGTTTTCTGCTACTTTAGGCGCGATCTCTCTAGTCGCGATCGAAAGTGGTATACGCCATTCCGGGTTAACCACAAACTTTTCGATATGATCGCTAAATGAAGGCGTAGCCCAGCTTGGCTTGCCTACTACCACATCTTTAGTGGCTTTTACTCTACCTTGACTAATATAACGAAGGCGGAATTCTGGAATGTTAACTAACACGTAAGCATCGCTGTCTTTTTCTTCGAACATTTCTAAGCGTGTTATATTCAGTGCTAATTGCTGGGCTTTTTCATCTGCCGTCACATTTAGTGCAGCAATTGTCTTTCTGCCCACTACGCCATCAACTAACAGTCCGTGGCGGCGTTGAAAATCTTTCACTGTCTCTTCAACATCTTCACTAAAAACGCATGACTTGGAATTAACCGCTGTTAAAGCATGGACACAACTGGTGTCTAATGATGAGTATTCTCTTCCTAAGCGGGAGATAAGCGCACGTATAACTTGACTCTGCTTTTCGCCATTAGTTGTATTGTTATTGCGTGTGGCCTTTCTAGCGCACCGTTTTCAAGAACTGATTCTGAATCTAGGGTTTTCCAGCCGCCCTGTTGGGCAATAGAAGAATAGAAAGCATAAGCGCTTTTCATTTGCTTTAACTGTGCTTGTAACGCTGAGGTTGTATGCGCCTCTTCCAAAGCTGCTGGTGTTGGAGTGGAGACGGTCGAGGCAACACCTACCAAAGGTAACCAGAAAGAAGCTGCAGCAATAACGAGTTTTCTTGCTGTGCTAGAAGTTCGTTTGCTAGGCGTTAAGGAGCGACCAAAAGCGTTCACTTCCAATTGGTTACTTTGACGCATTTGAATAGTCTGCTTAACGGCTCGATGTTCGGCTTCCATTGATCTTTTCCTTGAAAATACACACATTGACAAGATCGCAAAACGAGTGCCAAGGAATAAGAAGAAGCGCAAGCGATTGAAAAATATGACTTATTTAAATAAGTAGGAAATGACAGGGTTTAGATAATAGAATTATTATGTGTAGGTAATTCAGCGCTTCAGTAATATTTTTACGGGAAAAGGTTAGAAAATAGCCGTAAATTTTACAAACTAGATATCTTTCAGAATGATGTTAGATAGAGTTTTTACGATTGAAAATCGCATTTGCTTTAAGCGAAAATCAATCACCACTAGCAGCTAATAGAAATCTGTAGCGCCACTCACACAGACCAAGTATCGCTACAAATATGCACTCGGCACTAATAAATAGCAGTGCGAATATACTCGCTTGTTCGTAGTAAGTGGGAAGAATTCCTACACATGTAACCGCCCAAAGAAAGTTTGCAATAGCTAAAGCCGTTACTTCATTAAGCTTTCTATTGCGCATTAGGGCAAGCCTTAATGCGTTTATGCCATAGCATAAATTCGCACCCGCTAAAAATAGAATTAGCCCTTTCGGCAGCTGGTAGTAGTCGCTCGCTATATTTCGGAAAAGCAGTAGCAATAAGCCAGCGCTCGTTCCTGCGATACCATCAATGTGAAGTATGTATTTACCTAAAGAAGCGCTCATCCTTGCATTTGCGCCTACAGCAACTTTTCGTGAGGATTAAGAAAAAACATTTTTTTCCAACCTTGAGGTTCAGACGTTGCTTTCCATGGCAAAGGAATAAGAGAAACTATCGAGTAGTGAAGGTGGGGTTGCTTACCTTTGGCGTTGCCAGTATCGCCAAGGGTTCCCACTTGCTCTTTTTGAGACAACCAAGCCCCTTTCTTCACTGTAACTTCTTGCATATGAGCGTAATAATGCACACGCCACTTAGGGCCTAGAACCGCGACAACGTTCCCTCCTTTACCCAATTCGCCTGTGTAGATAACATAACCTGAGGTGGCGGATTGAACAGGTGTACCTTTTGCCCCGAAGATATCTATCCCTTTGTGCACACCAGAGCTACCCCATGGTTCGTACCAAAACGTATTGTGATTCCAGTCGTTAGAAGATGCCCCCTCTACTGGAATTACGAGCTTTTCTGGCACTACTAGCCCCGCGCAAATGATGACCAGAAAAACGAGTAGAATTGATATCATCGTTTTTTTCACAAAAGTTCCTTTTTATAGAATGTATCTTATGAAGGTTGTTTTCTCAGACACAGAAAAACACTTTATTGGGGAATTACCTTTTAGCTATCTCAAGATGGCAAAAATATGGCTACCGTAAAACCGTCCATTTTTGAAGATGGCGCGTTGCAATATCGCTTCTTCACTAAACCCTGCATCTAGCAGCAGCTTTTGCGAAGCAAAATTAGATGAAAATACGCAGGCAAAAATGCGCTCTATATTTGTGTTCGAGAAAGTAAGCGCAATAATTTGGCGCAGCGCTTCGCGCATAATGCCTTTTCGCCAATGTGATGAACAAAGCCAGTACCCAACTTCTCCAGACCTCTCATATTCAAAGTTACCCGGGTTAACACCAATACACCCAACTAACTCGCCCTCATACTCAACAGCTCTTGTAAAGCCTTGGTTGCTCCCCTCTTGAACCCACCACATAGCATCTTCTCTTGTATAAGGGTTAGGAATTTTTGTCGAAAGATATTGAGTGACCGAGGGTTGGTTTAAAATATCTACCAGTCTACCTACATCTCTCGTTTTAAAATCTCTGAGTGTTACCATGCTCACTAATTTATTCCCTTACCAACCATCCAATGCTGCATTTACCTTATACGACTAACTTACCAGCTGGCTCTGTCTTCAGAAAGTCTTATTCACCATTGACAGGTAAACAGAAAACTTCACAATGGTTCTACTCAATATTCACTCGCGATCATTAATGCTGTACCTTTCCGAATTTCAAACAAAGCTTCCTAATCAATATATTACCCCTGCATTTTCGTTAACACTAAATAACGAAAAACCACCCTCGCACGTCCTTATTGCAGGCAGAAACGGTAGCGGGAAGTCACTCTTAATTTCCGCGCTTGCCGGTAGTGGGAAGGCAGCAAGCGGTAGTCGTGAATGTAGTTCGGTTGTTGCAGAGGTTTCGGTTTTTAAACAGCAAGCGATAATTGAAGAAGAAAAACAAAAAGACAGTGCGGATATTTTAGACGTAATAGCTGAGCCATCACAGGTTTGTGAACTATTCGCACAGACTAATGTGGATTATCAAAATCACCCTTATTACGATGAACTCGCCTCTGCTCTTAGAATTGAGCATTTGCTAGATAATGCGTTTCTTTCACTTTCAACAGGTGAAACCCGCAAGATTATTATCATGTTGGCATGGTTAAGTAATGCCTCTATTATTTTGCTTGATGAGCCCTTCGAAGGTTTAGATGTTGAAGCGATAAGCGCATTTAGTCGCTTTCTTGTTTCTCAGCAGCAAGCTTCTTTAGTACTTACCGCCAACAAACTCGTAGATATTCCCAAGAATATGCAAGCCCAGTTGATTGTCATGGATGACTTGGCCATTACGTGGAAATCTGAAGATAAACTTAACTATGACGGTTTGCGCTCAGAATTAAGCACGTGGTTTGCATTAGAGTCTGATGATATCAATGTTCCCTCAGCGCTTAACGCTAAAGACAAACACGGCGATGATCCCAATCGTAATGACCGAAACCTCAATGATCAAAACAGTGAGTTAGATTCACTACCTCATACCTTAATTCAGCTTAAAGATGGGTTCGTGCGCTTCGATGAACGAACCGTATTTGAAAAGCTTAACTTTACGCTTAACAAAAATGAGCACTGGCAGATCACTGGTCCAAATGGATCAGGCAAAACCTGTTTGCTTCAAATGTTTACCGGTGATAATTCCCATTGTTATACCAACGATTTAACAATGTTTGGCATAAAACGTGGCACAGGCGAGAGCATATGGGACATTAAAAAGCACATTGGAATTATGTCGAATGCGCTCCATATGCAGTACAAAGTGAACGCAAGTGTTGAACACGTTATCATTTCAGGCTTTCACGACAGTATTGGTCTGTACACCCGCCCCACGCTAGAAGAACGCATGGTGGCAGAACAATGGCTTGCTGTACTAGGCTTACAACAGAAGAAGAACACACCGTTTCAGTCACTGTCTTTTGGTGATCAGCGATTAGTGCTTATAGCGAGGTCTATGGTAAAACACCCTGCACTGCTTATCTTGGATGAACCTTGTAATGGTTTAGACGACTTCAACCGCCAAAAAGCGCTTAAGCTTATTGATATATTGGCTAAAGCAGGCACAAGTACACTGCTGTATGTAAATCACCATGCAGAAGAACGCATTCCTAGCATTCACAATACGTTAAATATGAAAGATTATAACGTTTAAGAAGATTTGAGAGGCTAGGTACTAAGAAAGAAAAAAGCGCTATCACAAGGGAAAACTTATGGAAAAAGTGATAGCGCCAAAGTGACTGATAATAAGTTACGCCCGGTTTATAAAATTGCACTGTTTTTTTAAAACTACATAGGGTCAAGAGTAAGCAGTACGCGTTGAGTTTCAGGCATTACTTTGCAAGAACGGTGGACTGCAGCAAATTCTTCATGACCCTGCCACGCTTTTCCTTTAAGTAAGCCCACATCGAGTGCGTTCATTTGCCTAACGCTGTTTTCTTGATAGTGCTGCCCCAACCGATTCTTCGTAAGCCCTTGAATATTTGCGTCATTAAGGCCAATCATCGGGCTAGTTACCACACTTTCTTTCGGCAGCCACTCAGTACCTTCGCCCAAATAGGTATTCACCAACCGAACAGGTATATTGTCCACATGAAAGCTTGGGCACATTGCTGATGAAAGGGGCACTAACCTTATACCTACGCTGTTACAATCAAATAGCGTGGTAAGCATGTCTGACAGCAAATAAATATCGTCAATGGCAGCCTGCTTTCCGGCACTATTTCTTCCATCAGGTAAAAGCTTTGCGATTTCCTCTTTCAGTGATATTAAAGAGAAAACACCGCGAATCCCCATTCCTAATGATTTAAAAACGTCGACATAATATTGCGTGACAAGTGGTACTTCGGGCCTTGTCCATACCGCAACGCTAATACCTTTATCAAAGATATCGCCTAATACCATAGCATCGGCGCTTGAGCGCCACGAACTGCTACGTTCGAAGACAATTTTGTCGTCTTGTAGCGCCTGCATACTAGTGCTCCCACGCAGGAAATGGATCAGGCATTTCAGCCCAAACATGATGGCCTTGAATAAGCTGCTCGTCAGTTAACAAGCAACGATCTAACCGCTCGATAATGTCGCTTTTATTAAGCCCTTGTCCAATGAACACCAGCTCTTGACGCATGTCACCGAAAGGCTCCATCCACTGCTCTTCAATTGCTTTAAGGTACTCAGGGTCTTCAGGCCACTGCTCTTTTGGTACGGCTTTCCAAAACAGTCCAGCGGCTCCGTATCTCGCCATACCGCCTGCTTGGCTCCAACTGCCCGCAAGCTGTGGGCGTGTTGCCAACCAGAAGAAGCCTTTTGAACGAATTAACTTACCTGCAATGTCTTTGCTATGGATAAAATCATAAAACTTTTGCGGATCAAACGGACGTCGCGCTTCGTACGAAAAGCTGCTTATACCAAACTCTTCAGTCTCTGGTACGTGCTCGCCACGCATTTCTTTCAACCAACCAGGCGATTGCTGAGCACGCTCAAAGCTAAATCGCCCCGTGTTCAGCACTTTATCAAGGGGCACTTTTCCATGCTCAATGGGCACTTGAATAGCCTCGGTATTAAGGGTTTGTAGAATACTCTTAAGGCGCGCCAACTCTTGTTCAGAGACTAAGTCGGTTTTGCTAATTAGCAATATATCAGCAAATTCCACTTGTTCGACCAACAAGTCTGCTACGCTACGCTCGTCTTCCTCACCCAAGCTCTCACCCACTTCGTTGAGAAACTTAGCTTCGTCATAGTCTTTAAGAAAATTCAATGCATCAACAACGGTAACCATGGTATCGAGGCGCGATATTTCAGATAAGCTTTTACCGTCTTCATCAGCAAACGTGAAGGTCTCTGCTACAGGCAGAGGCTCTGAAATGCCTGTAGACTCTATAACCAGGTAATCGTATTTACCTTCGTGCGCTAAACGCTCTATCTCTTCAAGTAAATCTTCTCGCAACGTACAGCAAATACAGCCGTTGCTCATTTCCACCAGCTTTTCTTCGGCTCGATTAAAGCTAATTTCATTTTTCACCGTAGCAGCATCGATATTGATTTCACTCATATCGTTAACAATAACGGCTACTCTTAATCCATCACGATTATTCAGAATATGATTTAGAACCGTGGTCTTACCGGCGCCTAGAAAGCCCGAAAGTACGGTAACGGGAAGCTGAGTTTGAATTGACATAACGACTCGCTAAGTTTCATTTTAAATCTCGAATTTAATAAATGTTATAACATAACAATTAAAATGAAAATAACGATATGATTAATTTATTGCAAAACGCTTGCGGTATTCCACCGGACTAAGCCCATACTCTTTACGGAATATCTTCCTAAACGCATTGACGTTTTGATAGCCCACGTTGAATGCAATATCAGCAATGCTACGCGTAGATACTTCAATTTGCTGACAAGCATGATGAAGTCTCAGCTTCTGCAGATAGTCGATGACTGACATACCTAACGCTTGCGTAAATCTTCGCTGTAAGGTTCGCTGACTAACGAAAGTGTGGCTTGCTAAATCGCTAAGAGAAATTGTCTGACTGTAATGGTTTTCCAAGTAATTTTGTGCTTTAACAACGAGAGCATCGCCATGATCTTTTTTAGGTGAAAACTGGTGATAAAAGCCTTGCTCCCTGTAACCTGTATCCACCACCATCTCTTTAGAAAGACTCAAGGCAATGGTAGGTGAACTTAAGGTCGATATGATTTCAAACACAAGGTCAATCCAAGCCATTCTCCCGCCAGCCGTTATTACGCCCTCCCCGTTTACCACAATAGCCTTGGCGTCTAGTTTTGCTGTGGGAAAGGCTGCCATGAAGTGATCGGCAATTCGCCAGTGTGTAGTACACACTTTGTTATCTAAAAAGCCCCCTTTGCCAAGAATAAATGCACCTACGCAAGCAGAGGCGAGCAATGCACCTTGGGACTGCATGACTCCCATATAGTTGATAAGTGATGTGAAGTTATGCTCAAAAAATGTTTCACTCATGCTTGGCGGCAAGATGACGACATCAACCAGTGCATTTGAATTCAACTGTTCCGCTTTGTAAATACTCGCGCTAAATGCCACATCAGCGTTGATTTGCTCACACATCGTATTTGCTAACTCTAACATCTCAACGATGCCGTAAAGCGCAGATTGGCTTGCGGTTGGATAGTTTATTACTGCTATTTTTATTTCTTTCATCGTTTCATTGTCGTTCTGTGAACGCTGTCGCATTTGGCGCGCTTTTTGTCATTATCGTCACTCTCTATTACACGTGAAAATCTGCAAAATAGTCAATATCGAGTAAGCACAACTTAAACCGTGCTAGAGACTATTTCTTGGAAAAAGAGGGTAAGACCGTGGTTAAACAAGCACTTATTGTTATAGATATTCAAAACGATTACTTTCCTGAAGGGAAGTATCCTTTACACAAACCAGAGCTTGCGATGCAAGAAACACTTAAAGCGATGGCTATTGCAAAGGAAAAGAGCATTCCGATTATTCACATACAGCACCTTGTGCCTGTTGAGGCCGGAGAAGGGTTGTTTTTCTATGAAGGATCTCATGGCGCTGAAATTCATAAAGAGGTGATAGCCGCTGCCCCGGATGCGCCCATCATCACAAAGCAACACGCCGATTGTTTTGAAAACACCAATTTAGACGAAACCTTACAGTCATTGGGCGTGGATGAAATTCTTCTTGCAGGTATGATGACCCACAACTGCGTAACTCACACAGCATTATCACCAGCTGCTGCCAAGTATTCCCCCAAAGTCATTGAACCTTGCACCTGCACGCGTGACGCCATTGGTCATCTATTGGCGCTGGATTCTATGCAAGTGCGTGGTATTGACATTGTATCGATAGAAACCGCATTCGCTTAGCTCCGACTTGTTTCGCTCATCACGTTGTTCGACTACTTGATGAGCGCTAACACTTCTCGGAATTTTGGATGTTGGCATGATTTTAAAAGGCCAAAAAGTGTCATCTCAAAACTGCTGATCCGTGCGCTCTTCAATTCATACAGTACCTAAAGTAACCATCCTCACACAAACCGCAATACCAAGGAAATAATGACACCGGTTACGATAAGCTGAACCAAGCAAAAGCCCATAATGTCTTTGGCTTTAAGGCCAGCTATGGCAAGTACGGGTAGTGCCCAAAACGGCTGAATCAAATTGGTCCACGCATCACCCCACGCCACTGCCATTGCAACCCTATTTACTTCCGCACCCAGTTCAGCGGCAGCCGGCAAGATTACGGGAGCTTGCACCGCCCACTGCCCTCCTCCCGAAGGTACGAAAATATTAACAATGCCTGCACTAATAAAACTCCATACGGGCAACGACTCTGCAGACGCAAAACTAATTAGCCATTCTGACATAGTCTGCGCTAATCCAGATTGCACCATAACCGCCATAATGCCAGCATAAAACGGAAACTGTATTACTATTCCGCTGCCGCCCTGAACCGCTTGCTGCAAACTATGTAAAACATTGCGTGGCGTACCGTGAAGGGCAATAGCAAGGAAAAGAAATAACGTATTAACGATGTTTAGGTTTAACCCGCCGCCGGAAATAAAATAGTTCGCAAGATAAGCAAGCCCAGCGAAACCAACAAGTAAACCAAGAGCTTTGCTGTTTTCGAGTTTATCGGCAGGCCTCTCGTTTGTCGCCGAAGGCAATGCGTCGTCTTGTAGCTTTGTGGTATCCACAATCACGCTTTCAGATTTAGGGGGCAGCATCAAGCGATTCACAAGGGGAATAACTACAAACATAATTGCCAACAACAGTAAGTTGAAACCGCTAAAAATGGTCTCGCTGGTACCAATCACGCCTATTTGTGCCTCTGAAAAATGACCCGGGGTTGCAATAGTTAACGGTACAGAGCCCGCCAAGCCGCCATGCCATACGACAAAACCTGAATATGCGCTCGCCACCAATAGCCGATAATCTACCGACACTTTTCTTGCAAGTGCTTTGGCGAACAACGCGCCTACAACAAGGCCAAAGCCCCAGTTTATCCAACTGGCCGTAAGCGACACTAAAGTAACCAGTACAATAGCACTTCCAGGGCTTTTAGCTAGACGGGCGAGACTCTCCAGCAGTGTCTTGACTAGCGGCGTGCATGCCAGCATAAACCCGGTTACTAATACCAAGAGCATTTGCATTGAGAAAGTTAGCAGCCCCCAAAATCCGTCTCCCCACTGTTGAATTGTGGTAAGTGGAGTTTGCTCTTGAATGACCACCGCAAAAGCAAACGTAATTAGGGTAAGTAATAAAACGAAAATGTAGGGGTCAGGAAGATACCTTTCGACGAGTTTGACGAAGGGTTTTGATGCTCTGTTTAGCATTAACGCTCTCACAACATGTTAAAAATTTGTTGCATATTAACGCGTTTATTTCCTTTTTGGCGAGTGACTAGTTATTTTTGTTTAGCCATTTCCGTAAGGTCGACGTTACTTTCTGATTATCGATAGGCTTGGTAAGAAAGTCGTCCATACCTGCTGCCATGCACATATCTTTGTCGCTTTGCATGGCATTGGCCGTCACCGCAATAATAGGCGTATTTTTATAGATATCTCCCGCCGCCCCTTCACGGATGCATCTCGTTGCTTCAAACCCATCCATTTCGGGCATTTGGCAATCCATAATAATTGCGCTGTATTGTGCTTCAAGCTCGCTGCGCTTCAACATGTCTAACGCTTCTAAGCCATTATTTGCCACATCTACCTGATACCCTTCGCTTTCGAGCGCATTAGTAGCAACCAGTTGATTTATCACATTGTCTTCAACTAACAAAATCCGTGCGGCTTCGATAGGAAGTGAGCAACTCGCCGGCTGTTGTCCAGTTAGGCCTTCATCAAGATGCTGCTCTACAAAATTTGCAGTATCCACACCCAGCTGCCGTGGACGCACATCGTTTTGAGTACAGGACTTATCAACCGTATTTTCTAGTATTCTTATTAAATCTGCTGTCGTTATGGGTTTGGGCAGACATTCGTCAACTGGCAGCCCTCTAAACTCGCTGAAGCTATCGACATCGCTTAATTTGGTCATAAGAATAGTACGACTGAACCTTAAACTTTCGGCACCGTTGAGGTTCAGTAATTGGTTGTCTCGCTTGTGTTCATCAACGACCTTTTCCAGAAACAAAATATCAATATCTAACTTGCTTTGTCCGCTACCCTCATCAGCTAAGTAAAGCGTTGCCGCCTCTTCTAGCGATGATGCACATAATGTATTTACTCCCCAAAGCTTCAGTTGATTTTGCATTACATGCCTTGTTGACGCATTCCTATCCACTATTAAGCAGCACGTATTTTCTTTGGCAAGTTCAGGTTTCGGTGTCACGCTTTCCTCCGAGCCCGTAACTCTACATATAACCTTGAAGCAGCTACCTTTGCCAAGTTCAGAGGTAACATTTATGTCACCTCCCAGTAGCTGACTCAGTTTTCTAGTTATACTTAAACCAAGCCCTGTACCTCCGAAGCGCCTTGTAGTAGAGGCGTCGACTTGGGTAAATGCGTCGAACAAATGAGGAAGTTTTGATTCCGGGATGCCTATACCCGTATCTTCTACCGTTAGGTAAAGCGTGTTTTCACTTTCAACATTACTTGGGGTTAGCTTTGCAGTAATGTATATCTCACCCTTCTTAGTGAATTTAACTGCATTACTCAAAAGGTTAGTCAGGATTTGTTGAATTCGGCTTGGGTCAGAATATATTTTTGACTCAGTGATTTCAGAGACATCAACAATCACTTCCAGGCCTTTTTCTTGCGCTGAGTGCGCTACTGACAGCGCAGTGCTTTCCACCAGCTCCCTTAGGTCAAAATCCAAAGACTCTAGTTCAAGCTTGCCTGCTTCAATCTTTGAAAAATCTAGGATGTCATTGATAAGCACAAGCAATGAGTTAGCGCTGGTTTTAGCAATACTCACACGCTGGCTTTGTTCTGCTGTTAGGTCGCTTTTTTTCAACAGGCCCAGCATACCTATAACACCATTCATTGGCGTCCTAATTTCATGGCTCATATTAGCAAGAAATTCAGACTTCAACTTCGTGGCCTCTTCAGCACTTTCAAGCGCTTGCTTTAAATCGTTCGCCTGCGCTTTCAGCGACGCAGTTTTTTCAGATACCTGCTGCTCTAGGGTTTGAACGAAGCGTTTTTGTCTAGTGATTTCGGTTTGCTGTAGATGGGTGCGCAGATAAATCACCAACACGAGAATACCTAACAAAAATAAACTGTAGATAGTGTAAGCCCACCAGCTTTTCCATGGTGCTACTGCCACATGTAAATTTAAGGATAGGGTATCATCACCCCACTCCCCATTTGGTTTCATGGCTTTTACGAGTAATCGGTAGTCCCCCCCATTTAAATTGGTAAACGACACCGAAGTATGATTTCCAATATCAATCCACTGCTCATCGTACCCTTCTAACTTGTATGCAAAGTGGGCGCGCTTGGGGTCTGAAAAATCCAAAAGAGTAAAATCTAATGAAAAAAAGTAGTCTTCATAAGAAAGGTAGATATCAGTGACATAGGACAGTGGCTTATTAAGCTCTACCGATTCCCCCATTTTGTTAAAACCCGTGAGAACTATATTTGCGTTAGCGGTGTCGGTTTGTTCTCGGCTATACTTGAAGTACTCTATCCCCCGTTGACTACTCGTAAAATAGGTAGACCCATCCGCTTTAATTAAGCTATCTGAGTAAAAGTTTTTGCCCGCTAAATCTTTAACACTGTTGTAGCTGATAACATTTTGTGTGTCGGGGTTATAAAGAAAAACACCTTTGTTGGTGGTAAGCCATAGCCTGCCGTCATCGCCATCGGCGATAGCTCTTATTAAGGTGGTGGGCAGCCCATTTTTCTCACTAAAATGCTTGAAGGACTTAGACTCTGCTAAATATCGGTACAACCCCGTTTGCGTAGCTATCCATACTTGCCCGTTGCTCGTTTGATGGATATCTTCCACAATGCTATCGACCAAGCTTCCCGTTTGGCCTTCTGCGCCACTGAAGTACGCGAAACTTTTACTATCAACTGACCAAAGATTCACACCACCGCCCGTGCCCACCCATATATTGCCGCTGGCGTCTTTATATAGGCTGTGAATTTCTGGGTGCGTTAAGCCGTCTTTGGTCGTTAAATGCTTGAAATCCCCTGAAAGTTTGTTGTAAACATAGATACCGTGCTTATAGGTACCAATCCAAACGTTGCCATCATTGTCTAGTTCAAGCGCTCTGAACTCACGAAACTGACGATAATTACTGTCAGTTTTGGGATATTCAATTCGGCTTATTGCTCTAGTGCGTCGGTCAACTCTGACTACAAAGTCATCCTGTGCCACCCACAGCAACCCTTCTTGGTCTGGCACTATGATAGGTCTTTCAATAACCCCACGCTCTTTATAACCGCCTAGCTCTTTGAATACCGAGTCGTATTCTTTTTGCAAAAGCTCTTCTTTCACTTTCCATTTGAACACGTCGGCGTTTGCCGTAACAATGAGCACATCACCATTTTTATCACTGTCATCAAGTGCTTTATCAAGTGCAATACCACTTGGTGCGGTTAATAATTCGCTATTAATTTGTTTCATTTTACCGCGAGGGGAAAATTTAAAAATTCCATGAACTTCACTGGTTATCCACTTGGTTTTAGTATGATCTTCAAAAATTATGCGAAGGCCATTTTCATAACCAAAGTCGACCTTTTCAACATAGTTCCCCTCTCCGGTATGACGATACAATCCCTCGGTAGTGACGAACCATATTTGACCATCATGGTCCTCAATCATTGAGTTTACTTGACTTAGTGGTTTACCTTCTCGTGTCGTTTGAGGCAGAAAAACACCGGAACTTGGAAAAAACAAGAAGGGCCCATTTTGCGTCGCAACAAATAACTGGTGAGAAGATGTACGAAGCAAGCTGCGTATTTCATTTGCGCCTGTTGCTGTTTTATTTTTTGGTTCGGGCAAGAAATGCTTTGCGTTTAACGTTTTTTTATCGAGTAAATTTACCCCATAGCTGGTCGCTACCCACAGACTATTGGCGTCGTTATCAATAATGTCCCAAATGCGATTATGCGAGAGACTATTTTTATCCCCCGGTATTTTTTGAACTCGCTGGAATTGCCCATTGCCTAAAAAACGGTTAAGCCCTTTGTCGTAGGAGCCTAGCCAGATATCACCTGCGTTATCCTGAAAAAGCGACTGAATTCGGTTTGATGACAGGGAATTTACATCATCAGGCACGTTTGAATAGCGCGCATATTGACCGGATGTAGGGTCGTATCGGTTGACACCACCGCCCCACGTACCCACCCAAATATTGCCCTCAGCATCCAACATTAAGTTGCCGGCATCGTTATGGGAAAGACTTTGTTCGTTTTCACTATTCGACTCGAAGAGCTTAACGTTGCGGCCGTCGTAACGCATGACGCCATTTTCTGCCGTGCCAAACCAAAGAAAGCCCTGGTGGTCTTGAATAACGGAGTAGATTTCTGATGACACAAAGCCATCTTCATCGGTTAATAGTTCGACGGAGTATTCATTCATCAACTTGTTTGACCCCGAAGCAAACACTAACGAAGCACAAAGCAGGTTGATTAGAAAAGTTGCAAATATGCGCTCGAAAGAACGTAAAGTTTTTGCTGTGGCCACAGGTAGGGGGAGCTTCAAAATAAGAATCGAGGCGATAAGTTAAACTACCCTTACTTTAGTGCATATTGGTCTTTCGAGCCATTCAACAAAAGGCGCATTTGTACTGTAACCTTGACAGTTATTGACATAGGTCATAACGCACCTTCAGCTTTAAACTAAAATAAGTGTATATTACCCGGTAAGATTTGCTTTGAACTTTATTAAGATTAGGCCCGAATATCAATAGATGTTGAAGCCTATTAATCCATTATTTTTTCATCAGGGGAGCACTATGACGAAGTCATATAAACAAATTACAGATAACTTAAATCCGTACCTAGCTGAGGTTAAAAAAGGCGTACCAGAAGTCATGAAGGGGTTTTCTGATATGGCCAAGGCGGCGACCGCCGATGGCGCGTTGGATAAAAAAACGAAAGAACTTATTGCCCTTGCGATTGGTATCGCAACACGATGCGATGGCTGCATAGGCTTTCATGCAAAAGCGTTAGTGCATTTAGGTGCTACCCGTGCAGAAATAGAAGAAGTGTGCGGTATGTCCGTTTATATGGGAGGCGGCCCATCATTTATGTATGCTGCTGATGCTTTACGTGCATTTGACGAATTTAGTGAATAATTCTGAATAAAAAGGCCGAGTAATTTCTCGGCCCTTTCGCTTAATTTACAGTGCCGCCTATTACAGTGAATTCATACTTTGGACACTGACAGGTCCAAGTTCCGCTGCTTCAACATCCGATTTGATATGTTCGGCATCACCAATGATTGTCCAAGTTAATTTTTCTGGATGCAGCACTACTTAAATCGCCCAAAGGTCAGCTATTATACTTTTCGACCAAAGACTCTGAATGATTATATTCTCTATTGAATCTTTGATTTGATAAGAGGCTATACATGACCGCATTGACCGCTTCGAACTGACCAGCCACCACAAAGCAGCTTTTCGCCAATATTAAACATAAACCCACCTGGCGGCTAATAAAGGGTTTCGCTGATAAAACTGTAACGGATTGAAAAAAGAAATAACGACGAACAGGAGTATAGTGGTTGTGGGCAGATTAGAGGAAAGCCGCAATTACATTGCGACTAACCGTGCCCAAAGTGCTTTTACTTGCTGAGCATCTTCACTTTCTAATTCGTTGTTAGCAAAAGCACTATCAAGGCTTTCAAGCATTTTGTCATTAAGCATCGCAACGGTAGCGTCTTCTTGCATTTCGATTTGGCGCGCCTCTACCGCGAAATGACCTTGCAAGTAGCTGGCAATAAACAATTCGTCATCACTCCCGTGATTTACCACGTCATCGAGCGATGCTTCAATATCTGCGATAGCGTTAACGACACTTTCTGGTGCTGCAGCAGGTGGTAACACGTCTTACTCCTTTCTGTTGTTAATTTCAGTTCTTTTTCTCTAAATTTAAGTTCTGAGTTCAAGAAAAAACTTGTTGCTCAAAAGGTAATGAATTAGCTCTGGTATATGGCGTAATGCCTTTATACAGCTTGGCAAAGTACTTTGTCTTTGTAGCCGGTAATAACCGTAAAGGCACCCGCTAATTCAGTATCAAGCGCAGCGTCGCTTGAGTCTAAGCGAAGCGGTTTTCCGTTTAATGCCTGCAGTTTTTGCTTAGTGGCGACAACAAGCATATTTTGTTTGCCAATTTGACGAATAAACGCTGGGCTTAACTGTTGATTTCCACGCCCTAAGATGTGCCCTTGACCACCAATAACCGTCAAAATCACTTTGGTGGGTTTGTCTTTTGTCAGCGCAATCAGTTCACTGGCGGTCACGTCACTTGCAATTAACTCACCTTGCTTCACCACATCAACGCCTAACAAGGTGTTGTCTAAGCCAAGGAACTCCATGACAGCGCCTACCGTAGAGCCCGAGCCCATAACAAAGTACGTATCAGGCTCATCGTCCATGATCTCGCTAACATATGCCGCTATATCGTCAAGCACCAAGGCCTCGTCTTCTTTACCGCCCATTTTTACAGCTTGAACGTAAGTGAGTTCAGCGGGTACGCGCATTTCACCATAGTGTTTGGCAATAACTTTGCCCTCGCGAAAGGCGTTTTCGTCAATATCACGGACTTCTGCGTCCATTTCACTTACAAGCTCGCCTGCGATCATTTGACTTACTACCTGTCCTGCCGCCGACGGCGATACACAGTAAACGCCAGAGTGAATTTTGCACCCTGCAGGCACGCCTAGCACGGGCACTTGTGTTCCAACTACGCTACAGATATTACGGGCTGTGCCGTCCCCGCCAGCAAAAAGCAGCAAGTCGACGTTTGCATCCACCATTGCTTTGGCTGCACGTTCTGAATCTTCGCCCTCGGTTTGCTCGGCATTGGCTGTATAGATGACTTCACAAGGGATACCTAGAGATTCACATACGGTCTCGCCCATGTCGCCTGAGGCTGTAACTACTGTGAACTGACCTGACAACGCTTCTAAAATACTTAGCGCTTTGGCCATTTTTTCGTTAGCTTTTTTCTCTGCTCCCATAGCGAGGGCTTTTTCACGAATATCAGCACCATCGCTACCTTTAAGCGCAAGCGCTCCGCCAATACCGGCAAAGGGGTTAACTATGACGCCTAGCTTGAATGTAGGCTTGTGATCAGACACTGATTGTCTAGTGCTAACTTGACTCATTCAGCAACAACTCCTATCCCGCAACCTATTTCGCTTCTTTCTAGACCTGTTGGCGCATTTTCAGCCAAATTGCTAGGTAAAGCAGATAATTTACTTTTGCCAAACTCAAATGACAGCGCTCGTTTAAAACGTTCAGCGCGAGGTGGAAAACCATTAGCTTCGTAGGCTTCTAGCTGAGCAGCAACATTTCGGGTAAAGCCTTCTCTGTCAGGCTCAGCACCATTCAAATTATCCGTACTTACCTGAAACTTTCTTCCCGCGGCTTCTGTAAACGCCCATTCAATCGCTTGGGGCTTTATTTCTACTTTTTCAAAGTCGGCTTGCTGCGCTGCATCGCGACCGTCTGGGCAATACCAGTAGCCGTAGTCTTCTAATAGTCGGCGCTTTTCTCCGGCAATACACCAGTGCGCAATTTCATGCAAAGCACTTGAAAAGAATCCATGGGCAAACACGATTTGATGGTAAGACCTTTCACCATTTGCAGGGAGGTAAATGGGTTCATCATCACCTAAAACCAAGCGCGTATTAAAATCTTCAAATGTAGAATTAAACAGAGCTATTAACGCGGGTACGTCTGGGTCTGGAAGAGCGTGATGACTTGCAATCTTCATGTCGGCAAATAAGTTCTATACAAGTGAGCTAAATCAATGGTGATGGAGTATACCAGCAAAACTTTGTCTTCTCACTTGAAAGGCATGCTTGCATAGGTCAATCTAAGTTTACAAGAGCGAAAGAGTCACATTAGTTCAACAGGGAGTTTCTCATTTGGCGCAACAGATAATTAAACATATTCATCGGGTAAATGCCCTTCGTGATTTGGCCAATCAGTTGGGAGTAATGCCTATAATTCATCAGCTTCAGCATTGGCAGTGCGAGCGTTTACTAATCACGCATGACGAGCTGGCAAAACAAAAACGCTATCAAAAAGCCATGGCGTTCTTTGTAGATGAATTGTACGGGCCAAAAGATTTCAGCCAGCGCGACGCTGACTTAGTGCGCGTTATTCCCAAGCTCGCAAAAGTATTGCCCGACAAAGCCATGAACGCCATGGACGATGCATTATCGTTAAATGCACTGTCGTTCGATTTAGACATGGCAATGGCCCAATATTTACAAAACCATTTTCCTGGGGAGCCCATCAACCGAGATAACTATGCCCTTGCTTATCGCAACGTAGGCAGGATGGAAGACAGAGCGCACCAAATCGATATTATTTCGCACTTGGGCGATCAGCTCTCTGATGTAATAAAGATTCGTGGTATAGGTATGTTGATTTCGCTTTCGCGTCGCCCAGCCAAACTAGCCGGTTTGCTTGCTCTGCATGAGTTTTTAGAGCGTGGTTTTAATGCATTTAAAGCACTAGGTGATGTGCAAAGCTTTATACAGCCTGTTTTGGTAAGAGAAAAAGCAATTATGCAATCGCTGTTAAGTGACGATTTAACCTTACCAGAAGATAACCCATTGCCTGTGGTATAAGTTGCAAAAACAGAAGCGCAAAAACAGGCCATTTGAACAACAGCGCTAAACCAACGGTAATGAAGCAGCTAGAATAGAACCAAGATGTATGAATGAGGAAGAGGTTTGAGTTCCACCACGCTAAATTGGATGTTAGACACCCCCTATGTGCAACAATGGCATATCGATGAAACACACATCGATCACTATCAGCACGTGAACAATGTGGCGTACCTGTCGCAGCTAGAAAGCCTCGCGTGGGCACACTCAAACGCCCTTGGCTTACAATTTGCCGATTATCAAGCGCTAAACCGTGGGATGGTGATAAAACGTCACGAGCTTAACTACCATCTTCCTACGCATCTTGGCGATACGTTAGAGTGTGCAACTTGGATAGTCCACTGTGATAAAAAATTGACCTTGAAACGCCAATTTCAGTTCATCTGCCCTAAGCGGAATAAAACCGTATTCGATGCTATAACAACATTCGTGTGTGTTAGCCTTGATACCGGCGCGCCAAAGCGGATGCCTAAGCAATTTGTGGACATATACGGCGAGGCTTGTATATCCAAATGAAAACCTGGCTAGCAGCACTGCTTGTGATTATTCTTTGTATGTCGTTAAGCTTTAACATATATCTGTGGGTTAGCTTAAAGCAGCACAATGATAAAGCTTATGAATTAGAGGCAAACTACGAACATCGTCTAGAAGATAGTGAAAAACACAAAAGCGATGTAAATGTAGGAAGCAAGGCAGAGCCTTCTTCTGACCCACGCTCTGCTGACTTTCGCTCTGACATCAACAGGTCAAATACGGTATCAAGTGAGATAAAGGGGTTGGGCTTGTCTTCATCTCAATTAGACCAAGACCAGCTATCAGCGCTAACAGCTTTACTTAACAACGGGCAATATGCATTACTTGCCACTGAGCTTACAAACCTATTAAAAAATGACTCTCTCAACGAATCGCTGCTGTTACTAGAAGCTGAATTAATTGAGTTAACCAAGCCCCTTCCCACTGTGCTAGTGCACTACTACGACTTGGCTGAACTGCCTCTTTCAAACGAAACACTCACGTTTATAGACACAAAAATTGCTACCTTATATCAACAAGCGCAGACGCAACTGAGTCAAGACGAACAATGGGAATTGGTAGCAAGGTTAAATGAACCTTTGTATCAGCGCATCCCCGACGCGAAACACTACACCCTTAACTTGGCTGAAGCCTACGCCTATCAGCAAAAGCTTACCTTGATGGAAGATGTGCTTGCAGCCCTGCCATTAAACGATAGAGACGCCAACATTATTCGCAATAAAGCCTATGAGATGCGTGATATTGCCAACACAGACAATATGCCAAGCGAAAGTGAACTAGTGCCAACAGGCGCTGAGGCGGCGCGGTATGAAACTCGCGTAGCTTTAGAGCGCATTGGTGACCAATATCGCCTTGAAGCAAAGGCGCTTAACCAAAAAGCCACCATGATTTTAGATACGGGTGCCAGTACCACAGCAATATCGTCACGATTGTTCGCTCGCTTGGGTCGTATGCGAAACCTCACGTTTATCGGTAACTTCAACGTGAGAACCGCCTCAGGAACTATTGAAGCCCCACTGGTACAAATACCGCGCTTTTATTTCGCAGGCTATGAGTTCAACGATGTTTCAGCCATCGTGCTGCCCGAAAACGCATTACCCGATTCTGATGGATTATTGGGAATGAACGTCTTAGGGCAATTTGACTTTGCGATAATGCCCCAGTCTAGTGAATTGGTTTTGACTGAGCGTGATTAATGCTGATTGCGCAATGGCAAGAGCTTTACGCCTCTCGCCTTTCAAACCTCTATAGCGCTGTGCATTAATTTTGCAGCTCAATTAAAGGAAACGTCTCAAACACCACCCCTTCGTGACCCGTTTTTATAAAGTTGCGGATATTGGCGTGGTCGTCGCCGTTAGGGTTATTAAGTACGTCTTCGCGATAAAACCGCCCAAATAGGGCCAGCGTTCGAGCTTGGTTTAGGTTTAAATGCTGACCGAGTGCGAGCAGTTTGCAAGAGCCGTTGTTCTGGTTCGCTTCGTTTTTCACATCACCATTAATAAAAGCGGAGGGTGTGAAAACGAAGGCGCTATCAACAAGCGCGATAACGTCTTTAAACTCAATTGTTTCTGGAGAATTGGTGACTGCTTGAATTAAGTCTTGGGTGCTGCTGTATGACATGTTTGTCTCGAAAAAAGAAAACGATGATAGCAGATTTGCGTTGCTACAACAGAACGCAACAAGCCTAGCTTTTTTTATGCGTAAAACAAAGCGCCTCTTTATGAGGCGCTCATAATTGTAACAAGTTTGGGTTTACTCGGTCGTTAAACCGCTGCGCACACACGCGTGCCTTGGTCGATGGCCCGTTTTGCGTCTAGTTCTAGTGCTTCGTCTGCACCACCAATTAAGTGATAAGGCATGTTTAAGCCTTCAACGATATCTCGCATTGGCTCTTGGCCTGCACAAATGATGATGTTGTCTACCGGTAATACTTGGCTGTTGCCGTCAACGGTAATATGTAGCCCCTCGTCATCGACTTTGTCGTAGCTTACACCAGGGATCATGGTCACGCCTTTGGCTAGTAGACCCACTCTGTGCGCCCATCCCGTTGTTTTACCTAAACCTGCGCCAACTTTGGTTGTCTTGCGCTGCAATAGGAAAATCTCTCTTGGCGATGGCTCTGGCTGTGGCTTAACACCTTCAATGCCCGCGCGAGCAGAAAATGTCATATCAATGCCCCACTCTTTCATAAACGCTGGGATGTCTTGGCTTGGCGTTTCTTTGCCATGCGACAAGTACTCAGCGGTATCAAAACCAATGCCACCAGCACCGATAATGGCCACTTTATTGCCGACAGGTTTCTTTTCCTTCAATACGTCGATATAGGTGAGTACTTTTTCGTGATCAATGCCTTCAATCGCTGGCGTGCGCGGCTTAATGCCCGTCGCAATCATCACTTCATCGAACCCTTCATCATTTAGCGCAGCTGCGTCAACATATGTATTCAATTTAAGGGTAATGTTTTTATGAAGCTCAATCTGGCGCTTAAAATAACGCAGCGTTTCGTAAAACTCTTCTTTACCTGGAATTTGTTTGGCAATATTAAATTGCCCACCAATTTCACTAGACGCGTCGTAAATCACAACGTCGTGGCCGCGCTTGGCTGAAGTCACTGCCGCTGCTAATCCAGCTGGGCCTGCGCCTACCACTGCAACACGCTTTTTGGTATCGGCTGGTTTAACGTTTATTTCAAGCTCGTGACAGGCACGTGGGTTCACCAAACAGCTAGTCATTTTGCCGTTAAATACATGGTCAAGGCAGGCTTGGTTACAGCCAATACAGGTATTAATTTCGTCGGCTTTATTTTGCTGAGCTTTGCGCACAAAATCAGGGTCCGCCAAGAATGGGCGAGCCATAGATACCATATCTGCATCGCCGCGAGACAGTACTTCTTCAGCCACTTCAGGCGTATTGATACGGTTTGACGTAATAACTGGAATTGAAAGCGCCTCTCGGAATTTAGCGGTAACCCACGTAAATGCCGCTCGCGGTACTTTAGTCGCAATGGTTGGAATACGCGCTTCGTGCCAACCTATACCGGTGTTGATAATAGTGGCGCCCGCTTTTTCAATTTCTTTACCCAGCTGCACGACTTCTTCGTAAGTAGAGCCACCTTCGACAAGATCAAGCATGGATAAACGATAGATAATGATAAAGTTTTTACCAACCGCCTCGCGCACGCGGCGCACCACTTCAATAGGCAAGCGGATACGATTTTCGTATTCACCGCCCCACTCATCGTCGCGGTGGTTTGTACGCTGTGCAATAAACTGATTAAGGAAATAGCCCTCAGAACCCATGATTTCAACGCCATCATAACCAGCGCGCTGTGCTTGGGTTGCGGCAGTAATAAAATCTTTAATTTGCTTTTCAATCTCTTCAGCTTCAAGCGCTTTTGGCTTAAACGGATTAATAGGCGCCTGAACCGCAGAAGGTGCCACAAGCTTAGGGCTATACGCATAGCGGCCTGTATGCAGAATTTGCATGCAGATTTTACCGCCAGCAATGTGCACTGCGTCAGTCACTTCTTTATGGTTTTTAACCGCTTCGTCTGTATCTAAACGAAACGTCGATGGATGAGTAGCGCCTTCTTCATTTGGCCCAATACCACCAGTAACGATAAGCCCTACGCCGCCTCTAGCACGTTCGCCATAAAATGCTGCCATGCGTTTGTGGCCGTCAGGCAATTCTTCTAAGCCCGTGTGCATAGAGCCCATAAGGACACGGTTTTTAAGAGTAGTAAAACCTAAATCTAGCGGGCGAAATAAATGGGGGTAAACGGGATGATCGGTAACGGTCTGATTCATGATACATTCCTGAAAGTCGTTTTGGCTTGGTAAAAGCCGTTAAAAAACCTGTTTAAATATTCTTATCTAATGCGCTCTTTCTCTGAAGGCGCTTTATAATTCAGTTAATTACATTCACTTACGAATTCATTTTTTTAATCGCTGGGTGTAACGGCGGATAATCCGGCAGCGTTTTCGTTTTTTGTGCTTCCATGGCTTTAAACACATCTTCCATTTGGAACATACCCGCTTGCCACGTAGCCATATAGGTTAAGCTTTCCGCTACCGTATGCTCTACCGCGTAGTTAATCATAGTCTTGGTGCCCGAAACCGCTAGCGGCGAATTCATTGCAATCTGCTGCGCTATTTTCATTACCGCGTCTAGCATGGAACTTTGATCATCGAATACCTGATTTACAAAGCCAAGTTGCTGCGCTTCTGCAGCTCCGAAATTGCGGCCTGTATAGGCGAGTTCTTTCACAATACCGATAGGGATAAGCTTTGGTAAACGCTGAAGCGTGCCGACATCAGCTGTCATGCCTAATTGGGTTTCTTTAATAGTAAAAAAAGCATCTTGTGTGCAATAGCGCATGTCACACGCACTAAGTAAATCTACTGCACCACCAATCGCCCCACCCTGCACGGCGCCAATAACCGGCATACGTGCCTGCTCTATGGCGGTAAAGCTATCTTGCAGCAACATCACCATACGACGCATACGCTCTGCTCTGCGCGACGGGTCGCCCTTAAAGTCTTCTTTCATATTCAGGAACACCGATAAGTCCATACCGGCAGAGAAATGCTTACCCGTTGATGAAATAACGATTACCCGTGCCTTGGCTTCATCATCTATTTTACGAATGGCTGCCGGTAGCTCTGTCCAGAACTCTGGGATCATGCTGTTCATTGCATCGGGGCGGTTAAGTACTACGTGGGCAATATGACCCTCTTGTTTTACTTCTAATGTAGAGTACTTCATGGTTTGCGCTGTCTCCTTGGGCTGTTCCTGTTAACAAGTTTGCAAACTAGACAGCGTCAAGATAAAAGGCTATGTTGACACTGTCAAGATAAAACGTTATCTATTCGTCTCAATAATAAAGTTGGAAACATTTGGTTTATGGCTAATGCAGTACAAAGCTACCATCACGGAGATCTCCGCAGCGCCCTGATAGAGGCAGCAACTGTGCGTTTGTCTGAGCACGGCGTTGATAGTTTATCCCTTAGAAAGCTGGCAGAAGATGCCGGGGTTTCACGTACTGCACCGTATCATCATTTTAAAGATAAAAGTGCGCTGTTAAGTGCTATCGCGGCAAAGGGCTTTAGCGACTGGCATAGCGCAGCTAAACGAATCTTCGAACAAGAAGACAAAACGCCAAAGGCGCGCTTCCGTGAGTTTGTGCACGAATACATTGGCTACGCTGCCGACAATCCAGAGATGTACGAATTGATGTTTGGTCGCACTATTTGGCAAAACCAAGCGGCGACCAACGACCTGAAAGATGTTGCATTTCCCTGCTTTCAGTTTCAAGTTACGATGACGCGCTATTGGCAAGATAAAGGACTACTTCCAAACAATCAGGATGCGCTGAGGCTCGCACAGGTGACGTGGGGCACGTTACACGGTATAGCGCGTTTGCTTATTGATGGTATATACGCTGACAGCAGTCATATCGAGGAAATGTGTGATTGTGCAGCAGATTTGTTTATGCAAAAGCAAGTGTAAACGTCTTATCGACACAACAACTTGAATACAGCGTTGCGCTTGTACGCCGCGAAGCGCGTTCAACTGCCTAGAGCGGAAAAATAGCCTTTAAGATTCGATCTGCACTGCGTGCTAAAACTGCTGCAAGCAAATGGGTGCCTAAAACAGATGAATTGCCAGAGCGAGACGAAGCCTCGCTCGTAGCACTTTTTTAGTTACACCGATTCAGCTTTAGCCAGAGAAACAGGCTGACCTTCGTGCGTCGCCTTAATAAACTCTGCAGCACGTTCGGCAATCATGACGGTGGGTGCATTGGTATTGCCGCCGATTAAACTTGGCATCACCGAAGCATCTACGACCCTAAGACCTGCTATACCTCTTACCCGCAACTGAGTATCAACCACCGCCATCTCGTCGTCATCACTGCCCATTTTACAGGTACCAATTGGATGATAGATGGTTTCAGCGCGCTCACGCAAAAACTCTAATATTTCTTCATCTGTTTGCGCATCATCCCCCGGGTATAGTTCACTGCCTTGAAACTTGTCGAAGTCCGGTGCAGACAGTAGCTTACGAGCGATACGCACGCCTTCAATCATGACTTGCTGATCTTCCTCTGCCGAGAGGTAGTTGGGGTCAATAAGCGCCTGATCACCAGGGTGATTGCTTTGAAGCGATATAGTTCCTCTGCTTTTCGGGTATAGGCAGCATACGTGTAGGCCATAACCATACCCAAAGGCCAACTGTCTTCCATGATCATTTAAGATTGCAGGTAAGAAATGAAACTGAATGTCAGGACCTTGTGTTGCTAAGCTTGAACTAACAAAACCACCGGCTTCAGCAATATTTGAAGAAAGAATACCTTTGCGCTTAAACGCGTAGTCTGCGGTGGCTTTAACATAAGAAGGTAGCGCTCCGAATGCCACTGCATAGCCCTCTCTGGCTTTACAGGTATATTGCACGATGGCATCTAGGTGATCTTGTAGATTTTGGCCTACGCCAGGCAAGTCTTGCTGAACAAAAATACCTTTGTCTTCTAACTCTGCTCTTGGTCCAATACCTGATAGCATTAGAAGTTGTGGAGAGTTTATCGCGCCGCCACAAAGAATGACTTCGCTTTTAGCGAAATAGCGATTTACTGCGCCTTTTTCACGTACCTGAACGCCAATTGCACGCCCTTCTTTTAAGAGCACTTTTTCGGCAGCAACTTTTGTTAAAACAGTTAAGTTATTGCGATGCTTTGCCTGCGTTAAGTAGCCTTTTGCTGTTGAGCAGCGCTGGCCGTTGGCTTGTGTAACATGATAGTATCCAAGCCCTTCCCTATCGTCTCGGTTAAAGTCGTCAAGCTGTTGATAGCCGGCAAACGAGGCTGAGTTAACAAATGCGTCTGACAGCACGCTGGTATGCCTTAACTTGCTAACATTTAATGGGCCACCTGTGCCGTGGTATTCATCAGCACCTTCTTCAAAATTTTCTGAGCGCTTGAAATAAGGCAACACATCTTCAAATGACCAGCCCTCGGCCCCCTCTTGATTGGCCCAGCGGTCGTAGTCCTCTTGTTGACCTCGAATATAGCACATGGCGTTAACCGAGCTACTGCCGCCTAAAGTTTTACCGCGGGGCCAAAACAGTTCTCTGTCATACATCTCTTTTTGTGGCGCCGTATGATAACCCCAACCTATACCCTCAAACCTACTAAGCAAAGATAAACCAAAAGGAATATGAATAAGTGGGTTGGTATCTTTCGAGCCAGCTTCCAATAGCAAAATATCTAATGCAGGATTTTCCGATAATCGAGTGGCAAGCACCGCCCCGGCAGAACCGCCGCCTACAATAATGTAATCGTATTTGCTGAGTACTTCGCTCATTTCGCCAACTCCTTGAGGGCAAGACTTTTAAATGTTAATAAAACGTTGTGGTACGACCAGATTAGCAAACAATACTTCATCAATAAAAGAATTAAATTGTAAGATTTAAAAAATCTAATAATCCTGATAACTTAAGTGCTATATCGGTATATGCATTACGTTAGACTATCTAGCTAAATGCCACTGCCTAGCAACATTAGGCTAAGAATACATCTTGACCAATAACTTATCCTTCAAAGACAAATGCAAAGTGTACCTGGCACAATGGCTTGTGAAATGGGGTAAGCTGACGCACGACGACTTTACCAAAAGTGAACTCCAACACCTTATAAACGATAGCTTTCCTTACACTTTCACTTTCGACATTCCTATGGGTACGGGTACAGTAACCGTCCTCGAAGGCAACATTACATTAGATAATGTAAACAACCGTATTGGTCTTCAATGCCTTGCCGCCCTTAACATGGTAGTGGCGTCTACAACTATTTACCGCGCTCACGTGGTGTTCACTGTGTCAGCATCACCTCATTATGACAAAAACATGAGCACGCTTTATTTAACCGACCTTTTCACTGACAGTGTCACTTTAGTTAACGATGATTACGCGCTTATTGAAGACACACAGTTTTTAATTTCGCGTTTTTTTCCTAAAGGTGTAAACACACTTCTTGGCGGGTCGTTAAAGTCGGCCCTTTCGCTTTTTAGTGCAGGAACATCTGATATTGCTGCAGACTATTTACAAGTCTATTTAACGGGCTCAAAACAAGCCGTGTTGGAATACCACATTCCGCACATAAATAAGGCGATAAAAAAGCAAATTACCCAAGAAGACTTAAGCCATACTATGCGTGGCGACCATTGGCGCGAAGTACTCTTTTCGAAACTAGGTCAAAACGTTCGTGTAGAAGACGACGTATTGCGCTTCTATCTTATTGAGTAGCTCTGAGTGTCAAAGTGACTCATGCTAGTGATCTGAAACAATAGAGACAGGTACGGTATCCACCTGCTCACCAATATCATCAATATTTAGCCTAGGGTCGTCCACGCTCGCCTCTAACATATCGAACGCCTCTTTGACATAGCGTGCTAGTGGTTGTAAGGACTCGATATTTTTATTGCAGCACACCAATCCGACATTCGCAGTGCCCGCGTAGGTCATAAGCGTAATATTTACCCCGCCCCCAGGCGTCATGGTAGAAATGGGATAGCAGGCCAATAACTCCGCATCTTTTAAATATCTTGTATCTTTGGGGCCAGGGACGTTTGAAATTAGAATGTTTGCAATAGGCTTAACTACGCTAGATAGTTTTAACCATTCGAAGACCAGTGCAAGAGATTGAATTGCAATGGTATAGCCACTAAATGCCGCAGGGCGCGCATGCTGCGCTGCGTTTTTAACAATACGATGATTCACCACAATCTGACGCAACCTAAGATAGGGGTCATTTTCGCCATGTGCTAACTCCACCGGCACAATAGCTATTTTATTACCTGTGGTCTTCTCGCCTGGTTTGCGCAAGTTAATCGGCATATTGGTGAATAAGGCTTTTTTAAATACCTGCCCATGATCTTGCAGCAATTTATGTACGCCAATATCAAAGGCGCATAGCGACACCTCGTTCGCAGTAGAGCGCGTTCGCCTTGCCAGGGCTTTCACTCGCTTAAAGTCTAAGTCCATGGTAGCCACAGCCCTTCCCGCTTTCACTTGTCCAGTCAGCACTGTTTTCGTACCCGTGAAAGGAATAGGCATGTAATGTGGGTTCACTCGCAGCGCTTTCATGAATATGCGAATAAAAATGATGAGTAAATCGAAGGCGGTCTTTAATGCATAGCCCACCCCAACTAAGCGCTTATAAAAACTTATCGACTCGCTACGCTTATAACGAAGCCGCTTTACTGCCCAAACAGGTGTAAATTTTGTTTCGTGAGAATTGGAAACATACCCAGCCTGAAACCAGCGTACCAAGGTGGCACCATCGCCATACATGTGATGAACGCGAGCATAAATGGCAAATGTTTCGCTGTTGTCGTCAAAAATGAAATGGTATTGCCAAAGCGGCTTGTCGGGATCTAACCGCGAAGCATGTAATCTTGCTACAAACGCATCGAGTGCTTCGCGGTTTGTAACATCAGCCACACGATGAATTTGAACGTGATAATCCATGTTGAGCTTTTTTACCGGCGCAAACCCCACCGGGTACCCCAATACCGTTTTTACCGCACAGTTGAAGGGAGAAGTAGCACGGGCAAAGCTTCTTATTTCTTGGAATAATTGAGGGACATATTCGGTACTTTTTGCCCCTTTAGGTATGGCAAGTAGCTGCAAGCAAGCTACGTGTTTTGGATTCTCGTCTGACTCGGTTATCCAAAATGACTTATCTAAGAAACTGAGCGTTTTTGCCATTACTATTCCTTTACGTGAAGTCGAGGGGTGACAGGGTTGAGGCATTTCTCATAAAGTCATGAGAGTGCAGCATCTGTTCTAGCTGATACTTTTGTTCATCGGGCATCGCCAGCCTTGGCATTACACTTACCATCATGAGTGATAAAGCATGATAACGCTGCATTGTGCTATCCATATGACTGTTTAACTCATCAAACTGGCAAGACTGGGTAATAATTAAAGATATCAAGTCCACTAAAAGCGTTCTATCTGCTTTAGAGGCAATAAGAATGTCACGCTTTGATAGTGACTCAAAGAGAAACGCTAATTGTTTATTTAGGCTTGATAGTATGTGCTGTCTAGGACGCACAATACTGGGATATTTTTCTGCTAAATCAGCTGGGCTTCGATAGAAAAAGCGAAATACATGAATGCTATCTATAAGCAAATACAGGTAATACATAATTTCTTCAGGGTTAAGTGTATCGAGCTTTTCTCGGCTTAGTACCTTCTGCATCTGCTGCTCATGCATTTTCATCAACGCGCTAACGAGGCTGTCTTTACCCTTAAAGTGGTAATAAAGATTCCCCGGACTGATATCCATCTCGACGGCGATATCAACACTGGTGACCGTGTTTTCGCCGTGCTCGTTAAATAACGTTAACGCGGTAAGTAGTATTTTCTGCGCGGTTTTCATAAATTAGTCCAATCCTTTGCCAACCCAGTGCGTTAATTTTTTACTCGTGAAACACGTTACATAAACACCAGATAGAGTTGAGCTACACCAGCTACCATACCCAAAATAGCCCCTGTTACGATAAGTTTCCACTCATCCTGCTGATACGCTGGGCGCAACACACCTTCGAATTCTTCAACACTTAATGCCTGCATACGTTCACTCAAATCGTGCCCTATCTGCATCGCATTGTTGGCATAATCAAAGGCATAAAGTAAGTATTTATCAGAATTATCAAATATTTGGCGTACCGCTAGCGCCTTCATTTGATGGTAGTTTTCTGAACCTACACCCAACGCGAAATAAGGTTGAGCGATGGCAACATAGCGCTCAATGGCGTCGTTAACATGAAGTTCAATAAGCTCTAAAAGCTGCGCAGAACCAGAACCGTGTAAGATGACGTGGGTAATGTTTTTCGGTGTTATTAGCTTTTTTTCAATAATGCTTGAGTAAACTTCAGATACTTCTTTTTGCCGTTTTAAAAACATACCCTGAATAGTTATAGGACCTAGTTTTCTTGGGCGCTTGGGCTCAAATATAATTTTGATGGCAATCCAATTGGTAGCATAACCTACAAGCAAGCCTCCTAGAGGCAAGATCCACCATGCTTGAAAAAAGTACCAAAGCAGCATGGTAGGCAAACCAAACAAAAAGCCAAAATAGAAGCCAGAGCGCACTATGAACGGAAACTCTTTGCTGCCGGCAGTCAAGAAAATCTCATTGACAAGTTCTGGAGTGTTGACCAGCTGCTCTACCACCAACTCTTTAATATCTAAAATTTCTGAAACGTTATGTTGGAAATCATCCACCATTTTGTGAACCACATTGGGAATGTCGTTTTCAATGCGCTGATAAACTAGGTTTTTGCCTTGCACAGGCAAAGCAGCCCAAAGCTGAGGCGCTGATTCGGCCATTACGTCATTGACGACTTTTCGTATAACCTGCCCTAAGCGGCGCTCGATAGCCCTGGTTAGTTCATCTGCATCTAAACGCTGCGCTAATTCTTCAACACTAAGGAGTTTGCCTAAAACTAGCTCAACCTCAATCTCTGCCATTTGGCGACGTTTAGCGGGAATAAGCCCTTGCCATCCAAAGAAAGGTTTAATACCAACAAACTCTATGGGGTAAAACATCATTTTTACCGCTAAATAGTTAGTCAGCCACCCGACAATGGCGCTAATTAAAGGAATTGATAGCAGGCTTAGCGTTTGAAAATTCCATTCCATACTACAAAAAAGAGGTCCACATTATTATTTTCTCTCTCAGGCTACTGAGTGCTTATGAAATGGTCAATCTAAAAAACAAAATTACTGCTAATTGTTGATTGAAAACAATCCTCTGAAAGTCTATCAATTAAAAGGTACCGCCTGAGTCACATGCAAAAAGCACCAAGCGGTTGATTTAGCATAAAGGTTTAGGTAGTGGATTCTAAATTTACACCATACACTCAAGTCAGCGTATAGACAGCTGTTGGTGCGCACAGGCTTACCACATGCTTTCCAGCAAATGTCGAGAAATTCGCCACTTAGTAAACAGCGTCCAAAATACGTATTGTTCCTTTTGCTGGTGTTAACCGCGCTTGCTCGCTTGTCATGTAAGAAAAGGCAGCAGCGCTCATCAACTTAAATAGGTTATCGTTATGGCAGTATTCGATTTGCGTTTAAAAAAGCTTGAGCATGAGATTGAACATGCGAGCAGTTACGATGAATATGAGGCCGCATGCCTAGCTCACGATGCGCTGTCTGGCGCTGAAGAATGGAAAACAAAAGATGCTAGCGATGACTATGACTACAAACTTATCCAAAAGCGGGTTCAACGCCTACAGCTGGCTAGAAGCAGAGGCGATTTACATGCGCTGATGTCCATACTGCACGAGGGGCTGCACGGCAATCTAGGCAATATCGCCAACCCTATTCTGCTAACCCATTGCAAAATCGGCACTAAATACCTTATTGAACAGTTTATTGATGAAGTCATATTGGCACTAGAGCAGATCTATAACGCCGATGAGCACGACGTTGATTTTTATGAAAAACTGTCGTTTTTTGATGAAACCGCCCATGCCTTCGGGCGAAGTTGCCTTATGCTTTCCGGGGGAGCGGGCTTAGGTTTTTTCCATGCTGGCGTGGTTAAGTCTTTAAACGAAAAGAATTTACTACCTACCGTAGTATCTGGCTCTAGCGCTGGGTCAATTATTGCAGCTATGTTAGGTACGCGAACACACGGCCAGTTGCTTGAAGCACTCAGCGCCGACTTTATTTACGAAACCTTTAAGCACTGGCGAAGTTTCGCAGGGCTTGGGAAAAAAGGGTTATTCGATAGCTCAGTGCTTGAAAACGCGCTGATTGAACTGTTCGACCTTACAACCTTTGAAGAAGCGTTTAAAAAGACGGGGCGACACATAACTGTCACCGTTTCCCCCGCTGACTTGCATCAGCATTCGCGACTGT
The DNA here is from genome assembly GCF_036864475.1 of Alteromonas sp. S005. Classification (NCBI taxonomy): domain Bacteria; kingdom Pseudomonadati; phylum Pseudomonadota; class Gammaproteobacteria; order Alteromonadales; family Alteromonadaceae; genus Alteromonas; species Alteromonas sp. S005. The sequence goes on along the minus strand of NZ_JAZETN010000007.1, from coordinate 74,144 downwards.
TAAATGCCAAAACATCGCCTAATGCAATTATTACCCAAGCGGTACGTGCATCATGTGCTGTACCTGTTATTTTTAGCCCAGTGCAGCTAAGAGCGAAAACCCCGGCTGGAGAGATTGTCCCCTACATACCTAACCGACGTTTTGCCGACGGTTCGTTAATGGCAGATCTCCCCTTCGAGCGCTTGGCTCGTTTATATGGCGTGAACCATAGTATTGTAAGCCAAACAAACCCTTTGGCGGTGCCGTTCATTTCATCAAACCGTATCGATCCTAACTCGCTATGGGATATGTCGGCCCGTCATATTGGACAACTTGCGAAAACCAATAGTATTTTCGCTATTGATATCATTGAACGTTTGACAGGAAATAAGAGCGCCAAGCTAGCAATTCACAAAGTACGTTCTATTATTGATCAGCAGTACGTAGGCAATATCAATATTTTACCCAAGCGCCAAATAAGGAATTTATCCCAGGTATTGGCTAACCCAACCCGCGAAAGCATTAGCCAGCTAATTGTAAGTGGAGAGCGAGCATCATGGCCGCAACTGCATGTTATTAAAAGAAATACCAAAATTAGTGAAAATTTACGGTATCATTTAAGTCAATTGAAAAAACGTGAGGCAGTAGAGCTTGGGCACGAGGTTAGATAATCTGTGTAATGCTTGGTCTGTCCTGAATTGCTTCAAGCAAAGTAATAGCAATTCGCATCATCATTTGAAAGGAAGACGGTGAGCGCACAAAGTCAAAACCCCGATAGCATTTACACGCAGCAGGTAAAACAACTCATCAATATGATTTATCCCAAAGATACGGGCTATGGCTCAATTTTTGAGGATGCCAGCCATTATTTTTCAGTCACTCCTTCCCTTGAGCAGCATATCGAAGATTTAAAAGCGCAGCTTAAACAAATTGAAGGCAACAAAAAGAAAGAAGTATTGGCTGAACAGCTTGCCCGACAAATACAAAATAGTTCAGAAAAACTTGAGGAAGAGCGCCTAGCAAGATTAGAGCGTTTGGACGTTGTGAGCACTAAAATCATCGAACTCTGTGAAGGCGATAACTGGCAAGAAACACAACAACAAAGCGCCAAGCTGCTTGGAACAATAATGTTGCTAACGCGAGGCCCTGAGGGCAATTTCGCTAGTGTACATATGCGCTTCAAACCTCTCTACAAAGCTGTTTTAACGTTGCGCTTAGTAGATAGACTTTTAGAGCACGATACAATTGCCCACAAATATTTATCCAAGTACCGCGAAGCCGCCTCTCGCTTTCGCGGAAACCGCTATTGGCGAGATAAATGGAAAGTTGAGCTGGGTCGCCCTCTCATTACCGCAGCTCTTCTGCAAGATATTGGTTTACAAAGCCCTGCGGCTCAAACCATTTTAAAAGGTGAAAACGGCGACCTCGATGAGTTTCGTTTATTAGAAGAGTCGCAGCGCAAAGACCTGCTGAAGCTGAACTATCACTTTACGCTACGTTATTTATCAGATGGTTTAGGACAGCCCAACTATATTGGTAACAATAAAGAAGAGAGAAAGCGTTTCAATCAAACTCACAAAGACGCTAGCGAGTTTTTGCTGAGTTTGGTTAAAGACGCCTTTGTGTCAAAATCCGGCTTGGGCGAGATTGTAAAGATCCCTCAAATTTACGTTTCCATCGTACTTTCAACCAAGTCAGACTATTCGCGAATGAGCCTACCCAAGGGGTATATGCTAATTGAGCAACTTGCGAAGAAAGGGGGCCTAAATAAACAATTAGCACAGGACTTTGTTGAACTTGTGGGCTACTTCCCTCAAGGCTTCGGTATTACTTATATTCCGGTAAATGAAAAAGGACAAGAAAAGGACCAATACGAATGCGCCATAGTGATTGGTCTCAACCCAACAAATCCAGCCGAGCCTTTATGTAAAGTGGTGACAAGAAACCAGAAGTACATAACCAGCGGTGCGCAAGAAATTATTCCCAAAGGAAGAAACCTGTACTTCCCTGCGAACAGGAAAAAGTTAATGCGAGTGGGTCAAGACAGATTGGGCGAGATCATGAGCCAGCTGTCGAACAACTTTACACCCGATGCCCTTGACGATTTAGTGCCGAGCTTCTGGGAACCCTACGACTTTTTCGGCTTTAAAAAACACCAGAATTTGTGGGCTAAAAACAATTAGCGAGTAAGTATTCTTCTATGAAAATATGATAAGACACGGGCTGAATGAGACGTTTTTATGACTATTGAGGTAAGCCGAGCACAACTTAGAAAAGCTAGATGGGGGGTCTATTTTGTCGCTTCAATTGCTCTAGTTTTTGTCATCGTTTTCTCAATACAAGTATTTCAAAGGCTAGCCGGCCCAGTCTCTTCAATGAATTGGGTTCCCATCAAAGCAACTATAATAAATGTATATATTGACGAAATGATTACAACAACGACTAGAGATAATCGAAGCCAATATACCTTATACACGCCTCGTATCCTTTACAAATATAATACTAGTGGCCAAGAACATACCGGAAAAAAAGTTACTTGGTATGATATTTATGACGATGGCTTTATGCTTGAATTGGGGGGTAAATTAAAGAGAAAGTTTTCAGCTTCTGAACCAATTGAAATTTACATAAACCCTAATAACACGGCAGAATCCGTTATGATTAAAGATATTATTTGGGAACATATGTCGACGTTGCTTGTCGGTTTTATTATTTCTTGGTCGGGCTTTCTTTGGTTAGTTTACGTTCTTATTTTTAAGTTAAAGTATAAGCGCTGATGACTTTGAATTTATCTAGTTGCATTTAAAAACTACTGTAAGCGAATACAACCACCTCTATACGTAGCCTACGGCATTAATATTTCTTATACTCGTTTTTATTATTCAAAAGGAATTTTTGTATGGAAACGGATGACGAAATTACGATTACAAAAGAAATAGCTGCATCTAGTTACTGCAACGCTAAATTGAAGATAAATAACGATATTGTCGCTATCACTCCTAACCTTAGAAGCTATTTATTTGAATGGGGAATGCATCTTTTCTGCTGGACAATATGCATATACATGTCAATTAAAGTTTGGCAGTTGGAACCCAACCTTAATTCCAAAGCCGAGTTTGTTATAGTCGTATTTACACTAGGGGGACTCTTTAGTTTAGGCACGGCCTTTATACTCAGAAGAAGCAGAAGAACATTTTATTTTGGCCTAAAAGAAAAAGTGTTAAACATCGGCAGTTTGAACAACCCGAAAACTACAGTTGCTTTTGATTCTTTTGAAAGCTTCTTTTAGTAACGACACAAATATATACATCTGAACGCTCACTGACATGTCACGAACTGAGTATCCGAACTACTAACCAAACAAAAAGATAACTCAAACGAGCCTAAATGAAGCAGCGCCAAATATACGCGTATTTATTTGGCGCTACTACCAATAACTATCTTTATTGAACGTTTTTAGTCGCCGTTCTTAGTGCTTTCAGACGAACTAGATGTAGTTTTAGTCGGTGTCGCTTTAGTACTAGCCGTTGTCTTACGTGCGGTGCTCTTAGCTGTCGTCGACTTTGCCCTAGTGCGCTTGTTAGCTGTTCCAGTAGCGGCCTTTTTAGTCGAACTAGACGATGAAGCGGCCGTTGTAGTGGCTGTTTTTACTGTACTCGATTTGCGAGTGCCGGTAGTAGTTGATGAAGTCGTGGTCGACTTAGCTGAGGCACTTTTAGATGCTGCTCTTTTAGTGGCAGTAGCTTTGCTTGCAGTACTTGCCGCTTCGGCTTTTTTAGCCGCCTCTTTTGCAGCTAAAAGGGCTACTTGCTCGACGAGCAAATCCACTTTTGCACTCAACATTTCAAGCTGCTGTTCTTTCTTTTGACGTTTTTGACCACCTGATAATGCTGAAAATAGTGGCGTTGATGTCACCAATTTTTGTGCAGTATCGACCAAAGCCAATGGATTAAGTCTACGTCTAAGTTCACTTTCCACTTCAAGCCCTTTAACTTGCATGGCATTAATAGTTTCGTGAGTATCGTCGATTCTCTGGCTAACCACACCTGCAGCTTGGTCTAACTTTGCAGATAATAGGTCTGAACCCGCGAAAAGCCATCCAAAAAAGGGTGACGATTTAAGAGGTGAAACAGTGGTGCCGTTTAACGTGGTTGAGTCTGTTTCGACAACAGGCACAGCTTCCGGGTTAGGAATATTTTTGTTGCTCATAACGCCTCCGATATGGAGATTTAGTAAGCATGGCAATGTAAGCGCTATTCAGAGCTTAGTGTCAGAACTTATTCTCGAAGCTTTGTATAAGAGCTTAATTTAAGATTGTACGTCCGGATTTCATTGCCACTCAATTTCAATTTCTGTATGCCCCTTCTCTAGCGAAGGAGTCATCAAAAACTGTGTATTGGGTACCGCAAGCGGCACCCAATACAGACTATCGTTTTATTTGCTTGCCGCCAGTTTAGCAACAGCTTCAGTTAGGGCATCGATTTTAGCTGAAAGCTCTTCGATACGTTGATCTGCAGGCTCAGAATCAAGACCCAGCTTTTTGCGAACGTCAGCCACGCGATTTTCTACATCGTTAGTGGTCGACTTGAATTTGCTCTTAGCATCGTCTTCTAGAGTTTCGCCTTTAGTCACTAGTTCGTCGAACATTTTGTTCGCTTCTTCACTTAGTTTCTCGTAACGCCCTTGCGCCTCTTCAACGCTCTTACCATAAGCGCCTAGGCCTGCTAACCAAATTTTACGTGCCATTTCTTCAGCTTCGTTAATTTTGCCTTTAATTGTGTCAGTAGTAGTCATGTTCAGCTCCTATGAATGCTAAATTTGAGTGTGTTTCAACACCATGCTTAAACTGTACGCTTAACAATTAGAATCCGCATACTAAAAACACAAAAAATTTAAAAAGCCCGAAAAGTGGCAACTTTTTCGGGCTTATAATCAAAAGCTAAATTCAAAATCTTAGCATCGAATTAAAGTGGTACACCTGCAAGATGCAAAACAAAGGCATATTCCAGAGCGGTTGATTCAAACCGCTTGAAACGTCCCGACGCGCCGCCGTGACCCGCTTCCATGTCGGTTTTAAACAGAAGCAAGTTGTCGTCGGTTTTATATTCTCTAAGTTTAGCAACCCACTTCATAGGCTCAAAATATTGAACCTGCGAATCGTGTAACCCTGTCGTCACTAGCATGTGTGGGTAATCTTTGGCTTCTACTTGATCGTAAGGCGAGTAAGAGAGCATGTAGTCAAACTCGTCTTTATTTGCTGGGTTACCCCATTCGGTATATTCGCCCGTGGTCAAAGGAATAGACGCATCGCTCATAGTGGTTACTACATCAACAAAGGGTACATGAGCACTTATCCCCTCGTAAAGTTCAGGAGCCATATTTACAACTGCGCCCATAAGCAAGCCACCTGCGCTGCCGCCCATCGCAAATACGCGATCTTCATCAGCATACTGCTTAGCAACCAGGCCTTTTGATACATCGATAAAATCAGTAAATGTATTCATTTTCTGGTGCATTTTACCGTCTTCATACCATTCACGCCCTAGCATTTGGCCCCCGCGAATGTGTGCAATAGCAACAACAAAACCTCTGTCTATGAGTGAAAGCCAGCTGCTTCTAAATGTAGGGTCAATAGTTGCGCCATACGAACCATAAGCATATTGATATAGGGGATTAGTGCCATCTTTCTTAAATTTATCTTTGCGGTAAACTAAAGAAACCGGAACTTGTGCACCATCTCTCGCTTCAATCATCACTCGCTCTGATGCGTAAGCGGATGAGTCGAAGGTCTCAGATACACGGGTTTGCTTCATCACTTCACTTTCAAGCGTATCAAGGTTGATGTCTATAATAGAGCCTGGCGTAGTCAACGAGCTGTAATAAATTCTAAGCTTGTTAGTGTCCATTTCAGGATTAGCATTAAAGTACGCTCCATAAATAGGGTCTTGAGTTGGTATAACCTTTTCTTCATTTGAAATAAGGTTATGCACAACCATGCGCAGCATACCGTTTTCTTTCTCTTTTACTACTAGGTGATTTTTCATCACTTCAATACTTTGAAGAAATACCTCTGGACGATGTGGGACTACTTCTTGCCATTTCGACACGTCACTTGTTGCATCTAATGGTGCCTTCATTACTTTGAAGTTTTTTGCATCGATGTTAGTTAAAACATAATAACCGTCACTTGCTTTTGCTACACTATATTCCTGACCGTCTTTAATAGGTAGGAATACTTCCGATTCAGACGTGGGTTTATCTGCATCAATCAAGGTCACGCCAGTTTTTTCAGTATTTGAATGATGGATATAAATGACGCTGTCGTCTTTGCTTTTACTTATGTAAGTATAAAACGTTGGGTCGCTTTCTTCGTAAACTAGTACATCATCTTTCTGGGGCGTACCCAACTTATGGCGATACACTTGATAACCCAAAAGGGTTTGCGGGTCTTTTTTCACATAAAACAAATGTTCATTGTCGTTTGCCCATACCGCGCTGCCTGATGTGCCTTCAAGTACGTCATTGAGCTTTTCTTCACTTTCCAGGTTTTTTACATAAACGGTATAAATTCGACGACTAAGCGTGTCTTCGGAGTACGCCATTAGCGTGTTGTTACTGCTCACCGAGTAACTTCCAATACTAAAGTAGTCATGTCCTTCGGACATGACGTTCGCATCAAGCAACACTTGTGGATCTGCATCCAGCGTTGGTTTTCTCAGATATACCGGATACTCGTTTTCTCCCGAATAACGGGTGTAGTACCAATAGCCATTATCGAATACTGGAACTGTAGAGTCATCCTTCTCTATGCGAGAAACCAGCTCCTCATAAAGCGCTTCACGAGTTTCTTTGAGCGGAGCAAGCACTGTTTCTAAATAGCTGTTTTCCTGCTCTAAATGCGCCAATATCTCTTTATCAGTACGAGAATCGTCACGCATCCAATAATAATTGTCCCTTCTGGTAACCCCATGCGCCGACATTTCATAGGGCACTTTTTTCGCAACTGGTGCATTTACTTTCGTATTTAACATAACCGATTGAGCCGTGTTGTCTAATTCCTGTTGAACGCTTTCCGCTTTGTTCTCAAGGCTACAGCCTGACATCAGTCCGCCTGCAGCAAGCGCTATCCATATATATTTCATCAATTCTTCCTTTTAGAGGCTTTGCTAACGCTTTGTATTTACCAGCATTCAAAAATGCCCAACGAAACACTAAGCCGTGTTCTTTTATTTGAGTATATATAAATGAGAATGGGGTTCTAGCGTGAATGATAGCGAGTTTAAAATTAAATGTTACGAAATATTCCAGCTCTACTAAAAGTTAAATCCATCTAGCTCACATACAAAAACACCGCAGGTTCTTTAGAACATGCGGTGTTTTCAATCTAGCTCTCTTAACGACTACAGGTCGACTACAGGGCGCAGCTTTGATAACCAGAATGAGAGTTCAGAACCTTTAATCTACTAAGTCGTTTGGCATTTCGTCGCGAATAGAAAGCCAGACTTTGCCACTCTCAATACCGTAGTTCCTTACCACTACTGGCACTTTTTCGTATTCGCCTTTTTCAGCGACCTCAAGCAAGTCAGCATAATACTTGTTTGCAACATCCCGTGCTTTTTGGTGCGAGAAAAAGTAGCCGCCAATTCGCGAGTAAAGCCCGCGAAAGCCGTTCATCATCAAAACGAAAACGTTGTTATTAGAGGCAAGCGCTAAATCATGAGACATCTGGTAATCAAATTGCGCAAAAGCTAAGCCTTCTTGTTCAACGTCTTTGTATCTAGCTATGATATCTGCAGACGCTTGAGGGTTGTTGCGGATTGCACCTCGAATGAAAACAGCACTTAAATTAGTACGCGCGGCAAGCAAGTTATCAACAAGCTCAGGAATGCCCTCTTGGTCTAAGCGAGCCAGGGTTTCAAGAATGTTCAGACCGCACGTTTCCCAGAAGTTATTTACCTTGGTCGGCTTGCCATGTTGAATAGTCAACCAGCCATCACGTGCCAAACGCTGCAATACTTCTCGCAAAGTGGTTCGCGTTACACCAATTAGCTCAGAAAGCTCTCTCTCTGCAGGCAAAATGGTGCCAGGTGGAAACCTTCCACTCCAAATAGATTCAACAATATATTCTTCGGCGAATCCGGCTGGACTCTGTGCCTTATAAATCATAACTAATCGCCTGCACGTTCTTGTTATTTTACAACTGATTGTACCAGATGCTCTTTTATTATCACAATGAATTATGCCTAGTCCACCGAAGCTTTTAACAACTTGTTAAAATCTAAGTGTTATTTCAGAGACACTAAAGCATTCGCTGTTCACTTTATGTTCGAAATAGTCAGCATTTTCTATCTTAATGATATTTATCGTCAAAAAAGTGATAAATATTCAGTGACTTTCATATGGTGGGGTCTGTGAATTGCTTTCTCAAGGCGGTAATATCATGTACGCTTAATTTCCGACTATAATGACAGCAACGAAACGGCGGTTAGACGAATTAAATCGTACAGCACCAGCAGTTTAAGTATGCAATAACCGGAACTACACAGTATAAAGATGCGCAAAATGCGTGCTTTGTTGTAAAAGGAACAGGAACTCATGCAAACCTCAATGATCGCGGCGATCTATAAGAATTTCCTGGGACATGCGCCCGACTGGTATAAAAAAACCATTATTGCCTTTCTCATTGTTAATCCCTTCATCTTTATGGTGGACCCATATATAGCTGGCTGGACGCTTGTCATTCAGTTTATCTTTACACTAGCAATGGCGCTTAAGTGCTACCCGCTTCAACCAGGTGGACTCCTTCTTATCGAAGCCATGTTTATCGGTATGACAACACCCGGTCATATGATGCATGAGATTGAAGTGAACTTAGAAGTACTGCTACTGCTTGTATTTATGGTAGCAGGCATCTACTTTATGAAAGATTTACTTATGTACTTGTTTACCAAACTGGTTATCAAGGTACGCAATAAGCTAATACTTTCGCTTTCGTTTATTTTTGCCTCTGCGTTTTTATCTGCATTCCTCGACGCGCTAACGGTAGTAGCAGTAATCATAAGCGTGGGCTTGGGCTTTTATTCTATTTATCACAAAGTGGCGTCAGGCAAAGAGTTCCATTCTGATCACGATCACACCAGTGACGACGAACTAGGAAGTCACGACCTAGAAGATTTCAGAGCGTTCTTGCGCAACCTAATGATGCACTCAGCGGTAGGTACAGCACTTGGCGGCGTTATGACCATGGTAGGTGAACCTCAAAACCTAATTATCGCTGATAAAGCAGGTTGGGACTTTGTTGAGTTCTTTATACGCATGGCGCCTGTTACTTTACCTGTTTTTGTATTTGGTCTGTTAACCACCGTAGTGTTAGAAAAGACCGGCATGTTTTCTTATGGCGCAAAACTACCGTCCGCGGTTAGACAAATTTTGGTCGATTATAACGACCACATGGACAAGGGTCGCAGTAAGCGTGAAACCGCTAAATTAGTAGTACAAGCGCTTATCGGCGTTTGGTTAATCGTCGGTCTCGCTACACATATGGCTTCGGTCGGTTTAATTGGCTTGTCTGTTATTGTGCTAGCCACATCGATGAGCGGTGTAATCGAAGAGCATGCGCTAGGAAAAGCATTCGAAGAAGCATTACCGTTTACTGCTTTGCTCTGCGTATTCTTCGGTGTTGTAGCGGTTATTATTGACCAAGGCCTATTCCAGCCAGTTATTCATTGGGTGCTGTCGTTTGAGGGCGAAACGCAAATGGTGATGTTCTATCTGGCTAACGGTGTGCTCTCGATGGTGAGCGATAACGTATTCGTTGGCTCAGTATATATCACGGAAGTAACGGCGGCCTTACAAGCAGGTCAAATTACTCGTGACCAATACGATATGCTTGCGGTAGCAATTAACACAGGTACTAACTTACCAAGTGTTGCGACGCCAAACGGTCAAGCGGCATTCTTGTTCTTGCTAACGTCTGCTATTGCTCCGCTACTTCGCTTGTCTTACGGCCGCATGGTGATGATGGCGCTGCCCTACACAATTGTACTTACTATTGTAGGCTTAGTCGCAACCTATATTGGGCTAGCGGACGCTACTCAGTGGCTTTATGACATGCACCTCATTGAGCATCACACCGCTGCTGAAGCAGGCGTACAAGCAGTGGGTCACTAAGCCATGCGAGGTATTATTCACGGCATAAGCCAGTGGGCAGAGCACAAGTCTTCGTGGCTTGTGCTATTTGCTACATCACTAGCATTGGAAATTGCTGCCCTGTACTTTCAATACGGTATGGGCCTTAAACCTTGCATTATGTGCATTTATCAGCGCACTGCTATGTACGGCATTGTGTTGTCGGCATTAGTGGTAATTATAAAAAACAACGGGTTTACCCGCATGCTTGGCTTTGCTGGCTGGGCGGTATCTGCTGGCTGGGGCTTTTTAATTGCCAAAGAGCATGTAGGTATTCTTAACGCTGCGAATCCATTTTTTGCTAGTTGCGAAATAGTGCCTAACTTTCCGTCTTGGCTTCAACTTCATGAGTGGTTGCCCGCAGTGTTTGCTGCTGAAGGTGACTGTTTAGAAGACTCGTGGCAGTTTTTGTCTATGGGAATGGCAGAGTGGATGCAAATTATCTTTGCTGCTTATTTTGCTGTATTTGCAATTGTATTTGCCTGCCGTTTGCTGGATAAGAAACCCTTTTGATCGACTTATCCATTCTGCCCTCTCGCCTGCCTCCCATACATACTGAGCAAGGCCCAATTAGCATACAGCGCATCGCAGAGAAACACTGCAATGCACTTTGCGATGCGGGACAACAGTCGATTCATCATGTAAAACCTTGGTTTGGCGCTGCGGTGTGCCCTGTCACGCCTGCGTTATCAAAGCAGTGTATTACTAATATGGAGCAGGCCCGTCAGGCAGGTTACGGTCTGACGTATTTATTAATCCATAACGAAAAGTGTTTAGGCATGGGTATTATCAATCATATCCACCACACCCACTTGACCGCTAACCTCGGCTACTGGCTAAGACCCGATGCTTGCGGTAGAGGCTTAGCGACGGCGCTGTGTGAAGCGCTAAAAAAACTCGCATTCTCACAAATGAATCTGCATCGACTTGAGTGCTTTGTCGAACCAAACAACAAAGCGAGTCTGCGCGTCGCCGAACGAATTGGTGGAGTGAAAGAAGGGCTGTGTAGAAAGCGCGTATTTGGAAGAGACGCGCTACTCTATGCACTTACTGCCTAAACAACTGAATAGTGAAAAGCAGGCCATCCACAAGTCTAACATTTCCTGCTTCCGTGGCAGTGCTTTACGATTATCTGAAATTACACTTAGAACGAGTACATGACGCCCGTATAGGCGTACATGGAATTATCGGGGTATGCACCTGTTTCTAACGCTTCACCTTTGGCAAGGTATGCACCTCCTAGCTCGAATCTTAGTGGCGCAGATGCTTGATATCGCCAGCGAAACTCTATTTGGTGCCCTAGAAAGTCTTCTTCACCTTCAGCCACTTTTTGAAGCCAGAGTCCTTTGTACCCCAGCATAAGCGTGTTAGCGTCATTTAGCTTTGTAACGCCTCTTAGCCCCGGTGCCAATATGTTGCTACGAGAAAATGTTTGGTAAACGTCCGTAGGGCCGAAATCAAACCGCCGTAGACCATAAAGAGAGTCAAAGGCTTTTATCGTGTCATCGGTGTTATCATCATCACCGCTTGCTGCATCAATTTCTGCTCTGATAAAAGTACCAGCACTGATTTGCTTGCCGATGTGACTATGTATCATCCAAGCGGTAACGTCCTTATCGTCAATGTCCGTTGTCGATGCAGATTGCCTAGCCTGACCAGTTTGCCCTATCGCCTCTATATTGTATTTCCAAGTTTCGGAAAAGGTTTTTGAATAATCCAGAGACAGGGTAAACAGGTCGCGATTTTTTGTCGCAAGCTCCTTTGAATCGGACTCTTTTAACCAATAGCTATGTACTTTCCAAGTGTTATCTTCTGATTCAGCATAAACGCCAAAAAACTTCTGATTACTAAAACTTTTATCAAAAGCCCTTTTATTACTATCGATTGAGGCTGAGTCGTTCGGAAAGCGAGACAGTGGCAATAAATAAAAACCACGAACTTGCCACCCAGACCAATTTGCATCAATGAGTGCCCCTTCAAAGCTATTCGTAGCGTTTCTAAATCGTGTGCGCCCAATCAGTCGACGGCTACCGTGATCGAGCGTTACTCGCCCAATAGTAACGCTATCTATGTATTCACTAATGCCCTCGTAGGAAATATATAACTGCACTGGTTCAAGCGTATTCACCTGCGAAGACTTGAGGGTTGGATCATTTTCATCGAGATATGCGCGAGAATCTTCTATCTCAGCGACGGAATGCCAATTCCCATAGGTCGCTTCACCTTTAAGCCTAATTCGGGTTGAGAGGCGCTCATTTGTTTTGTCGCGGGTATTTTCATCGGTAGGGAAAATTGGATTATTAAGCGTTTCATAACGCACTCTCACTGAGCCGCTGTAGCTAGCATCTAGGCTTTGTGCTTTTACTGATGTGTCCAAACAAGTAGTGGATAACAACAACATCGAAACACTAGTGCTCAATTTTCTCATCTTCAAGCCTTTGAAAATTTAGTAATAAAAGCGCAAGTATAATCTAGGCGACCGCATTACACTCACGCTCTTTAATCTAAGTTCAAAACTTACAAAAGTGAGGTATTGAACTTGTGCAGTGACCACTCGCTATGTTTAGTCTAAATCTTCTAACGGCCAAATAGCGATATAATCTACGAAATGGTTGAGATCTACATCGCTTTCAAACACCGTCTTGTTACGTACCGACATGCCTTTCGCGTGCATTACGTGTTTCTTACCTTTGTTTAGTAAAGGGTGCCACGAGGGTATCCCCCTCCCTTCATAAAGGCGTCGATAAGTGCAGCTGTTAGGCATAAAGAAAATATCTTTGAGGTTTTCTTTCGTTAGCTTTACACAATCTGGTACAAGCTCGGTGCGTCTTTCATACTGAGTGCATTCACACTTCTTAGTATTCAAATACGAACAAACAATGTTGGTGTAGTGAATTTTTTCGTTATCGTTAATGTGATCGGTGACTTCGTATTCTTCAACAGCCTCATCGTCGATAAACTTTTGCAAGCAACATTTACCACAACCGTCACAAAGAGACTCCCATTCCTTTTGGGTCATTTCTTCTAACGATTTATTTTCCCAAAATGCTACCGTCATTCTGCTACTACCTCTGTATTTAAAGCGAGTAAGCTATGTAGCGATGCTTCAACTTTATCTGCTGGGCTCAACTTACCTACCCCTTTTGGCGTACCGGTAAGGATCACGTCTCCGCTATCTAGGGTAAATATGGATGACATATGAGCGATTAGAGGAATGATTTTGTGCAGCATGAGTTCGGTATGCCCCTGCTGCCTGACCTCTCCGTTTATAATTAAGGTAAAGCGTAGATCATCAAGATTCCCCACGTCACTGTAGGGAACAAAGCCAGACAATGGCGCGCTGTTATCAAAAGACTTGGCCCTTTCCCAAGGTTGCCCTTGCTTTTTAAGCGCTGCTTGGATTTCGCGAAGGGTTAAATCAAGCCCAAGGCCAATTCCCCATATTGCGGCCTTTACGTCATCTTCACTGGCATCTTTAAGCGGTGACTTAAGCAGTACTGACACTTCAAGTTCGTTATGGCATTCGCCTTTGTCAGTGGGAATAGCAATGGGCTCATGCATATGGCACAAAGCAGCCTTCGGTTTCATAAACAGCAGCGGTGCTTCAGACACCGTAGAGTTCATCTCTTGAATGTGGTCGAGGTAATTTCGACCTATGCATAGCACTTTGCCAACCGGTAATGGTATTTCATTACCTTGGGTATCAATATGACGATATACCATTAGTAACCTCGCTTTATTCGTTCAGATAAATACCCAACCGAAACGCCGAAATAAGACGAACGGTTCCACTTCATTAGCGTATGGAAATTGTTATACACCAAGTAGATTCGGCCTTTTTCACCATCCGGCATAATCAGTGACGCATCAACATTAGCTTTGGGAAGCTCGCTGCCGTTATACCGTCTAACGCCATTTGAGTTCCAAAAAGATAGCGGCTTCATATTCGATTTTGAGAGGCCTGAAAAAGGCACGGGCTTGGTCAGTGTTACTTGGCGTCCCCATGTCCCTTCACTATCCCACCCTTCAGATGACAAGTAGTTAGCGATTGACGCAAATACGTCAGCTTTGGTGCCCCAAATATCCTTTCTGCCGTCGCCATCGTAGTCTACCGCGTAATTTAGAAACGATATGGGCATAAACTGAGTTTGGCCCATCGCGCCAGCCCAAGAACCTTTAAAGGCTTTTACATCGATATGCCCTTCATCAAGTATGCGAAGTGCGGCAAAAAAATTATCTTTAAACAGCTTTTCTCTTCGCCCTTCATAGGCTAAAGATGCCAATGCGGACAGTACGCTGAAATTGCCCTGAATTTTACCAAAGTTAGACTCGTTACCCCAAAGCGCAACAATAAAGCGTGCTTGAACGCCATATTTTTCAGCAATCTCGTCAAGTAGAGCTTTATGTTCGTTGTACTGTTCAACCGCTTGCTTTACTTTCCAGTCAGGGACTCGCGTTGCTAGATAGTCATCTAAAGTGATTTTTTTCTCTGGCTGGCTTTTATCAGATTTAACGACGGTAGGTCTAAAGGTGATATCCATGAACGCCCGCTCTAGCGTAGCCTTATCTATATCTTTTGCAGCTGCTTCGTTTTTAAGCTGAGCGACATAGCGTTTAAAGCCTTCTTCACTAAGCCCATTGTCACTACTCGGCTTGTTTTCAGCGTAAGCCGAAACCGAAAGGCTTAAGGTGATGCTCGATATAAGCACGGCCACGTTTAGCGGCTTGTCCAGCAAACTATAGCTACTACGCTTAGTGTGAACCATCAGTCGAGCGACTAAGCGGTTTATTATCTCTACTAACATGAATATTTAAAACTTTTTATCCGGATTTTTAGACAAGCCGAGGGATTCGCGATGCTGCTCTAATAGGTTGTCTTCTTTAGGAGGCATTTGTAGGTAAAAACCTTTTTCAGTAAGTTCATCAATGAGCTTTTGCTTATCGACCATACCTAGTCTTTCCCGTTTTTCTAAAGCGATTATGGTCACTAATTCCGGGCGACCAAAGGTTTGCATCAGCGCTTCAGGTACATCTTCAAAATGATCTTTTTTGGGCACATATAAATACATGCCTTCTTTTTTTCGCGTTTTATAAACTGCGCATAACATAAATAATTTACTCGCTTAGTAATGAGCGCGGCCGTGAATTTTTCACTTTTGCACGCCCACGTTGTTTTGTAGACGGTTACTGGGAAGGCGCGTCGCCTAACAGTCGGGTTACGTGAGGACGAAATAATGGCTCACGCCAAGTAGACAACACGTCAGGTATTAAACCTTGTACACGGGTCTCGTCAACTGGAAACCAGTACCATTTTAACAATTGATTTAGCTGTTTTTTAGAGGCTATAACGTCACTATTAACGGCATTGTCTTTCGCTATCTTGTCGCTGATGACTTTAAGCTCGGCAAGGGTCTTCTTGTATTTAGCAATATCGATTAGCCGCAGCACAACGGGAAGCCTAAGCTTTTCTGGCGTTTGCGCATATTTTGCTCTCGCCTCTTCAATCAGCGTGATAATAGTGTCACCGTAGCGACGCACCGACTGGTGATTCACGCCGTTAATGCGCGAAAGGCCAGATTTGCTATCAATAAGACGCTGGGCTGCTTCAAACAGATGCCCCTCTTTGAAAACAAAGTTTAAAGCCAAGTCTTTCTTGCGCGCTGTGTTTAATCGCCATGCGGCTAACGCTTGTAATACCGTAAGCTGCTCGCTGTTTAATCGCCAGTTGTTCTTAATGCTTAAGTAGGCAAAATCTTCTGGCATTTGAGCGCGTTTTTTATCAACCAGTAATGCGATTTCTTGGTAAATCCAATGCACTTTACCCGCCTCTTGCACTTTACTGGCTAGCTGCTGGTAGCATGGTAGTAAATACAATACGTCGTTTGCTGCATAGCTAAGCTGCGATTCGCGAAGGGGTCTGGCTATCCAGTCTGTTCGCGACTCACCTTTATCTAACGTTATATCGCATAACAACTCTACTAGCTTTGCGTAGCCCAGCGATGGCCCCATATCCAAAATACTACCTGCCAACTGTGTATCAAACACGGGCGTTGGTACCGTATCGAAGGCGGTAAGAAACGCCTCTATATCTTCTGAACACGAGTGCAGTACTTTTACTACTTCGGTATTTTCCATAAGCTCGATAAACGGGCCCATGTTATCTATAGCAAGCGGGTCAATAAGCACAAGTTGATGGCCATCATAAAGCTGAATGAGGCCTAGATGAGGAGTAAGAGTTCTGGTTCTTACAAATTCTGTGTCTAAGGCTACTGCCTCTTGACGTTGTGCTGCAGTGCACACTTTTTCGAGTTGTTCAGTTGTTGTAATTAATTGATATTGCATATTTTTGCACAGTAATAAAAAAGCCGGCTAACGCCGGCTTTCAAAAAACTATTTCAATGAAATTAGTCTCGAAGCTCCCGACGCAGTATTTTACCTACATTGGTTTTTGGTAAGTCATCTTTGAAGACAACTTGCTTAGGCACTTTGTAACCTGTTAAATGATTACGGCAGTGCGCGATAACATCTTTTTCAGTGAGCGATTCGTTATTTTTAACTACAAATAGCTTTACAACCTCACCGCTGACTTCGTGAGGGACCCCAACCGCAGCCGCTTCAACAACATCGTCATGCATTGCTGCAACTTCTTCAATCTCGTTAGGGAACACGTTAAAGCCTGACACTAGGATCATATCCTTTTTACGGTCAACAATATAGAAGTAACCTTCATCATCTACCGTTGCAATGTCACCTGTAGCTAACCAACCGTCTTTTAGAATTTCTTCTGTTGCTTCTGGGCGGTTCAAATAGCCTTTCATTACCTGAGGACCTTTCACCCACATTTCACCAGGCTCACCCTTTTCTACAGGGTTACCGTCGTCATCTAGAAGCTTGATATCCGTAGAAGGAACCGGCATTCCGATTGCGCCCTTGTAAGCTTCAATCTGTGGAGGGTTTACCGCAACAACAGGTGAACACTCTGTCAGGCCGTAACCTTCAAGAAGTACGGTACCAGTAACCTTTTCCCACTTTTCAGCAACGGGGCGCTGAACTGCCATGCCGCCGCCTAAACCAAACTTAAACTTGCTGAAATCAAGTTCGCTGAACCCAGGCGTGTTTAGCAAGCCATTAAATAACGTGTTTACGCCAGGTAAAATGGTAAACGGATATTTGCTAAGTTCGTTTACAAAAGCCGGCATGTCGCGGGGGTTGGTAATAAGCAAGTTACGGCAACCGTATTTTACGAACATCAAGCAGTTCGCCAGAAGCGCAAAGATGTGATAGAGCGGAAGCGCAGTAACAACAAAGTCTTCGCCTTCTTCAATCACGGTTTCTAGAATGCCTGACACTTGCTCTAAGTTTGCCACCATATTGCGGTGAGTAAGCATAGCCCCTTTAGAAACACCGGTTGTTCCACCTGTATACTGAAGGAATGCCAAATCGCCACTATCAATATCTGGACGCTTATACTCAAGAGACTGACCTTTTTTAACCGCCGACATAAATGAAGTCGTTTCAGGCAGGTTGAATGAAGGCACCATCTTTTTGACGTACTTAACCACCGCGTTGACAACCCATCGCTTAGGAGCAGGCAACATATCACCCAGTGAAGTCAAAAAGACTTCTTGTAGGTTAGTATCTGCAATGACCTCTTCGAGGGTACAAGCGAAGTTCTCGACTATAACGATAGCTTTAGCGTTAGCATCGTTTAGCTGGTGCTTCAACTCGCGAGCGGTATAAAGAGGGTTGACGTTAACCACAACCATACCTGCGCGCAATATCCCAAACATAGCAACGGGGTACTGAAGGAGGTTAGGCATCATAATTGCCACAGCATCACCGCGTTTTAAGCCGCTAGACTGTAAGTATGCAGCGAACTGCGCTGATAAGGTATCTAGCTCCTCAAACGAAATTGAGTGCCCCATGTTAATGAAGGCTTCTTTGTTTTTAAACTTCTTAACCGACTGCTCGAAAATGTCTACTACAGATGCGTAACGATCGGCATCGATTTCTGCGGAAACGCGAGGGTCGTAATGCTTAAGCCAGGTTTTTTCCACCAAAACCTCCTCTACTTTATTCTTATACTATTTAATGAGCACTTTTGAAGACGTACCCATGTAACTGGTCTGATAACTTGCGAATAGTATAGGAAGTGTAAAAAAAAATAAACGCCACAATTTACAATTGCTCAACAAAATTGCGAATTAATAGCCCTACATCATCAGTATTTTCCATGTGAATATGATGACCGCCTACTAATTGTTCGTATTGTGCATTTAAAAACCACCGCTTCCTTTTTGGAAAGACTGACTCGAGATTTTTAAAGCTATTAGATGCACCGATAAAAAGTACAGGACATACAATAGCACGCATGAGAGTTTCTGCCTGTTTTTCTGTGAACCTTAGCGATGATTTTGTACGAAGTTTAGGATCGCTTGACCAAAAGCAGTGTCCGCCTGCATCTTGGGTTAAGTTTCTAGACAATATTGAACGGGCGTGCTCTTCCGGAATATCTGAAATTTTGCATCTCGCTTTTACGGCATCTTCTAAATCGACGATGCGTAACTTATTGCGAGATTTGGCATGGCGACTGATAATAGACTCACGCATTTGCGATGCAGTAGTCTCTTCACTTTCTGTAAGCGGGCCGCATGCGTCAATACTAATAACGGCAGAGACTTTATCTGGGAAAAGAGCGGCGAATAAGCTAGCAAGGATTCCCCCAAGTGAATGTCCCAGTAAAATAACCTCTTCCCAATTTTGGGACTCAATTAAGGCGTACAAGTCTTGCAGGTAATCTGCTTGGTTGTAATGCGCTCCATGCACGCGATGAGATGAACGACCATGGCCTGCAAGATCGATTGCAATAAAGCGGTGGGTTTGTAGATAAGGCGCGAGCAATCTCAAGCTTTCTGCGTTATCCAAATACCCGTGTAAACCAATCACAACCTTACCAACACCTTGATTGTCTAGCGCTGCTAAGTGTATTGCCCCAATGTTAAATTCTGTTTCAATCATAACACTCCATGCAGGCAAATAGTTGCCGCCTCCCTTATTCCTTTATTCCGCCAAAAAACATAAAGCGGCAAAAATATGCCGCTTTATAAATAACCACTATTTATGTTAATGCCTTTGCACGGACTGCGCAGCAGACGTCTTCTTTGCTTTGCTAACACCTGTTTTCCGAGATGGCATTTTGGCCTTACTAGGCGCGTTTTGATAACGGATAACTCGGGTTCGATTAAAGTGTGGAAACATCCACGGCCCGTTAAAACCATAAAATGGCGAGTACCACCCTGTGTGGTAGTTAAAGAAATAAGTGTTTACATCGTAAACCTCTTGTTTTCTCCACATATGGTAGTCATCTGCGATAATCGTTGGATAGATGTAAGGTTGCTCGCCCACCATACCCGCAGTTGGCACAGTAATACTGCCTAAAAATGTTGCAGAACGTCCTTCTTCAAAAACAATAGGGTCAACGAACCCGTCTATTTGAACTTTGAAACGACCCGATGTTTCGCCGTTAGTGGAAGGTTTACCGTAGTGGTTCAAAGGGAAGTGAGCAAGTTCGATAAGAGTCTTGTTAGGCTTATTTTCGACACCTACAATCATCCCCCCCCAACGCGCTTTTTGACCTTGCGCATTAGCACCGGAAGTGACCGCTTTAGAGTAGCTGACTAACTGTGTGCCCTCTGGTACATCAATACTGTCTGGAACTATGGTACAGCCAGTAAACAACATGACCGTAAGTAAAACTAAATAACGAGACATTAAAGCGCTCCTGTGAACCCTAGAAAAAATGTTGCGCTTGTATGGATTACAAATAAAACAGCAAGTGTTCCAAATGAAGTCCACGTGCGATACACATCTAAAAACTCTTATATACCTTTACGTATCTCTTTAAGTTACAAAGAAAAACCGCACTCCAGCAACCAAACATTAGCATTATTACGAAACGACAGCCACTGTCGTTCAACTAATCTAACGCATAAATAAGAAGGCGTATCTGTAATACACACACTTTAGAGCAGATATACTAGGTTTTGTTCAAGCCTGTTTGCGAAATTTAACAATTTGTTAGAATTAATGTACAAGGCAAAAAGCAGCAGCTTGCAAAAGATTATGCGTAGATATCTACACCGAACATTGATTGGATAGATTCACGTTGCTGTTGTTTTTCAAAGCTGGTGTAAGAGGCTATCGCATTTTGAGAATAAGTATTGCCATCCTCGCGGATAAATTGCTGGTAGGCCTTGGCGTTATCCGTACCCTGTTCATCGGGTGCAACAACGATCGCCTTTACCGACGATTCACTCTGCCCCTTGCTTTGCTGTTCGGGGTCTTTGTTGATCTTTGCGACTCGTCCTTGCGAAGGTTCAGAGGACGGTAGTGCAAAATTATTATTGATAATCATACGAGGTTAGATACGCAAAAAGCGTACCAGATAAGAGCAAACCACAGTATTTCGTTTGCTTTAACAAGGCACGCCTTTTAGTACTACTACTCTCTTCCCGGTAACTTTTTCCACGTTACTTTATCGCGTAAATAAACAGGCTCCACATTCACAGCTTCAGACACTTCACCTTTGCCATAGGCATCTTGTGCAAGCTTTAACATGAATTTCGCGTTTGGGAGGGTAACGTCACACGTTGATTCCCCAATTACTTCAGACTTCCATTTCGTAAGCTCATCATAAGCAGACCAGCCTGTTCCAACGGCAATCACAGCCGCGCTGCTATTTTCTCGCAGGGCGTTTAGCTGCTCAATAGCTACCTCCGGCGGACAAACTTGCTCTTCAATAGTGAGTAAAACACCTTCTTTTGTCTGCTTATAAACAGCAAAATACACTTCATTCATGCGTGCATCCGATGCAACAGCGATCATCGCTTCTCGGTTTTCGTCTTTACTCGCCAATTCAAACGCCATAGCTTCAAGCGTACTTACACCGGCGACCTTTAGCCCAGTTCCTAGCGCAAGCCCTTGGATCATACCCGTCGCTATGCGAACACCAGTAAAGCTTCCGGGGCCTCGACCGAAAGCCAATAAATCTAAGTCGCCCAGCGAAACCTCAGCTTCCTTTAACACTTCATCAACCATGGGTAGAAGACGCTGACTATGCTGCTGAGGGCATATTTCAAAACGCGTAATCACAGTGTCTTTGAATTGAAGCGCTACCGAACAAGCTTCGGTTGCGGTGTCTATAGCTAAAATATTCATGTTTTTCTCTTATTTCATATCAACTGAAAAAAGCGTTAGAGAATGAGCTCTCTTCAACTGCATTTTCAGTGCTTTAACTTAGGCTTCATCAATGCCGGCTAAAAATGTTTCTACTTCATCCAAACTTCTTGTTCGCTTCATATCTGGCAAACTACCGACGAAGGTTTTGGCGTATGGTTTTGTCACCAACCGGTTATCACAGATGACAAGAACGCCTTTATCAGTCGGGTCTCGAATGAGTCGTCCAGCGCCCTGCTTTAACGTAATAACAGCTTGGGGAATTTGAATAACACCAAACGGGTTTGCTCCCCGCTTTTTTACATCTTCCATACGCGCTTGAAGCAGCGGGTCATCAGGTGACGCAAAAGGCAGCTTATCAATCATCACGCAAACCAAGTCGTTGCCGCGCACGTCTACCCCTTCCCAAAACGCGCCTGTGCCCATCAATACCGCTTTTTCATCGGCAAGGTAGGCATCAAGAAGAGCCTGTTTGGTTGTTGTTCCCTGCACTAACAACGGGTTGTCTATTTCACCTTCTAGCTTCTGCGCAATTTCCTTGAGCATAGCGTGACTAGTAAACAGCAAGAAACATCTGCCGCGACTCGCTTTAATTAGCCGTTTGGCTGTTTCTAGCAAAGTTTCGCGCATAGCGAAGCTGTTTGGTTCTGGTAAATAGCGAGGCACGCACAACATAGCCTGTTCAGGATAATTAAACGGGCTATCCAATCCTAACGTTTCTGCGTCTTCTAAGCCCATGCGGCGCTGAAAGTGATCAAAACCGCCGTTTACCATTAAGGTTGCCGAGGTAAAAATCCACCCGCGCGGCGGCGATGATACGAAACGTCTGAATTTAGCGGCAATCGATAAGGGCGTTAAATGCATAATGAGGTGGCGCTGAGTAGTTTCATACCACAAACTTACATTTTCTTGCTTATTGTCGCTTAACGCATCTAACTGCTCTCTTGCAGCCACAACACGTTCGTACATGTTGTCTAAATCTTTGTCACGGCCAATGTGTAACTTACACACTTCATGCAGTACACCCAGTGCTTCGGCTAATTTGCCCACCTGCATACGCACGTCGTCACGGTCTAGCGCCTCGGCCCAGTTGCCGCGTTCGGCCGTATCCGGGAACAATAAGCGTAGATCAGAGGCAATCATTCTGCATTTGTCAGCTGCTTTATCTAGCTGCCCAGCATCTTTTAACACTGTTCTGAACAGCAGCGTGATATCTTTCGCAATGTCGTGAATTTGTCTTGTCGAAAGTGACTCGCCAAAGTAATCGCTCGCAATATCGGGAATTTGATGAGCCTCATCAAATATAATCGCGTCAGCTTCTGGGATAAGTTCGCCAAACCCTGTGTCTTTCAGTGCCATATCAGCAAAGAAAAGGTGGTGGTTTACCACAATGATATCAGCATCCAGCGCCTTTCTGCGTGCTTTAACCAAGTAACAATCTTCATAATCTGGGCAATCGCGACCCAAACAATTATCCACTGTAGAGGTAACCAGCGGTAAAACGCGGGCATCTTCGGGAAGGGTTTTTAGCTCACCCATATCACCTGTTTTGGTGGTACTAGACCAACGTTTCACTTCTGAAAGCTGGCCCAATACCTCTTTTTCAACCAGCGTAGAGTTGCCGCTGTGCTGCGCTACACGGTGTAGACAAAGATAGTTTGAACGGCCTTTTAACAGTGCAGTTTTTCGCTTGCTGCCTAAGGCCTTTTTTACCAGCGGTAAGTCGCGGTGAAATAACTGCTCTTGTAAGTTTTTAGTTCCTGTGGAAACAATGGCTTTTCCGTCGCTCAACAATGCAGGAGCGAGGTAAGCGAAAGTCTTTCCCGTTCCTGTACCCGCCTCTACTATTAAACTACCTGTGGTATCAATAGCGCGCTTAACCGCCTTTGCCATTTCAGTTTGAGCTTCGCGAGGTACAAACCCCTTGATAGCACCAGCAAGGAGGCCATCTGAAGAGAATACGTTATTTATTGTGGGCATGGTTTCAGCGCTGTCGTTACTTTTCTACTTTAGGCCGCGCATTATGCCAAAAAGCCTTTAGAATGCCCATCAAAGGTTTACACTTTAGCGTCGGTCTAGCCCACTCTTTTAAATCCTGAACTACCAAGATATCAAAAAATTTCCCATCTTCACTATTCGCTTCCTGACGCTTTAAGAGTCAAAAATTGTTAAATTTTTGATGAAAAGAATTTGTCTTCTAGAACAAAAAAATTAGCTTTTTAATAGTAAAACTTAGGCGCAATATCCCGCTCGTAAATATTTACACAACTATTTAACGAGGTAATTATGAAAGGTTTACGCTTTATAGGTTTAGGCTTGGTAGGTTTAAGCGCAATGGCGTTTTCTGTAATTGCAGCTGCATCGGAAGAGGCACCTGCAGAACTAGTAGTGGAATTAACCCAGTTCTGTAAAGAAATCGCTGAAGAAGAAGGTACAAAAGGCGAGTCGGAAGACGTATTCGTATTAGAGTGCGTAAACGATGAGCTAGAAGCTGAAGGTTATAAGAAGCTTAAATCTTTAAACTAGTCTAACAAGCTAGTTTGCTGATTCGCGTGAACAAAATGAATAAACGTGCCTCGCCAGAAATGGCGGGGCTTTTTTTACTTTTCTTTTTTTACTTTTCTTTTTTGGGGCGTGGTTTAGGGCTCTGGTCTTAGAAAAACTTTTCGCTGTTTAGAGTCTTAGACGGCGACTTATACCATAGCTGCTCAATGTGAAAGTTAGCGCTCAAAAAATGCGTCAACCAAATCGGCGAGTGATTCTTCTAACTCCTCTTCAAAAGCGTCGATATCAATGCCGAAACTGTCCATATACTTGGCCGTATTGTCACGGGAAAGTACGGCATTTTTTATCTGAAACTCAAGCTCAGGCAGTGTTTTGTCATAGCGGGGCTTAATGGTCCATCGCAAACAATGACCATGGTTGTCTTTTAGCTTTTTCTTGGCGAATACACAGAATTCCTCGACGTAGTCAGCACCTTGCGGCCCAAGACACCCCGGTTCTATGCGGTACATCACCAGCAGCTTTTTATATAGCGGAAGTCGCTTATCCATCACATCTTCAATTAGTTTAAAGACTTGATTATCGGAAAATTTGGAGAATTTTGCCAGCCACGCTAAGGGTGAATACGAGAAATGTCATATTCACCCCATATCATTACTCTGCTAACTCAGGATCTTTGATGAATAAAATATCCATGATAATTGCTGGGTCCCACTCGCGCATCTCTGCTTCGCATTTTAGTCGAATTTCATCTAACTCACTGATCGTTGCAAACGAGAATGCATCATCCACAATAATATGGACTAGCAGATAAACATCTCTACCCCGCTTACTAATTCGCACCTCCACATGCTCATACGGTACGTCAGCTAACGTTTTTTTGAATTTTTTCTCGATTACCGCCGAGATAGCTTCAGGCGGCGCTTTGTTAATCACTTCATTAAGGCTTTCACGCAGAATCTTAAAAGGCACCGGCAACATTGCCGAACCAAGAATAATCAATAAAACAGGATCTACGTACGGCGACAGCGTTCTATATTCCGTTAACTCTAACGCGTAGGCCAATATAAAAGCGAACAAGATGGATGCACTTAGCACACCGTCTATCATCCAGGTGTGGGAATCCACTTTTACTAAGTCGGACAGTAAATGCTTACCTTTGACACGCATGTAAAGAGAGATACTAAAACAGCCCACCGTTGCCACTCCACCGTAAACCATACCAATACCATACTCAGCAGCGTGACCACCTGCTAATAAACTCTGAACAGAGCTCGCGACGGCATACACACACGTGGCAATGATAATAAGCGACTTAAACATGTTTAGCGTAGGCTCTATTGCCGTGTAACCAAAGTGGAACCGGTCATCATCTGGACGTTGAACTAAGCTAGCTACTTTGAGCGTTAGCATTGACATAACAAAAGCAATTAACGAATAAGCGGCGTCAAATAAAATAGCGCCAGAGCTGGTTAAAATGGCAAAACCAAGCGCAATAACGACAAACGCGCCGGCAATATAAAAAGAAAGCGTTAATAGACGCTTTTCTTCAAGGTGATGGAAGCCAATGTCCATGAAAGTCACATCGAAATTAAGGTGCGCGGATTCTACTCCGATATTTTAAAAAAAATAGTGCTTTGAACAAAAATATTGCTATTTTTTTAATCAATTCAGTGGTGCACAGCGCCTATATAATTGCGACTTAAGGCACTGCGTTTTTAATCAGAGGTGAAGCAACCAATTTTTACTTACAACGACACGCTGAGCTTGTGCGACTTTCGTTAAAAATATTGGGTAACTTTTGCATAACATTCTATATTTCTCACAATTCAGTGTAATGCCCGCCAACTCCAAAAAAAAATAAAACTTTGATTTAATTAAAATTTAATGGGATGGCATATGCTGTGAATGATCCTTTGTGAATTCTCTCCTCCGTTTTTAAGCAGTATGGAGGCCGAAAAACCAAGGAGTAAGATATGAAAAAGTTAACTATTGCTACACTAATTAGTGCCGCTCTATCTGCAGGCGCATTCGCTGGCGACGACATGGAGAAAATCGATACAACCTTTGTTGATTTAGACAACGATGATAACGGCTACATCTCACGAGAAGAGGCAGACGACGATGAAATTTATGAGCACTTCTCTAAAATTGATACTAATTCAGACATGCAGCTTTCAGCTAAAGAGTTTAATACTCATGTTATGAAGCACCCTCAACATTTTGATGATGAAGTTTTATCTACCATAAAGTCGATGAAAGAAAGCATGGGCGTAAACGGTACGATAGAAACGAAAGTTAAAGTTGATACCGATGTAGATGAAGTAGTTGCCGCAACGAAAGATAAAAGGCTAACTCACGAGCTAAGAGCTGAAACGGAGCTCTTAGCCAATGAGAATCTAAAAGAGACAACTGTCGAACGAGTGGCGAAAGATACTGTCGTTCACGATAAGACTGTTATCGCAGATGAAGCGGTAATTGCACGCAGTAAATTCGAGATGATGGATGCGAACAACGATGGTGAGCTTACTAAAGCTGAAGCATCAAGAAGTGGCGTCACACGCAACTTTGATAAGATGGATTTAAATGATGATGAATTGATTACACGCACGGAATTTAAGCGTTATCAACGTACATCTGAAGGAAATTTAGACGATAACTCGGAAGAGTAATGACTAAGTAATATAAGGGCCGCAAATGCGGCTCTTTTTCTACGATTACGAATGCTATGTACACATGCCTTCGATGTTGTACACGGCAAGGACTTTCCTTAACAGTTCATCACTTTATCGAAGAGGGATTTTTATGTTAGCTTCCACAGGAGTCAAAGGCTTACTTGCGTATCAAGCATTGCGAAAAATGAACAAGCCAAGTGCTAATACAACGCAAAATAACGAGAGTTTTGTAACATCTAGCACTTTGAGCAACGCAACAACGCCTCCATCTGTCGTCGCCATTACGGGTTCTGCTTACGCGCTATCTAAGATGACGCATGCACCAAAGGTGCAGCGTTTTCTTTTAAAGTCGACGTTATCAGCTTCAGTAGCGGGATTACTTAACGCTGGGCTTAAACGTTTGATTGGACGAAAGCGCCCAAGAGCAGAGATCGGCCCTGAGATAAAAGGCCCTGCTTTAAAAGATAAGTTTAATTCTATGCCTTCAGGGCACGCTTCAGCAGTAGCTGCAGTTGCTGGCTCAATACCTCGTAGTTCTGGACCTTTACTATTAGCGTCAGCGGCAGGTTTAGCTGCTACAGCAGTTATTGGAAAGTCGAGGACTAAGCGCGATGCACACCACTTGTCCGATGTTTTGGTGGGAAGTTTTTTGGGCTTTGGCGTTGCCTACGCCGTGTCTAAACTCGAAAAGCCCGTTGAAGATAAAGTTGAAGGGCTGAAGCAAAATTCTGACTTGCCGAATAGATTCAAATAATACTAATCACTGAAATACAAGTTAAGGTGTGTCCCCTCACTTTTTTAGGGGGAACACACTTACATTATGCGGATTACTTTGGCATCTAACTTTCGGGTGTGAAGTTTATCACTTCCACGATTTCACTGTTACCACTCAAGCGTGCGAGATCGATAAGATAACCTTTTTCTAGCTTATCCAAAGTGTGTCCTTCAAGTCGCGCTTTTACCTCTTCTACATCACCATTGGCAATGGAAGTCTTAAGCGCAGCATGATTATTTAACGAGCGGTCTTCGTTTTTTTTAGCTGAATCATTCGCAGTCATAGTTCATCCTTAATTTTCACTTAGTAAAAAAATATTGCGCTTTTTACCTTTTGTAGTTAGAGATGACACTAAACGATCACACGGTTAAGCAATCCATATCTCGAACTGCCAAGGCGCGAGTCTACACACTGAGTCAGCGCCAAAGGTCTTAGCTTCGTCTCGCTCCCAATGCGTATATGCACCTTTAAACAATGGTTCTTCAAACGTTACATCAAGCTGCTCGTTTGAGAAGTTAATCACGACTAATACTTTTTCGTTTTCACTACAACGTACAAAACTAAAAACCTTTTCCATCTGAGAGTTTGGCACCTGAATCATTCTTGCCCCGTATTCTCCATTTCCGAGCACGGCTTTGGATTTTTTAAGAGCAATTAGCTTGCGATACAAGTTGCCTATTTCATGTTCTTGCCAGTGTATAGGGTCGCGCTCAAAAAACGCTAAACGCTTGGTTTCCCCAGCTTCTTGCCCGTTGTGAATGAGCGGCATGCCTTCACCTATTACCGATAAAGCAATGCAGGCTTCAAGCGCATCACCAAATTGTTCACTCTGAGTGCCGTCCCAAGCATTTTTGTCATGATTACTCACAAAGGTCATTCTGTAAGCCGAGTGAGGCCAGCTGCGTTCGTTCCACGAATAATACTTGCGCAACCTATCCAGTGAACACTTTCCATGAGCGAGTTCATGTAGCGTCTCGTTCCAGCTCCATGCGTATGTCATATTGAATGCATTTTCGTGAAGATCTCGATTCTCCCATTCAGCCAACATGAAAACTGGCCTGATTGCGCTTAGCGTTTGCACTGCTTGCTGCCAAAAATCGTTGGGGACATACCCCGCTACATCACAGCGAAACCCATCAATATCGAATTTTTCAATCCAATAGCAGAGCGCGTTAATCATGTATTTGCGAAGACCTATTTGTTCGTAATCGAACTCAATAATATCGCTCCAGTCCCACCAGGGAGACGGGCGAAAATCTCCTTTGTAGTCTTTGGCGTACCACTCGGGGTGCTGCTCAACCAAAGGGTTATCCCACGCACTGTGATTTGGCACCCAGTCTATGATGACTTTAAGCGAAAGTCTGTGCGCTTCTTCCACCAGTGCTTTGAAGTCTTCTTCGCTACCAAATTCTGGGTTAATGGCCAGATAATCTTTTACTGCGTAAGGACTTCCAAGCTCTCCCTTTCTATTTTTTTCGCCAATAGGATGTACAGGCATAAGCCAAACAATATCAGCGCCAAGTGATTTAATGTGGGATAACCCCTTTCTCACTCCTTCAAAATTGCCTTCCTCTGAGAACTGACGGGTATTGACCTGATAAATAACCGCGTGAGATGACCATTTAGGCTGAAGCACCTTGTATCGCTTTTGGGAAGCAAGATTGATATCCATATTACCTTTCCTTATCGAGATAAGCGTTTAGATGAATCTAAATCGTGTGCGTTACCTTTAGGCTTTAATTTGTAGTGAGCTGGGCTATTTGCTGTTGCAAGCTCATGACTTTAAAAAATAGGTAAACTTGTAACACCTAAAATAAGTACCCAAAGGCCGAAAAAAAGTTTTAAACGTTGAACAGAAAAGGCCAAAACTACATATTTTGCGATCATTCCACCGACAACTGCACCTGCCCCCGCAAACAAAACAACTTGCCATACCACAGACGGATTTATAAAGGCGTGATACGGCAGCGCTGACCAGACAGTAAACGCGGATAAAATAACCGCTACAGCGATAGACATGGTGACATTAAACCCACGAATAATCAGATAAACCGCCACTAACTCCCCCACTCCCACCGAAAGCCAGGCCGTAATAATGCCGCCTAGAAAGCCGATAAAGGGCAGAATCACTAGGTCCTTTGTTTGCAGGTCCTTTTTAAAGTGAGTGCGCTTCATTAACGGGATAGAAGCAAAAATTGCAATCGCTAAAAAAACGGAAAAACTTCCAAAAGCAATATGGAGGTTATTAGTACCACCCCACAAATGCTCTAACAACGACTTACTTTGCGAGGAATACTGGGCAAACCCTATACCGCAAATTGATGAGGGTATGGTAAGCACTAACGCGTTCGGCAATGCTTTCCAGTAGTTATCCTGCTTGTGCTGGTGTTTGTAGTACGCGGCCCAGGTTAGTGCCCCTGCGGTCATGCCGCAGCACTGGATGGCGAAACTTGTTGCAACAACGCTTTGCGCAGAAAATGACAGGTAATTAAAAAACGGGACAAATACCACACCACCACCGGCACCTGTAGCGTTTGCAAATATAGCGCCTATCACACCTAATCCGGTGAAAAGTCCAAACTCCTTAACAAGCTCAATAGTTGCGGGCTGCGCTAACAAGAGGCTACACCAAATAAGGAGAAGTAGAACAACAATTGATTTGCCAGTTTGGCGCTTTAAAAAAGAAATCACGCAAGTCCTTTCTGTAAAAACACGTTAATTGTCAGAAAATAGATTCTATTGAAACGTTAACCATTCGCATCAGTATATTTTTCAAACTATTGTTAGCTCGAAACGTATAAGCTTTTACTTACACAATTATCATATACAGCACTTTGTAAAATATGGTTGAAGTATCTACATTTGAGCAGCAGGTGCAACTGCATCTTTCGCCAAACCGCTCAGCAACATGGCGGCAGACCAAATATCTAATTATGGCGTTTACCTTGTTTATTGGCCTAATCGCTATTGCGTGGTCAATAGTGGGAGCCTGGGTAATCTTGCCTTTTGCGGGGTTAGAAGTGGGGTTGCTCGCGCTAGTTATGTACTTGGTATCTAAATCCACCTACCGATGGGAAACCATTTTAATTTCTGCTGACCGCATTTACATATCATGCTCGAACGGCACTAGCTTATGCTTCCCACGGCCAGACACATCCTTGTTTTATCAAAAAGATGTAAGTTTTAAACGAATTTCACGATTGATTTTACAGACGCCTATGCAGCAATTTGAGTTGGGCGCATTTTTAAACTCTGAGGATAAGAAGCAGGTGCACGATAATCTGCATCGAGCTGGGATCATGGTGTGCACTAACAAATGGTGGTGAAAAACTATCTTCTTATATTTTGCTTCAAGCGACTCTTCTGCTGCTCTTGTGTTTTTAAGTACCGATTGATTCAAACGGAAACCTTCATGACACAAAATTAATGATCATTGTGGGCGTTTTCGACTAATTAACTATAAGACGCAGCCAAAGTTAGCTGCGACCTAACGAGGGCTACTTTATGAATTTATACATCGAGTCATTAGAGGGTGGTAACTACCTAGCGTCCACCGGCATGGGTGCATCTCGCACTCTGGTTAGAGACAAAAAATCACAACCTAAAACATTTCACTGCTTGAATGAGATTAGAGAACATTTCGATTCACAGGCATTTGATCATGTGTGGCTTCGACAGAGTACGCCGTATGAGGAAATGGTCGGTCAAACCGATCATCCTGGCGCGCTAGAGCTTGAAATTGAATGGTAAACTTCTATTAGGGAACAGCTAATAGCACATTTCGTTTTATTTAATTTTAAACGCAACACTTAGCACAGTTTTTGCGTACAAGTCATTTGACGTAAATAAAAATGGTATTTTATTGAATTACTAGCGATAGAAACTGTCTTTTATCGCTAGTAATAAGATACCTACATGCTAAGGAGAATTGCATGAAAATTAGTAAGTTAGCGATTAAGTCTATATTTATAGGTGCTGTTTTGGCTTTGACTGCTTGTGCTTCTATGGGCGATGGCACTGTCGCTGAAAAGCAACAAGCGATTTTAGACATGCAAGATAATGCACTGGCTCGCCTCTATACTGAAAAGCCAGACACTCGTTCTCAAATAAGGGATGCCGCAGGCTACGCTGTATTCACCAACGCCAACATTAATGTATTTTTTGTGGCCGCAGGTACAGGCTACGGTGTGGTTAATAATAACATGACCGGTGCAAAAACCTATATGAATATGGCTGAGGGTGGTGTTGGCTTAGGGTTAGGAGCTAAAGATTACCGTGTGGTTATGGTCTTCCACACTCAAAAAGCGATGAGCTATTTCATTGAAAACGGTTGGACTGTCGGCGGAAATGCAGATGTAGCCGCAAAAGCAGGTAATAAAGGAGCATCTGCAGAAGGTGAAGGTTATCTTGGTAATGTAACGGTTTACACCATGACTGAAAGCGGTCTTACGTTACAGGCCACTGTGAAAGGCACAAAATTTTGGGTAGATAAAGAGCTCAATTAATCTTTCATAGCTACTGCCTTATCAATTAAGGGATGAGAATATTTCTTTTTAAAAGGCTTCTTGGTCGCAAGAAGCCTTTCTACTTTCTCTGCTCTGGGTCCTTGTTTACATTATGGACCCATCGTCACTCTACACAGACAAACACAGATCGTTATATTTTCAAAAAGGTATCTCATAACAGCTTTCTTTACCTGCCACTATTTTGCTTCACAAAAGTTTAAAGTTAGGGGTAACTCCCCATAACTAACTCAAACGCTACTGACTACGCTTTGTGTGTAAAAGTCTCGCTTAGCAATATGCTAAGCCATAAACGAGGGTTTCATCATGCAACCACAAAATAAAAAAGCGATAAGAGCAGTAGCAGGAACAATCTTAACGGGCGCAATGTTCGCTTCAACAGCAATCAGCTTTTCGTCCAACGCTGCAATAATAGGCAGCAGTTATGGGAATGCAGTCCATGTCGATCTTTCCATTACAAGTAATATAGGAGGTATGGTCTCTGCTGTCGCTAACTCAACTATCAACTTAGCCCATACCAGCGGAAGTGCCCCTGAAAATTATTCACAGATTGACACTATCATTGGCGCAAGCGCAGATACTTCGGGTACGTTGGGCAGCCCCATCGACGTAACAGAGTTTGATGGCGCGCTATCCACCGCCATTATTGAAGGCGAATCTCAATCGTCTTTAACGAGTTTCGTTCCAGCAAGCTTTTTTACGTCAGGACGCGGAACCATAAACGACCTTAATCTTGACTTATTTTCAGACTTACTTGGAATAAGTGGCTTTTTAACGCTAAGTGCTGATGTACTTTCGACCGTATCGCGAATTAACGGAGACGCCACATCTGGTTCGAGCGTAAACCTATCTACAGCAGGTACTTCAGACATTGCGGAAGTGGAGGTAAGCCTTTGGGGAAATAGCGTGAAGGCAACAGCACTTGAAAATCAGTCTCTATTTGCGGGGTTGAATATTGCTGACTTCGGCTTGGGTATATTTGTTAATGAAGTCGAGAGAACTTGCTCTGACTCTACATGCACTGAATCTCGAAACGCGGTTAGAGTATCGTTCGAGGATTTCTCGCTAAACGCTCTCTACGATGCACTCTTCCCTACGGGTACTCCGCTTAACGGGCCAGTGCTCAGTCTAACTAATAATCCCATTGTTAACGGAGAAATCATACTTGCAAGTTCCTTTGCTACCACTTCATCTCCAACTGAAGTCAATGCCCCCTCTGCGTTTGCACTCTTTCTTATCGCCGTGGGCTTACTCGGTGCGAGAAGATTTAACACGCACCTCATTGCATACAGGTAGCAACCGCTAGCGATTAGGCAAGAAGACTGGGCATTCACTCTTTTCCTCTTGCCTTAATTCTCGAGGACTATTTGGCTCGGGAGCTTCGATTTTCCTCAATTCTCATCCACTGTGCGCGCGTGCAGTTTTCAAGCAGTTCAAATGCTTCAACAACGACATCTTGACCTTGAACAAAGGCATGTTTTTCATTACTCTGCCGGTTACTCAAGACTTCAAGCTTTTCTCTTGTTCCAGCACGCCCAGGATGGTTCGATAAAAAAACATCAACATCTTGTTCTTTTACTAATCGTTTCATCGTAATGGCAGAGTCGGTATAAGACTGAATGCGCGAGACATTAGGACCGTAGTTGAGCCCAGTACCGCCCCACAGCACAGCCCGATATTTTTCGTTTCCGTCAACTACGGAAAAAATGACAGTTAAAGTACCTGGTGTGTGGCCCGGCGTAACATAAAGCGATAGTTCAGTACCGTTAACATTCAATTTTTCACCATCGTCTACCGCCACATCTCGGCTTGGCTTTTTACCCCAACGATAACTGGCAAATTTATCGTTTTCGAGGTAATCCCACTCTACACTACTCATGACTATTCGAGGATTATATGTTGACTTGATGAGTTCAAACCCACCA
Organism: Alteromonas sp. S005; assembly: GCF_036864475.1. Lineage (NCBI taxonomy): Bacteria > Pseudomonadati > Pseudomonadota > Gammaproteobacteria > Alteromonadales > Alteromonadaceae > Alteromonas > Alteromonas sp. S005. The sequence continues at coordinate 40,342 of NZ_JAZETN010000007.1, read as the reverse complement.
TAGTGATCGCCATGACCATGAGAAATAATAAGATGAGATACGGGCTTGTTGCCCAATCCGAGCGCAAAGAGGCCATCAATTATGTACTGTTGAGCTTGGTCGTCATTATTCAACGCATCCACCAGAACAATGCTTTCACCCGTGTCGATTGCCCAACTTGCAACGTTTCCTGCCCCCACGTAATAGAGGTTATCAAAGACCTGCTGGGGTGGTATTTGGCGCCGCGCCTTGCCTTTGCGACCGGGCTTGCCTGCACTCTCGACACGCTTAGGTCTTTCTCGTCGCTTTTCATCGAGTTTAAACATATCTCTAGGTGGAGCACTAATATCACAGAGGCTTGCCAAACCAGGAAAATGCGTAGCGCTCTCTAGGCCCTTTCGGGCGTAATCCTGAGCGGTGAGCGAAGAGTTAGCAGTGCAACTAGCGCACACACAAACAGCCCATGTAATAACCGCTATTTTCAGAACGTCCAATTTAACCCTAGCCACAATCTTCTTCCGTCTTCAACATACCCAAACTCTTCGTATCGCATTGTTTTATCAAATGCATTGTAGAGCCCCGTTTGCAATTTAATATTGCGCGTAAGCTTGGTGTTGTAACCTATGTCAAACAAACCGACCCCTGGGGATAAAATAGAACGTGAAGATACTGACGTTAGCGCCGTTTCTTCCCCTCTTACTGTCCATCTAGACCAAATTTCGCTTTCTTGAGATAGACGATATGTGGTGTTTAACGTGAACAAATGTTTAGGCTGTTGCACCAAAGGTAGGCCTTCATTTGAACCTGTTTTTTGTTCTGAACGCGTGTAGCTGTATGCACCGTTAAATGACCAGTTTCCAACGTTATATTTTGCCGCGAACTCTGCACCGTACGATTCAGCTTCGTCAATATTGATATTATAGCGGTCAGTTTCATCTAAACAGACTGATAGTTCACACGATGCGATGGCAATTTTATCATCGAAATCATTATGGAAGACGGTAATACTGTACTCCAAGCCCGCATCACCCGAATAGTAAAGCGCGAGCTCTTTGTTTAACGTAGTTTCAGGTGACAAGTCCGGATTGCCGTAAACATCTCCCCCTCGGCTTTCTTGAATCCATCCATCAGCCATTTCTCTTAATTCCGGGGTTCGATAGCCGGTAGAGACACCACCTTTCACTACCCAATTATCATTGAGGTTGTACACCGCATATGCACGAGGGCTAACTTGGGAACTAAACTGTTCATTGTCATCAAGACGAATACCTAGCGTGAAGGCCAAACTATCGTTAACACGCCATTCATCTTCGCCATATAAAGACCATTGACTGTTTTCAATATTGGTCGCCTCGCCACCGTTTGTATCGAAATCATCTAGTGATTCTTCAAGAAACTCTGTGCCAACCGTAAGCATGTGGCTATCGCTGGCAGCCCAAGACCATTGAGAATTGAAGACCAGATTATCAATAGTGATATCTCGCCCTACATTTTCAACCGACTCTTGCTGAATGTAACTTCGAGCCGTCACATCATCATACTTCCCTTCGTGAGTCAGCGCATATGAATGTCTCTCGCTTTCAGTCTCTGCTAAAGAATTTCTTTCTGGCAACGACTTACCAGGCGTAGATGTGCGTGTCTGATCTTGGAAGATGTACTCGAACGTGAGTGTATCTGTGGTATTTGGTGTTAAGTGAAACGCTGTACGAATGTTGCTCAGATCTTTTTCTGCGTAGCCTCGTTCAATATCGTCCTCTTCTCGCTTTTGATAAAGGCCGCTGGCTGTAATGCTCAACAAATTCTCGATTAACGGCCCAGAAAATGCCAGCTGAACTTGACTATCTGAGCCACTGTCTGAATTTTCTTGAATTTTTGTTTCTGCGCGAAAGTTACCACTCCATTTTCTGAAGTTTTTTCGCGTAATGATATTGATTACCCCACCCATTGCGTCTGAACCATACAAGGTGGACATTGGGCCGCGAACAATTTCAATACGCTCTATACTGTCCAATGGCGGCAACCAATCTTGTTCATACCCGCCGCTACCATTTGGCTGGGATTCTCTACCTGTTTGTTTTTTTCCATCAACAAGTATCGATGTATATTGTGCAGGTAGGCCTCGAACGCTGATATCTTGTCGGTATCCACCACCCGTTACAGTAACCCCCGGCACGTCTCGAAGTGCGTCTGTGATATCTTTGTAAGCTCGCTGCGCCAGTTGTTTTCTATCGATGACACTCACTGACGCGGGAGCTTGAGACAAAAGTTGCTCAAAGCCAGAGGCTGTGACAGTGATGCTCTCTACTTGGTTTTGTTCCGTAGTTTGCTCCATGGATTGGGCAAACAGATTAGAAGAAAAAATAGAACACAACGACATTGTCAGTAAAGTGGGTGAAAAACGCATACTTAATCGATTAAAATAGAACAACACGCTAATGATAATCATTATCATTTTAATGTAAAGTGTGATTTCGTTTTATTTTAATCGATGCATATCACATCTAAGTTTATCGATTAAAACGAAACTGTCTTTACACCAACACCCATTTCTGGGCATATTTTAATCAGCTATAGGTTTGCTACTAATTTCAAGCGTGTTTTTAAAAAGGAAGTTCTTATGATTACCGTGGTGTTTAATCAAAAAGGCGGCGTGGGCAAATCAACTATAAGTACTAATTTAGCAGCGCAAAGCGCTAAACTGGGCCATAAAACTTTATTAGTAGACTTAGACGCTCAGGGAAATAGCACCCACTATGCAGGGTTTGACGCCGCCGAACATAGTCTTACTGTGGCCGATATGTTCAAACAAGTGGTGGGAATATTTAGAACCGCAAAGAAATCTAATGCGTTCGTTCACCCTACGCCGTTTGAAAATCTGTTTGTCATGCCGTCCTCACCAGCCTTAGCTGATGTAGAGCGAGAACTTGAATCTCGATATAAAATTTTTAAGCTTAAAGATGCGCTGAAGGAGTTAAAGGGGGCATTCGACCATATCTTTATTGATACGCCACCAAATTTCAACTTCTATTCCAAAGCAGCACTTATTGCTGCGGATGGTTTTTGCGTGCCCTTTGATTGCGATGACTTCTCCGCACAAGCTATCGAGCACTTACTCGAAAATGCAATAGAACTTAAAGAGGACCACAACCCAGAACTTAAGCTTTTGGGCATTGTAGTTAATCAATTTAATAGTCAGGCAAAGCTGCCTACAGAACTAGTACAATCGCTTAAGCAACAAGGGTTGCCAGTGTTAGAAAGCTATATAAGTGCCACGGTGAAGGTAAAAGAGTCTCATTCTAGGCGTGTGCCGCTGCCATTCTATCTACCAAAGCACAAGGTCACCGGGCAAATAGAGGCGCTATTTGAAGCGCTAACTGCAGATAAAGCCTGATGCTAACGCGTTCTCTTAAACATCAATATCAATATGCTTAAGGCCGCCGCTGTTATTTTCTCGCTCTTTGTCTTTCGAGTTCTCTGCTGACGCATCAACCACTTCAGTACGCTTAACGTCTTTAAAGTTATCGCGGTCTTCTTCACTGAGATACTCTGACTTTTTCGTTTTTTGCACTTTCTGAACCCGCTCGTCGGGCTCCACGGGCACTTTCGTATTGCGAGGCAAAATGGGAAACAGTAAATCGTTACTCATAAGCCCTCCTTAAATAGATGTATGTTTATATAATTTATCGGCAAAGTGGCTCTGAAAATTATGGTTCACAAATAACTCATAACGAATAGTTTTATTATATGTATATTAATTTAGAGTTAATGTAGGAAAAGAGTTCACTTTTGCCTTGCAAATCCATGTTCAAACCGCTAATGTTTCAGCCGTTCGAAATTAGGAATTAAATTCATCAAAATGATTAACTGCGCAGCGAAACATCATCACCATCACAAAGCATAACCTTTCAGGTTCGTGCTGGAAGGTCTATATTTCCTTCCAACGGCGCAGATAGAAAAATTCTCGACCCTCGGAAGGAAACTTCCGGGGGTTTTTCGTTTTAGGCGCAATCAAAAAGTTAAAACACAACGTGTAAGGAACGTTTCAATGAGTAACAGCAACAGACTTCGAATTGCCGTACAAAAATCAGGTCGCTTAAGTGATGACAGCATCTCACTTCTTAAAGCTATCGGCATTAAATTGAACATTCGTGATCGCCTGCTGATTGCGCACTCAACAAACGAGCCAATTGATTTGCTTCGCGTACGTGACGACGATATTCCAGGTCTTGTTATGGACGGCGTTTGCGACCTTGGTTTCATTGGCGAAAATGAGCTTGAAGAAAAAATGCTTGAACGCAAAGCGGCAGGCAAGCCTTTTGAGTATGAAGTATTGCGTCGTCTAGACTACGGCGGCTGCAGGCTGTCAATTGCCGTACCTAACGAGATGGATTACGACGGTATTAAGTCTTTAGAAGGCAAAAAAGTAGCAACCACTTATCCTTACCTTCTTGAGCGCTACTTCAAAGACCAAGGCATTAACGCAAAAGCTGTAATGCTTCAAGGTTCAGTGGAAGTAGCACCACGTGCTGGTGTGGCTGACGCTATTTGTGACTTGGTTTCAACTGGTGCAACTCTTGAGGCAAACGGTCTTGTAGAAAAAGATGTCATCTTCCGCAGTAAAGCGGTACTTATCAAGCGTACTGACAGCGAACTTAGCGACGAGAAAGTAACACTGGTTAATCGTCTTATGCCTCGTGTTGATGGGGTATTACTAGCGAAAGAAAGCAAGTACATCATGTTACACGCGCCAAAAGCCTATTTAGAGCAAGTTAAAAGCCTACTTCCAGGTGCTGAAAACCCAACGGTGCTTCCATTAGCTGGAAATGAAGAGCAAGTAGCTATCCACGTTGTTTCTACAGAAACCTTATTTTGGGAAACCATGGAAAAGCTTAAAGCCCTTGGTTGTAGTTCTATTCTTGTAATGCCAATCGAAAAAATGATGGGCTAAAAGGCAGACAATTATGATTACTTGGTCATCTCTCTCGGCAAATGAGAAAAAACAGGCGCTAGCCCGCCCGGCTATGGCCAATAGCCAACAGTTAAAGCAAACCGTGGGCGAGATAATCGCCCGCGTTGAAGCAGATGGTGATGCGGCAGTACTTGATTACACACGTAAATTTGACTGCCCAGATCTCACTGACCTTGTGCTTTCGCGAGAAAATATCGATACCCTTGCTGCTAAGGTAACGCCCGAGGTAGCGAGTGCGATCGATACTGCGTTTAACAACATAAAAATGTTTCACGAAGCGCAAATGCCAAGTGATATTGCGCTAACCACAACGCCTGGCGTTAAATGCGAGCTTCGCTTCACTGCCCTTGACGCAGTAGGTCTTTATATTCCAGGCGGAAGCGCACCGCTTCCCTCTACTGTGCTAATGCTTGGTGTACCAGCGTTAGTGGCAGGTTGTGAGAACAAACTACTGTGCACACCGCCAAACAAAGAGCAGCTTATCGCGCCTGAAATTGCCTATGCAGCTAGAAAGTGCGGTATTGATAAGGTTTTTTTATGTGGCGGAGCACAAGCGGTTGCAGCCATGGCGCTAGGTACTGAAACGATTCCACAGGTCGATAAAATTTTTGGCCCGGGTAACAGCTTTGTGACTGAAGCTAAACAGCAAGTAAGCCAACGTGCTGATGGTGCAGCTATTGATATGCCGGCTGGCCCATCAGAAGTCTTGGTACTTGCTGATGAGTTCGCAAACCCTGAGTTTGTAGCGGCCGACCTACTTTCCCAAGCCGAGCACGGTCCAGACTCGCAGGCTATTTTGGTGTCTAACAGCGCCACGCTTATTGAAGAAGCAAAAGCCGCGGTTGAACGTCAATTAGCAACCCTGTCTCGCGCTGAAATTGCTCGCCCGGCTATGGAAAATGCGCGTTATATTTTGGCTGATTCAATCGAGCAAGCCATTGAAGCAAGTAACGCCTACGCGGCTGAGCACTTAATTGTACAAATAGAGAATGCCCGTGATTATTTGCCAAAAATTAAATACGCCGGCTCGATTTTCTTAGGACCTTGGTCGCCAGAATCTGCCGGTGACTACGCGTCAGGTACTAACCACGTGCTGCCCACATACGGCTATGCTAAGAATTACTCTAGCCTTGGCCTTTTAGACTTTATGCGTCGCTACACAATTCAAGAATTAAGTGAAGACGGCATGCGCAATTTAGGCCCTGCTATTATGGCACTGGCCGCTGCCGAGGGCTTAGATGCACACGAACAGGCCGTTGCGCTTCGTATGCAGGCACTGAAGCAAGGAGACGCCTAATGTCGGCACTTATCGATAACCTAATCAACGAAAACTTAGTGCCGTTGAAGCCTTACGAGTCGGCACGTCGTTTGTTTTCCGGTGGTCAAGATTGGCTTAATGCCAACGAATCACCTTATGCTAACGAATACAGCGTAGATAGCAGTAATTTTAACCGGTATCCGTCTTGTCAACCTGATGCGGTAGTCAGTGGTTACGCCGATTATGCAGGTCTTGATAAGTCGCAGCTAATCGTTACTCGTGGCGCCGATGAAGGTATTGAACTGCTTATTCGTACCTTCTGTACGCCGGGTAAAGACAAGATTCTTATCTGCCCGCCTACCTACGGTATGTATGCTATCAGTGCAGAAACCTGTGATGTGGGCATTAAGAAAGTGCCGCTTAACGATGACTTTAGCCTCAACGTGAATGCCGTGTGTGCTGAAGATGACGTTAACGTAATTTTTATCTGTGCGCCCAATAATCCGACCGGTACGCCGGTCGCTCGCGAAGATATTAAGACAGTACTTAATCACTTTGCTGATAAGGCATTAGTGGTGGTAGATGAGGCTTACATTGAGTTTGATGCAGACAATACCTGGGCAAATGAAATTAACAATTACCCGAACCTCGTCGTGCTTCGCACGCTATCTAAAGCGTTTGCGCTTGCCGGACTTCGCTGTGGTTTTACCCTTGCTCAGGCACCCGTTATTCAAGCTCTACTTAAAGTGATAGCGCCCTATCCCATTCCAGAGCCAGTTGCACAAATTGCTGCACAGGCGCTGTCAGCAGAATCATTAACGTTACTTGAGCTACAAGTTGCGACACTTAACCGCGAAAAAGAAGCTTTAGCTGAAGCATTAGAAGCGGTTGAAGGTTTTGAGCTAGTTGGTGACAGACGAGCAAACTTTATCTTGTTCCGCTACGCAAAAGCGTCTGCGTTAATGCAGTACTTGGTAAGCCAAGGCATGCTTATTCGCGACCAATCAAAACAGCTTAACTTACAAAACTGTTTACGCGTGAGCATCGGTACTGAAGAACAAAATCAGCGTTTAATGCAATTGATTAACGAATTTAAAAATAGTGAGGATGCGGCATGAGTCAGCAAGCCATTTTATTTATTGACCGTGACGGTACACTCGCAGAAGAGCCGCCAGTAGATAAGCAATTAGATAGTTTAGAGAAGCTTGTTTTCGAACCAAACGTTATTCCTGTGCTACTTAAACTAAAGGCAGCTGGGTTTAAACTCGTGATGGTAAGTAACCAAGACGGCTTGGGTACAGACAGTTTCCCGCAGGAAGACTTCGACAAGCCACACAATGCCATGATGGCGATTTTTGAAAGCCAGGGCGTAGTGTTTGACGACGTGCTTATTTGCCCGCATTTCGATGCTGATAACTGCACATGCCGCAAACCAAAGCTTGGCTTAGTGCAAGAATATTTGCAGCAGGGCAAAGTGGACTTCACCCGCTCTTTTGTAATTGGTGACAGAATTACCGACGTACAGCTTGCTGAAAACATGGGTATTCGCAGCTTTCAGTACAATCGTGAAAGCTTAAACTGGAACGATATTCAGAAAACCTTGCTGGCGTCTTCACGTATTGCAGAAGTAGTACGCACCACTTCTGAAACCGACATTCGCGTGCGTGTAGATCTTGATTCGCAGGCCAAGTCGACTATTCAAACCGGCATGGGCTTTTTTGACCATATGCTTGATCAAATTGCTACACACGGTGGTTTTGAATTAAACCTGACTACCAATGGCGATTTGCACATTGACGATCACCACAGCGTGGAAGATACCGCCCTTGCTTTAGGCGAAGCCCTTAAAAAGGCCCTAGGTGATAAACGCGGTATTGGCCGTTTTGGCTTTGCATTACCAATGGATGAGTGTCGTGCTGAATGTATCATGGACATTTCAAACCGCCCACACCTTAAGTTTGACGCTGAATTTAGCCGCGACCAGGTAGGTGAAATGGCCACCGAAATGGTGCCGCACTTCTTCTACTCGCTTGCACAAAGCATGGGACTATCGCTGCACCTTTCCACCAGCGAAGGTAACGCTCACCACCAGGTAGAAAGCCTGTTCAAGGTATTTGGTCGTGCACTACGCCAGGCCATTACACGCCAAGGTGATGCATTACCAAGCAGTAAAGGAGCACTGTAATGTCAGTGGTAAACACCAGCCAGCGACAAAAAATAGTCATAGTGAATACCGGCTGCGCGAACATTTCATCGGTTCGCTTTGCCCTTGAACGCTTGGGCGTTGAAGTAGACGTATCTGACGATGTAAACGTGATTAAAAGTGCTGACAAAGTGTTTTTACCGGGTGTTGGTACCGCGTCAGCGGCTATGGCAAGCATTAAACAAAAAGCCTTGGTGGAAACCCTTCAGACGCTAACCCAACCTGTACTAGGTGTATGCCTGGGCATGCAGCTTATGGTTGAATCCAGTGCCGAAGGTGGTTTTCAAAGTACAGGCAACATCGGCTGTTTGAACCTTATGCCTGGGCACGTGGCGCGCATGGAGTCGAAAGGCGTGCGCTTGCCTCATATGGGTTGGAATACAGTCGCTCACAAAGAAGAAAGTTTATTTAAAGGCATCCCACAAGATACCTACTTCTACTTTGTACACAGTTTCGCCGTTCCTGAATACGAGCATACGCTTGCAAGCTGTACTTATGGCAATGTATTTTCAGCCGCCATTAACAAAGACAATTTTTACGGGGTGCAATTTCACCCAGAGCGTTCTGGCGAGGCCGGAGCACAATTACTGACTAACTTTGTGAACTTATAATGATTATTCCAGCGATTGATCTTATTGAAGGACATGTAGTCCGCCTTTATCAAGGCGACTACGAGCAAAAAACCCAATATGAACTGGACCCTGTTGACGTGGTTCACGACTATGCCGACCAAGGTGCTACCTGGCTGCACATTGTTGACCTTACGGGCGCTAAAGACACCAGTAAACGTCAGCTTTCACTCATTAAGTCTATGGTCGATACCAAGCGCATGAAGTTTCAAGCCGGCGGCGGTATTCGAAGCGAAGAAGAAGTGGCGCAATTACTAGAAACTGGCGTGAGCCGCGTAGTTATTGGTTCATTGGCCGTTAAGCAACCTGAACTAGTGAAGTCTTGGGTAGAAAAGTACGGTCCAGAGCACATCGTTTTAGCCCTTGATATTAATATTAGCGACAGCGGCGAAAAGCTTATTGCTACCCACGGTTGGCAAGAGAATTCTGGCGTAGCCCTTGAAGGCCTGCTGGAAGACTTCGCTACAGTAGGCGCAAAGCACGTGCTATGCACCGATATTAGCCGCGACGGCACGCTACAGGGCGCGAACACTGAGCTGTATCAAGAAATGGCAGCCCGTTTCCCACACGTTAGCTGGCAAGCGTCTGGCGGTATTGGCAGCATCGCTGATATCGAAGCGCTCAAACCCACTAACGTTGGTGGCGTAATTTTAGGTCGTGCATTACTTGAAGGTAAATTCACGGTGAAGGAGGCTATTGCATGCTGGCAAAGCGCATAATTCCCTGTTTGGACGTACGCGACGGTAAAGTCGTTAAAGGCGTTCAATTTAGAAACCATGAGATTATTGGTGACATCGTGCCTCTTGCCGAGCAATACGCGAAAGCGGGTGCCGACGAGTTGGTATTTTACGATATTACCGCAAGCTCTGACGCTCGAGTGGTAGATAAAAGCTGGGTAAGCCGTATTGCACAGGTTATAGATATCCCGTTTTGCGTAGCGGGCGGCATTAAAAGCATTGAAGATGCTGGGCGCATTTTGGAAATGGGGGCGGATAAGATTTCGATTAACTCCCCTGCCCTTAATAACCCCGAGCTTATTAATCAGCTTCATGATGTGTACGGTCAGCAGTGCGTAGTAATTGGTATCGACAGTTTTTATAACGAAGCAACCGACCAATACGAAGTATACAAGTTCACCGGTGATGAAGCTCGTACGCAGAAAAGCCAGTGGCAAACTATCGACTGGATTAAAGAAGTGCAGTCGCGCGGTGCAGGTGAAATTGTACTGAACTGCATGAACCAAGACGGCGTGCGCAAAGGCTATGATGTGAAGCAGCTGAAAGCCGTGCGCGATGTATGTGAAGTGCCTTTGATTGCATCGGGTGGCGCAGGCGAAATTGCTCACTTTACTGATGTGTTCCAACAAGCTGATGTAGATGGTGCACTTGCAGCATCGGTATTTCACAAGGGCATCATCAACATTGATGAGCTTAAAGCAGAGTTAACCAGCAATGGCGTTGCCATGCGTAAGCGTCACGGTTTAACGGCGCAAGCAGAAGGAGTAAACCCGTGATCATTACTAATGAAAACAGCAATAAACTAGCTTGGGACAAAATGGATAACCTGCTACCTGCCATAGTGCAAGACGCACTATCAGGCAAAGTATTAATGCAGGGCTACATGGACCAAGACGCCCTAGCGAAAACCCTTGAAACGGGTAAAGTGACTTTTTTCAGCCGCTCAAAGCAGCGCCTTTGGACCAAGGGGGAAACGTCAGGTAACACGCTAGATTTAGTGAGCGTTGCCTGCGACTGCGACCAAGATTCACTATTGGTACTTGCTAACCCTAACGGCCCAACATGTCACACAGGCGTTGAAAGCTGTTGGTTTGACGGCAACACGCCAGCTTTTACGTTTCTTGCGGACTTAGAACGGGTATTGGCTGCTCGTAAAGATGCCGACCCAAAAAGCAGCTACACAGCTAGCCTTTACAACAAAGGCATCAAGCGTATAGCGCAGAAAGTAGGTGAAGAAGGTGTAGAAACTGCACTAGCAGCTACTGTACACGACAAAGAAGAGCTTAAAAACGAAGCCGCTGACTTGCTGTACCACTTAACTGTTCTACTTCAAGCAAGCGATATGTCGCTTAACGATGCGTTAGATGTGCTTCGTGAGCGTCATAAGTAATCTGATAGTACGCTGACGTTTTATTGAAAATGCCCTAAGTGCGATTAGCGCTAAGGGCATTTTATTTATTAGGTGTTATTTGTCGATTTCCTTACCTTTCTACTTCTCAATTTCCCTTGCTACTTGTCCATAAGCTAGCAATGCGAAAAGTCCTGTTCCGCCAACAATATTTCCCATCAAAGTTGCGCCTATTAGCGCAGTAGTTTCGGCAACACTGATATTTCCTTGCAGAGCCAATAGAAATAGTTCAGTAGAACCAGCAATTACGTGGGTAAAGTTACCGATGGCAATAAGGTAGGTAAAAATAACGATCATCAATATTTGGGAATGCTTAACCGAAGGCTTCATCCACACTATAGCGGCAATGATAAAGCCAGACGTAATGCCGTAAGAAAAAGCGTCTGATGGAGTTAGCTTGGCGTAATGTTTAGATATTGCCGTCATTCCTTCGACAAGCTCTGGTGGAACAGCTTGCAGACTATAACTGAAAAACGCCGCTAGAAATGTTCCCACCATGTTTGCAGCAAAAACAATACTCCACAGTCGCGCAATGCACACTCCCATATGAAGAGATGGCTTACTTAGCAATGGTAAAATAACTGACAGCGTATTTTCGGTAAATAACTGTAGCCGACCTACGATTACGAGTACAAAGCCTACTGTATAGCCTAGGTTCTCTATTACAAACTGATAGGGAGAATGAGAAAAAAGGTGGTGCAAAATGCCTTCAGCTAAAATAGAAAGAGAAATGCAAATACCTGCCGCAACCCCAGACCACCACAGCGACATCATAGGCCGTTGAAGTTCTTCCAGCCCTTCCCTGTGGACAATCGCGTACAAAGACACAGAATTTAAGCCCTGATTATCTCTGACATCTTTTTCTTCCGTATAGCTCAGTGCAACATCTTCACGTCGATCATCCGCTTCACTCTTTTTATTCGACATTGGATTGTCCCGTCCTTTTTATTCAATACACAAATTATTGCTAATTATAACTACGTGCTTTATCACCTATTTCGGTCATGATACCCACCCAAAAAGTATAAATTTAAATACCTGTGTACTTATCGATAAACCATTTAATCAGTGTCTTAAGAGGAGGCATACGTATACTTGGCAGTCAAATTTAAAAATCTCCTACGCTCAATCAAACTGTGCTTTGCGGCAAGCTAAAACAAAAGTATTTCCGTTAAAGTTCTCACTCGAACGCTCCGCTCAATGCGGGTTACACTCATTCCAGCTAAGTTAGTATCCATGAAAAAAAGCTACTCTTTGTCGTCTAAACTCATGTCTGTCGTAGGCATACTCTTTATCTTGCTTGCTACGGTTTTTATTGGCGTAAGCTATGCGCTGCTTAAAAGTACAGAGCGTAAAATCGATCAACATGTTAATTCAGAAGTTGTCGACCAAATAGAGAGGACAGTATCGGCCAAGGCTTCACAATTTGCAGCCCAAACAGAAGCCCTGCTTAACAGTGCCCACTACTTGCCGACTGCGCTTGCAACCCAGTTGACCTCGAGTATTGAAGCTAGCGATGAATTGTCGTTAAGTAGAGAGCAGACAGAGAGGCTGGTTAAAAGTGTGCTAACAACGAATGTTACATCAAGTATGTACGCTCAGTTCGAGGCTAATTTGTTCGATGGCAAGGCAGCAGAAAACAGCAGCGGAAAGACCCATTCGACCCCTGGCACAGGAAGCTTTGAAGTCTATTTCATTCGCGGGGCTAATGATTTGCCCGAACAGGTTTTGATTACCGATCCAACGCTTAAACATGACGCTACTTTAGATGAGTTTGGCTTCAGGGCTGCAGAGTGGTACCTGTGTAACAAGGAAACGCTTACACCGTGTGTATCTAACCCTTATAAATACGAAATCCGTGAAGGCTACAGCGAACTAATGACAAGCCTTACGGTTCCGGTCATTGCTAATAATCGTTTTCGCGGAGTGGTAGGCACTGACTTAAACCTCCCTATTATCCAAGAACGAGCTGAAAGCCTAAAGGCATCGCTTTACGACGGTAATGCTGAAGTTTATGTCGTAAGCCAAAATGGTTTGGTAGTTGCAGCAACGAGCGCGAAAAGTAAATTAGCGCGTCCATTCTCTGAAGTATTTAGTAATAAAGAGAAAAGTAGTCGCCTGCTAGATGCAGAGTCACGGTCAGGTCTCTATGAAAGTGACGGGATGCTATATGTTTCAAAAGACATATCGCTTGATGTCGCTAAGGTGAAATGGAAAATGATTGTTGGCGTTAATAAAACCCATGCGCTGGCACCGATCACTTCACTAGAGGCAATGATCTCTTCATCAGTAACTTCATTATTAACGACTCAACTAATTGTAGCGATAATATGTACCGCTATAGCCCTAGCTCTGGTTTTCGTTTTCACAAAGAGTATTATTCAACCAGTGCGACAAGTCGCGCAAAGAATGGAAGAGCTTGCGGGGCAAGGCGGCGATTTGACACAAGACATTCATGTTAATTCCCACGCGGAACTTATTCAGTTGAGCGAAGCTTTCAACTTATTTAAAGAACGAGTACGTGATTTATTAGAACAGGCTAAGCAGTCATGCGCCCAAGTTATAGCGCAAAGTGAACAAACGCAAAGCCACGCTCAAAGCACAAATTCACTTATTCAAGTACAACAAGCCGAAATTGATAGTGTAGTTACTGCGATTACGGAAATGTCGCAAACCGCGCAGGAAGTAGCGGGGACCGCTGCTGATGCAGCCACAAATGCGGATAACGCCACAAGTTCTGTAAAACAGACGGAAAACGAAATTTCAGAATCAACACATTCTGTAATAGCCTTATCGACGGAAATGGAAAACGCATCTGACGCAGTCCAAGCGGTTTCTCAACGAAGTGCTGATATCAAAAAAATCCTCGACGTTATCGGCGCAATAGCTGACCAAACCAACCTCTTGGCGCTCAACGCTGCTATCGAAGCGGCACGCGCCGGAGAAAATGGCAGAGGATTTAGCGTAGTGGCCGACGAAGTCCGTTCTCTTGCATCTAAGACTGCTGAATCAGTGGGTGAGATTGGAAGAGTTATTACAGCGTTGCAAAGTGAAGTTGATCATACGGTCAACACCATTCATATGGGCAGCCAGAAAGCAGAAAGCGCAGCACAGCTTTCACAGTCAGCACTGGAAAAAATGCAAAACACTGTACTTCAAATCGGTGAGATAAGTGACCGTATGACTCAGATGGCGGCGGCTGCAGAAGAGCAGAGCCAAGTCAGTGAAGAGCTAAACAGAAACATGGTAGTAATAGGCAATGCCACAACTGAAGTATCGAGTAATTCGCAGGCATCGGCAGAAAGCTCAAAAGCCATTTTTACCGCGGTTAGCACGCTAGAACAGCTTTTGGCCAAACTGAAAACACAATAGCAGCGAGCGCGAGTATAACAACAGGCTATTACCGGTAGCGGAAATAGCCTGTTTCTCGCAAACGCTTTATCACTGTGAAGTATCGAGCAGTACTGGTTTACCTAGCCCTAGAGCTTCAAGACGCTCATACTGTGTCGCTTTATCCCCAACAATTAGATAAATCATCTTATCTGGATGCACATAGTCGCCATATAGGCGTTTAACCTCTTCAACGGTCAGCGATTTCACCTCTGCTTCTTGCTGCAATACATAATCGTCAGCAAAGCCATAGTCACCAATTTCACTTACCATATTTAACTTTGCTCCAAGAGTTTCAAACGCGCGTGCGCCAGATTTGAGCGTGAAGCCTTTGGTAATGGCAAGATCTTCATCAGAGTAGCCTTTATCAAAAGACGCCAATATATCCATGATCGCTTGTGTCGCTTCAAGGGTCACGTTTGAGCGAACTGAGCTTCGAATAGTAAATTCGCCGGTATACTGGTCGCTAGAAAATGACGATCGAATACCATAGGTGTAGCCCTTATTTTCACGGAGTTCTTGCATCAGTTGAGAGGCGAAACCTCCCCCACCCAATCGGTAGTTCATTACACTAGCTTTATAGGCGTCTTGATGATGAACGTTGGGTGCAGAGTGTCCGAAGTACAATATCGACTGCTTTGCGCCAGGAACATCGTAGAAGAACAGCTGGGCCTTTTGCGGTGAAGCAGGCTCAGACACGGTTGGAAGCATAACATTTTTAGCGTCCCAGTTATCGTTGAGCATGGATAATGTGTCTACAGCTTCCTGTTGACTGATATCGCCCACAATGCGCAGTTTAGCGACCATTGGTGAGACATTATTAGTGTAATATTTCCGTAGGTCATCAAGCGTAATATTTTGAACTGATTCAATGTCACCCAAAGTTGTTCGAGCAAACGGGTGCGTTTTTCCGTATAGCAGTGATTTAAACTCTACAGATGCTATTGCGTTCGGATTTGCTTTAATTTGTTCAATCTGATTAATCACATCGTCTTTCGCTAGTTCAAACTCCTTCTCATCAAAACGAGGCGAAAGAATAACCTCAGAAACTAACTCTATTAGTTTGCCGTAATGTTTAGACAACACGGTACCGCTGATAGTTAAGGCAGTTTCAGAAGCGCTAGCGTCTAAGGATGCACCTAAAAGCTCAATTTCCTGCTCTAATTGTTGAGCGGTTTTATTAGCTGTACCTTTAAGAAGAGTTTCGGCTAATAAATTTGCGGTGCCCGCTTTGTTTTCTGGGTCAAGCAACATCCCACCCTCAAGCTGTAATTCAAAGGCGACAAGCGGTACTTCGTCATTAGAGATGCCAGTTACACCAATGCCTGAAGAAGTTGTGCTTTGCCAAACTTTCGGAGGTGTTATTTCGATGCTATCACCGTAACTAGGCTCTTGAGTGCGGTCAAAAGATGAAGGAGTCCGCTCATATTCAGCAGCAACCGTAGCATCAAAGCTTTCTTCTGCGTTCGCTACTATCTGCTCCTCAACTACCTTAGCTTTTGTAGAGCCGTTTAATACTAAGTCTTGTCCGCCTTTAGGAACAAAGCTCGTAGCAACATAATTTTTATCTTTAATGTAGGTGTTATATACACGCATTACATCTTGCTGGGTTACGCCCAATATCTTTTCAACGTCTTGGCTTATGTAGCCTGCGCCACCCGCAAATATCTCGTATTGGGCGAGCTGAAACCCCTTACCTAGCACGCTGGAAAGACCTTGATAGAACTGGGTTTCTTGCCCTGCTTTTATCCGCATTAAGTCTTCTGTAGAAATGCCTTCATCTTCAAAACGTGCAAACGCTTCTTTAACGCCTTGGGCAACTGCATTTAAATTGACCCCATTAAACGCCATAACCTGAAGTTGCAATTGTCCTGCTATCTCCGCGTCATAACCGTATAGGTATACATTGCTGGTAAGTTTCTTTTCATCAATAAGCACTTTGTTAAGTGGCGCATTCTTACCTTCGCTTAGGTATTGAGAAAGCACTTGCAAGGCGTAATAGTCATTATGGTATTCGGGCACGGTAGGCCACACCATGGTTAAAAGTGGCGCTTGAGCGAAATTATCAACGTGGAATCGTTTTATTGTCTCTTCAAGCTTTGCAGCTTGAGGCGCTAATTTATTGATTTGGTCTCCTGCGGGAATTTCCTCAAAGTACTTTTTAACCCAAGCCTTTGTTTGAGCTACATCTATGTCACCCGCAATAGTAAGCACTACATTATTAGGGACGTACCATGTCTCAAAAAAGTCTTTAACGTCGGCAAGTGTAGCGTTTTGTAAGTCTTCGAGTGAACCAATCACTTGCCAACTATAGGGGTGACCCGCGGGATAGAGATTTTTATCTATGACATATTGGTTATGGCCGTAGGGGCGATTATCAACACTCTGACGTTTTTCGTTTTTTACAACCTGCTTCTCTTTCGCAAGGACGGGCTCTGTCACGGTGTTAATGAAAAAACCCAACTTATCTGCTTCAGCCCAGATCAATTTCTCTAAAGCATCAATGGGAACCGTTTGGTAGTAATTGGTACTGTCACGACTCGTTGAACCATTTGCCCCAGATCCTCCAACCCTAGCACTGAGTTTGTCTAAACCTCCCTTTCCTAAATTTTCTGATTCGAGGAAAAGTAAGTGCTCAAATAGATGAGCAAACCCGGTACGACCTTCCTTTTCTCGGGCCGAACCAACATGCGCCGTCAACGCGACAGCCGCCACTGGGTCTGATCTGTCTACGTGTAATAGCACAGTAAGTCCATTATCTAACGTAAATCGTTCATAGCCTACCTTGAAAGAAGTTTCGCTCTGAGAGTTCAACTTCGTTTCTTCGACAGAAACTGGCTGACTTTTATTTATACTATTCGTGTTATAGATGCATCCCACCGACACTGCACTTAATGCACTAACGGCAACGGCAGCATATATTCGTTTTAAATTTAATCGCGCACGCATTGTTCTTATTTCTTTATTAACCAAATTATGTAAGAAGTATCATAAGCGGGCAGGCACTGCACGAGATTAGCCCCAGCCCTTATGCACTGCCTAAGTAAAACTTTCTTACGGAACCTACATTCAACTTTCGCCCAACCAATATTAAACATTTGATTTTAAAATGACTTTATTTATGAAAACGAAATGACAAACATAAAAACTGAAGTAATTTCAACTATGCAGCGACACAGTTAGTTACATTTTCGTCACAACATAAAATTGAACGAACGCACCACAATGATCTCTATATCAAGTATAGAGAAGGCTTTCAAAGCTTTTAAATGAATTTACCAGATGCTAATAGTGAGAATGCGATTGTGACAAACATCAAGCAAAACGTTAAAAACAACCTGCCTTTTATTCTATTTATCGTTTTGCTCTTCTCATTTAGAAGCAGTGTAGCTGACTGGTATCACGTTCCCAGCGGCTCTATGGAACCAACAATAATGGTTGGGGATCGGGTGGTTGTTGATAAATCGGCATATACGTTAGAACTTCCCTTTACCGATGTTGTCGTTGCTCAAACTGGCGGTATCAAACGCGGCGATATTGTAATTATCGACAGCAACGCTGCTAATACAAGGCTCATAAAGCGAGTTATTGCCATAGCGGGTGATAAAGTTGAGCTAAAAAACAATGTACTTTTTATAAACGGTGAAAAGGCAGCATTAAATCCGACAGGTGGTCAATTGTATTCTGAAACCATTCTAGGCCAACATCGCACTATTGCGCTTAATCCAATACCGAGCTTCGCTAATAGTTTCGATGTGGTTACCGTACCAAAAGCTCATGTCCTTGCTCTGGGAGACAATAGAAACAATAGCGTAGATTCCCGCTACTATGGTTTTTTTCCAGTTGAGGAGGTTCAAGGCAAAGCGACGTCCATTGCATTTTCTTTAGACACACATAATAAGTATTTACCCAGAAAAGACAGAGTTTTTGTTGCGCTTCAATAAGCGCAGCTAGGTTAAGCCTTTCGTTTAAAAAAACTATAGGACATTTACATGCGCTTAAATTTGCGTCAGTAGTGAGCTGCTTAGATATTCAAAAGCTGCTTATCTTCAACGGCTGTTGAAAAATTAAAACCAATCATCTCTCCTTCAAACTATTACAAAATATCCGCTAATTTTTGCCTGTAATTTAACCACAGGCTTATAGTTTTATGGTCGAAACATTCCACGCTATCCCGCTATTTTCAGGCTATCTACATCTTCTTTTAACTATTCTAATTAAAAGAGCCTAATACTCTGAAGTAAGTCTTGCTTTACACACTTTGTAACCAAGTGTCACATCTTTCGCATTTTACGCTATTGCAACTTTAGTATAAGGAATGTTATTGATAATTTTGCAGCATAGATAAGCTGCAAAACACACAACAAGTAAAATGGACAATAAGGAAATAATAATGAAACAAGGTCGTAAAGTAAGTGCAATTGCAGTGGGATTAGCACTTTCAGGAATTACCTCTTTTTCTCCTGCATATGCACAGCAAGCTGACGAAGAAGCAGCCAACCTTGAACGAATTGCAGTGACCGGCTCTCGTATTAAGCGTACAGATATGGAAGGCCCCTCACCTATTCAATCAATTGATGCAACTATGATTGACGGTATGGGTTACGAAAACCTTCAGCAGCTACTTGAGCGTATGCCTGCTACCGGCGCGGGAACTTTTTCAACGCGCAATAACAGCCAAGACTCCACCGCCAACGGCTCAGCAGCCGTATCACTAAGAGGCATGGGGCCTGATGCGACGCTGGTGTTGATTAATGGTCGCCGCGTGGCCATCAGCGCATTTGCGGAAAGTATTACCAATTCATTTGTAGATATTAACTCTATTCCCGTTTCAGCCATTGAACGTATTGATATTCTAAAAGACGGTGCTTCAGCAATTTACGGCTCTGACGCGGTTGCGGGTGTAGTTAACGTAGTACTTAAGAAAGATTTCGAAGGGCTAGAGCTTAATGCAGGTTACGGTGGCACTACAGGCCCTAGTTACGATGAAACAACCGCAAGTCTATTGTGGGGCTCTCAAAGCGAGAAAAGCAGTGCTACTGTTATCATTGACTATTTTAACAACAGCACGCTAGGTGCTGATGAAATAGGACGTTTTGGTACCGCGAATCAATCGCCTTATGGCGGTATGGATTTTCGTTCTTCCCGAGGTTACCCTGGCTACTTTTATGTAGATGGCGTCAAAACCATCGATCCAGACTGCCCAGAGGATAGCGCTACGGCTTCTGGTAGTTGCTTGTTCGACTACGGCCCTTTCGGTCTTACCATCCCCGCTTCGGAGCGTGTAGGCTTCATCGGTCAATTTGATTACAAAATTGGCGATGAAACCACAGCGTTTATGGAAGTAGCTATGCAGCACAACACGTCTGAAGCAGGCGGTGCAGCAACCCCACTTGATGAAGACGCTGGCTTGACCGTTCCAGGTACTCACCCAGATAATCCGTTTGGTCAAGACATTGAGATAGGTCGCTACCGACCTGTTGATGCTGGCGCACGTCGTTGGGACATTGAGTCCGATACCCTTCGTTTAGTCGCAGGGCTACGCGGTACATTTAGCGATTATGATTGGGAAGCGTCAGTACAAAAAGGGCGCAGCCGTTCAGAGCAAAGTGGCGATCAGTCACAGGGCTGGGTTCGCGTTGATTGGTTACAAGAGCAAATTGATCTTGGCAACTACAACCCATTTGGCGGCGTAACTAACCCGCAAAGCGTTATAGACGAAATTACTACTAGTTTAGTGCGCCGCGGTGAGTCTCGAATGACCAGTGTCGATGCACATATTACGGGCGAAGCCTTTGATTTTGGCGACGATGTAGTCATGATGGCTGCAGGTGTTGAGTATCGTGAAGAGCAAGTATCTGACGTGCCTGACGTCCAATTCCAACGCGGTCTGATCTTTGGTACTGAGTCAGTATCAGCTTCAGCCGAACGTGACCAGTATGCTGCGTATTTAGAGCTTTCAATTCCGTTGGCTGATGAGTTAGAACTTCAGTTAGCAGGCCGTTATGACCACTACAGTGACTTTGGCAGCACTACCAACCCTAAGATTGCGTTACGTTGGGCTCCAAGCGATGAAGTGACAGTGCGAGGTTCTTGGGCACAAGGGTTTAGAGCACCATCTCTTGCACAAGTTGGCCTTGGTCCATCGCAGAAAAGCGTATTTTTTGTAGATCAATATCGCTGTGATGCCACCGGTCAAGACTGTGAATCCCTAGATTACAACATCGAGTTTGCAGGTAATCCGGATCTAGATGCAGAAGAGTCAGAATCTTGGAACGTAGGTGTTATCTACGCTCCTATTCAAGAACTCGGCTTGAGTATTGATGTATGGAGCATTACCCAAGACAACAAAATTGACGAACAGCAGTTTGGGTTGGTTTACGACGCAGAGTGTAATAATCAAGACAGCACAATCTGTGTTCGTCTAGACCCGCAGCAAGGTGAGTCACTAGGGGTTATTCAGAAAATTTTCAACACTTACCAAAACGTATCGTCACAGGAAGCCTCTGGTGTAGACTTCAGTGCTAATTACAGCATGGAACTTCAAGAATACGGTAACGTGCGCTTTAACCTAGATTGGTCTTATATGAACGAGTTTGAAAAAGATGGTCTAGACTACACAGGTGAGTATGGTTATCCAGAACACCGCTGGTTGTTCGGCACAACATGGTCAAAAGGCGCGTTTGATGCCAACTTGAACATCAGTTTTATTGGTGAATTTGAAGATACACCAGACATTAACTTCGACGGTGTATTGGACTTTGAAGAAAACACCTCAAGAACCGTTGATTCGCAAATGTTGGTTGATTTGCAGATTGGTTACAACTACAGCGATAACCTTCGCTTAGTGATTGGTTCAAACAACTTACTGGATGAAGAGCCACCATTTGCCATCGGTAACGGTGATAGCGACCTTTACGGTTATGTAGGCGGCGTGCACAACCCGCGTGGCCGCTTTGTTTACTCTAAACTAACTTATCGTTTCTAAAAGTAGCTCAAAAGAAAAAGCGCTCGCTGGCACTATTTTGCCATGAGCGCTTTTTAAATAAACCTATGGCAGATACTACCTTACAAACCAAAGTGAATAAGCACGAGGTTTCCAATCGCGGCACATAACATAGCAAGAAACGTCAATATCATGCCCGCAAAGCGCTGCCAGCTAACGCCTGAGTGACGCCCTAGTCCATAAGCATGGAAAACACGACCAAATAACAACGCACTTCCTAGAGCGTGAACAGCCCATACTTGGCCCGTATTGGCTTCGAAACACGCGATCATAATGAGAGTAATAGGCACGTACTCACTAAAATTACCGTGGGCTCTGGCTAGTCGACTAAGATCTTCATGACCTCCGTCGCCTATACCCACTTGATGACGACGCCTGGCACCAATAACTAAAAACGACAAGTACAGGTAACAAATACCCAATAAGCTGGCGTAAAACGCCGTAATTGGCAAAACCATGGTTTACTCCACATGTTATCGTTATAACGCGTAGTTTTAATCAGGGATTAAACCTTACGTCTATTAGAGGCTATTAAACGTTATCCGCTAATAAGTTACAAGCAACAAAAAAGGCCGCCTAAGCGACCTTTTATAAACGTTGTCGGCGATTAACCTAAACGCTCTGCTAATTCAGCACTCACTTCTTCAACTGGACGTGTACCGTCAAGCTTGTGGTATTCACAGTTTCCAGCGTCAGCTTCAGCACTGTAGTAGTTTACAAGCGGCTTAGTTTGCTCATGATAAATCGCAAGACGCTTGCGTACAGTTTCTTCTTTGTCGTCGTCACGAACAATTAGATCGTCGCCTGTTTCATTGTCTTTACCTTCCACCTTAGGCGGATTGTAAACAACGTGATAAACGCGGCCCGATGCTGGGTGTACGCGACGACCGCCCATACGTTCAACAATTACATCATCTGGAACATCAAACTCAATGCAGTGGTCAACAGAAACACCTGCTTCCTTCATTGCATCAGCTTGTGGGATGGTACGAGGAAAACCATCTAACAAGAAGCCGTCTTTGCAGTCATCTTGTGCAATACGCTCTTTAACTAGGCCAATGATGATCTCATCAGACACTAGCTTGCCTTCGTCCATTACACGCTTAGCTTCTAGACCTAGCTCTGTACCTGCTTTAATTGCAGCACGAAGCATATCGCCCGTTGAAATTTGTGGAATGCCATATTTGCCCATCAAGAACTGAGCTTGTGTGCCCTTACCCGCGCCAGGAGCGCCGAGAAGAATGATTCGCATAAGTGCGTTCTCCGCTTATGATTTTTAAACTTTTTACTTCGGGCACTTTACACATTCAACACTGTAGTGACAAGTGTAAGAAGTACCGTAAAGTTAATCTTAAGACTAATGGCGAATATATGTTCAGCTTATAGGCGTGTTTATAAATTTAAGTCTATACCCATAAGCCAATCGCCCAATAATTCATCTTAAAAGCATGAATTTTGAAAGTGTTAAGTGATTAACTAGCAATTTTTGACTGCCAAAATATAGCACAATAAAGCAGCCCGATTTATTTTTGTTAGTAGTAGACATAAAAAAACGGGCATCGTGCCCGTTTTTAAATGTAAACCTTATTGTTCACTCGACTATTTAGCCAACTTCATCAACAATGTGTTCAAGTTTTGAACAAACGTAGAAGGGTCTTTCAAACTGCCCTGTTCTGACAGTGCTGCTTGGTCGAACAACACACCAACCCACTGGTTGAATAGCTCTTCATCTTGCGTGTCTGCAAGCAGTTTAACTAGGCTATGTTCTGGGTTAAGTTCAAAGTGATACTTCACATCTGGCACGGTCTGGCCAGCCGCCTGCATCAACTTCATCATCTGTGTAGTCATACCATTGTCGTCGGCAACAATAACGGCAGGAGAGTCAGTAAGACGGTGCGTGAACTTAACGTCTACAACCTTGTCACCTAGTGCTGTTTTCGCTCGCTCTAGAACGCCTTCTACTTCTTTTTCTGCTTCTTCTTGCGCTTTCTTAGACTCTTCATCTTCTAAGTCGCCTAAATCTAAGTTTCCTTTCGCGATAGAAACAAATTGTTTCTCGTTAAACTCAGTTAGGTGAGACATTAGCCATTCGTCAATGCGCTCGCCCATTAACAATACTTCGATTCCCTTCTTACGGAAAATCTCAAGGTGTGGGCTAGACTTAGCCGCTTGCAGGCTGTCTGCAGTCACATAGTAAATCTTATCCTGACCTTCTTTCATTCGCTCAATATAATCAGCTAATGAAACCGTTTGTGCGTCAGATTCTCCGTGGGTAGATGCAAAACGCAATAGACCAGCAATTTTCTCACGGTTACTGAAATCTTCCGCTGGGCCTTCTTTTAGTACATTACCAAACTCGTTCCAGAACGACTGGTACTTATCGCTGTCGTTCTTAGCCATCTTCTCAAGCATCTGTAGAACACGCTTAGTACAACCTTGACGAAGAGCTTGGGTAATTTTGTTGTCTTGAAGAATTTCACGAGACACGTTTAGCGGAAGGTCGTTGCTATCTAGCAAGCCTTTCACAAAACGCAGGTAAGTCGGCATAAACTGCTCTGCGTCATCCATGATGAAAACGCGCTGAACGTAAAGCTTAAGACCATGGTTTTGGTCGCGGTTCCACATATCGAAAGGCGCTTTAGAAGGAATGTAAAGTAAGCTGGTGTACTCAGTTTTACCTTCTACTTTATTGTGCGCCCATGCTAGCGGATCAGCGAAGTCATGAGAGATATGTTTATAGAACTCGTTGTACTCTTCATCCGTAATTTCAGACTTTTCACGAGTCCACAGCGCGGTGGCTTTGTTAACCACTTCCCACTCGCCAGGCTGAGCTTCAATTTTCTCACCATCCGGACCTTCACTCTCTGGCACTTCATCTTTCCACATTTGTACAGGAATACTGATGTGGTCTGAGTATTTGCTTACAATTGAGCGTAGACGCCATGTATCGGCAAATTCTTTTTCATCTTCTCGAAGGTGAAGCGTAATCTCTGTGCCGCGAGTCGGCTTGTTGATTTCAGCGATAGTGAACTCACCTTCACCATCTGAAACCCATTCAACACCAGTAGATGCATCAGCACCAGCCGCGCGAGTACGTACAGTAACTTTGTCCGCAACGATAAATGCTGAGTAGAAACCTACACCGAACTGACCAATAAGCTGCGAGTCTTTTGCACTATCGCCTGAAAGCTTGCTAAAGAAATCTTTCGTACCAGATTTGGCTATAGTACCTAGGTTGGCGATGACTTCATCACGAGTCATACCAATACCATTGTCAGTGATCGTAACCGTGTTCGCTTCTTTATCAACGCTAAGTTTTACGTTTAATTCACCATCGTTTTCGTACAAGCTATCATTTTCTAACGCGCGAAAACGCAGTTTATCTGCCGCATCTGCCGCGTTTGACACAAGCTCGCGTAGAAAAATTTCTTTGTTTGAATACAAAGAGTGAATCATCAGTTGAAGAAGCTGTTTTACTTCTGTTTGAAAACCGTGGGTTTCTTTGTGGGCTGCTTCAGCCATAATCCAATATCTCCTCGTTGAATGGATCACGTTTGATGTTAAACAGGTAAGGTCACTCAACGCACTTTTCAACGTTTAGAACGAAAATTTATTTTCTATTCGCAAACTTTTACGAGAAAAGGTCAATACCACTTGTATAACGAGCGAATAGGTAGGAATTAAATTGGAAATGAAGCAAAGATTTTATAAAAAGAGAGCGTGTTATTTTACATGTTTAAAACGCTCTGTATCTTAGTTAAAGTTTGCGGCGACCTGAAAAAGCGTGGGTAAGTGTATTACCGTCAATGTATTCAAGTTCTCCCCCAACCGGTACACCATGAGCAATGCGAGAAGCGTCTACATTGTGACTTGTGCATAGCTGAGCGATGTAGTGCGCCGTTGCCTCACCTTCTACGGTTGGGTTTGTGGCTAGGATAACTTCATTTATCCCACCAGCGGCTAAGCGCGCCTCAAGCTCGGTTAAACCAATTTCCTCAGGCCCAACACCATCTATAGGAGATAAATGTCCCATCAATACAAAATACTGGCCTTTATAACTGAGCGTTTGCTCTATTGCTAATACATCTTGGGGACTTTCTACGATACATAATAAACCGCTCGCTTCTCTTTCTGGGTGGCGACAAATATCGCATAGCTCATCTTCCGTGAACGTTCTGCAACGCTTACAATGATGAATGTGCTCCATGGCATTATGTAGCACATTGCTTAAATCAATCGCACCCGTGCGATTTCGCTCTAGAAGGTGAAATGCCATTCGTTGGGCGCTCTTATTGCCTACGCCGGGAAGACAGGTCAATGCCTGTATTAGTTCTGAGAGTAGCGGGCTGAACTTCATAATGTTTACTGCTTAGGTATTTGTTCGGTTAGTTTCGGGCTTTCGCGGTATTTAATCACGTTACGCTTCACTTGGTCGAGTTTAACTTCGTATACATTGCCGCCAAACAGGCCTTTGTATTCTTCGTCTGTGAACACAAGAGTGTTGTCATCATAGAAAGTTACGGCCTCTTTTTGCGTTACTACACCGAGGTCGATACGAGATACATCGCCGCTAAAGAAATTATCACCTTCAAAATTCTCAAATAACCACAAGCTGGTTGAATCTAATAATACCAGCTTTGTTCTATCAGGGCTTATCGCCGCAGACGTTATCCAACATAGCTTTTCTAGTGTGGTACAGGTTTTAAATTCTCCAATTAACTGCGCGTCGAAATTCGCCGCGTGATCGCCCACTTTGTATAATTTAGTAATGCCATCAAATGGCTTTGTTCTATTCTTCGTGAATAAGTATAGGTTGCGCTTGTATTCCACAAAAGCTTCTAAATCGTAATTTTTATCTTCAGGCTTTACTTTACCTTTTCCCATTTCAGGATAGGTAAACTTAATAATCTCTGCTTCCGTGCTATCTCCCTCGATATCGATAGGGTTTTCAATTTTATAAATAGTAAGCCAGCGACGTTTGTTGTCATTGTTGCCAAAGTCTCCCAAGAAAAAATGACCAAAACTGTTTTGTGTCATGTCTTCCCAATCAACATTTTTAGCATTTGAAACCGTCACCTCTCTTTCTATGCTGCCATCTTTGTTCAACATATATAGAATCGGACCGTCACCGCTATCGTTAATAGCCCAGAGCCTTTTATATTTGTCGAATTCTATTCCAGAAATTTCCTTGAGTTTTGGATCTACCGTTACCGTTTTCATCTTAAACAGTTCATGCACACTCATAAAAAACAACACGGCGGCGATAGGAAGCAAAAGAACCGTGGTGATAACTAAGCCTTTCCTTAGCACTACAAACCTCTATTTAGGGTGATTGGTTTTACATTTTCCCTGCGCTGTTTATGAGAAAAAACTGTCAAAACGGTGGAGGGAATAAAGAATCAATAATATAACGAATAAGGTCAGATTAAAGACCAATTCTAAGCGAAGGAACGATTTAGTGCGACAGGTAAGTTTCTGATGACGTAAAATAATAGTACTTGTGGCTACTCCTTCACTACAACTCGTCGTTTTATGAAATGTGGACAAGCGGTGAAGAATGTTCCGCTTGAAGATATTCCATTAATCCGACCAAGTTCAAAGGCTTTGTAAAATAGTACCCCTGCATGGCTTTGGCACCAATCTCTTTGGCGAAAGATACCTGCTCAATGGTTTCTAAGCCTTCTAACGTGCAAGGCATACCTAGTTTCACACACATAGATACTACATTCTCGATGATAAGCGCTCTGCGTTTTTCTCGCTTATTTTGCAGTGGGAAACCAGGCAGAAGTGAGCGATCAATTTTGATAGCGTCATACGTTTCGTCAGCTAACTCTGATATGCAAGAAAAGCCTGTACCAAAGTCATCGATAGAAACAATGACGCCAAGAGCTTTAATCTTGGTAAGTACGTCTCTTGCCTTTGCACTTTGAAGCGTGGATTCAGTGATTTCGATGACTATGCGTCCAGGATCTATATTATGGAAAGCAAAACGTTCAGCAAACAGCTCTACAACACCATCATTTTGCAACTGTACCGCTGACATATTTAGGTTAAATTTTACGGTTGAAAAACCCCATCCGTTTAATGCTTTGATTGCAAAACAGACTTCGTCTAGCATTAGTAACCCAATATCGTGAATATGCTTTGTGCGTTCAGCTATAGGAATAAACTTATCGGGGCTAATTGGACCATGACTGGGTATGTGCCAGCGAGCTAACGCCTCCACGGCTAAAACCTCTCCGTTAGAATCTATTATAGGCTGAAAATAAGCGGTAATTTGTTTATTTTGAATCGCACTTTTGAGCCCTTGTTGGATAAACAGCCTATACTCGATATTTTTCGAAAGATTTTCGCTGAATGTGACAATATTGTTTTTTCCGCCTTGTTTTGCTGAAAACATTGCGATATCGGCATTTTTTAGCAGCTCTGTTGGCGAGATATTTTCTGTAGATGACGCTAGACCAATACTTGCTGTAATTTGAAAGTCGCCTGATGTTGTATTAAACATTTTGTTCAGTGAAGAAGATAACCGCGAGGTCATTTTTTTCAAAAGCTTATGACAGGTAGTGCTTGTTACAACAACGAATTCGTCACCGCCAAACCTAATCACAGTATCATCATCTCGCAGTGCAGCTTTAAATCGGCTCGCGCATGCTCTTAATATCTCGTCTCCCACCTCATGCCCATGAGTATCATTTATTAGCTTGAATTCATCGATATCGATAAAAATGATTGAGCAGGGCTCACATGATTCACTATAAGTCTCGACAATATTGTTCAAAAAGTTACGGTTCCCTGCACCGGTAAGAGCGTCAGTGAATGCCAGGTACTTAAGTTGACTTTCGGATGACTTTAGCTCTGAAACATCGGTTAGAATAGCGACAAAATTAGTTTCCCCGCTATCAAGTTCGAATGAGGTTACCGACATAGTCAAATGAAACCTTCGTCCTTCTTTTACAATAGTGAGCTCTGTCCTTAAACCGTCTACCAGATAGTCTGGGCGAGGGTCTAGTTTCCGTGCGTTAGGGAAAACATTGTTAATGTGAGTAGATATTAGATGCTCGGCTTGGGTGCTTAGCATCTCGCATAAGGATTGGTTAGCTTTTACTATAAGTCCTTCAGCATCACAGACTAAAACACCTTCTTTAATTTCACTTACAATCTTATCCGCAACGTTCAGGTTTGACTGAGCGTTCTGTAGGATTGATATATCTTGTATGGCACCAATCTGAACATAGTCTTCTCCCCACCCTATATCAGAAAGGACAATCTGAAACCATTTAGTCGGTTGCCCTTCACCTTTTAGCTGCAACGTTGTACGGTAATTCGACTTGAACTTTATCACCTCTTTTAACTCAACTTCCTTTTCTTCGGGAAACAACGAAAGGAAACTGGATATTGGCATTTTGCTTGGAAAATCAAAAAGATTTTCTACACTTTCTATAACGACAGACTGAGTAGAAGTATCAACTTCTAGTACGCCTAACTTCGCAATTTTTGAGGCCATTGCGAAACGCCTATTAGAAGAGGCAAGCGCTTTCTCGGTTTT
The DNA here is from genome assembly GCF_036864475.1 of Alteromonas sp. S005. Lineage (NCBI taxonomy): Bacteria > Pseudomonadati > Pseudomonadota > Gammaproteobacteria > Alteromonadales > Alteromonadaceae > Alteromonas > Alteromonas sp. S005. The sequence goes on along the minus strand of NZ_JAZETN010000007.1, from coordinate 11,214 downwards.
TTTCCTTTCCAGCGCAACTTGAATAGTTGTTGTAAGCGATAGCACTCCGTAAGGTTTTACGAGATATCCATAAGGGGAGATTGCGAGCGCATTAGATATTGTCGTGTCATCGCAGTAAGAGGTACTAAATACTACTGGCACTTTAAACCTTTCTGTAACGCTTTTCGCAATTCTAATACCAGTATCTGAACCACCCAAATCGATGTCCATCAAAATTAGGTCGGGAATACTTTTTTCAACTAACGCGTACAATTCGCTTTCCGTTTTTGCTATGCCCAATACCCGCATATCTGCTTCAGTGAGCGCCTTTTTAACGTTCATCGCTTCTACTAAATTGTCTTCAACAATAAGTATCAGGGGGCGAGTAAAATCAGTCACAAATTTACACCTTGAAACCAAAAGCTTCGATAGAGCGCTTTAACAATGCAGTGTCGACGGGCTTAGTTAATATATCCACATCAGATAACTCGTCTGGAAGTTCTATTGCTGCTCCATAGCCCGTAATGAAAAGAAAAGGGATTGATAATTTTTGTATCTCGATGCCTAACTGAAAGGTATTTTCATTCCCCAGGTGAACGTCTAGAAACATCATTGAAGGTTTAACTTTCGCTAATGCCGCTCTCGCTGAATTAATGTCACCAAAGATATCGATCTTATCAATGCCCAATTGTTTGAGGTGTTTTTTAAGGTCTAGCGATATAAGCAGGTTGTCTTCAACGATAAGGGCGCTTGTGAGGATTTTTTCGGTGTTAGCTTTACTGTCGGCTTGAGGCTTTTCGTCATGAGTCGCATCATGAGTGCTTGTTTGGCGATTTCCAAACTTTATATATTTACGGGGAATGAGAAACTCTGCATTGAGCCCTGTGATTTTAGTACTCAATGACGTCTTTCCTTTAAGTTCATGGGGAATAACTGATTTTATAACCGTCATCCCGAACCCTTCTTCGCCTAAGCCATGTAAGGGCGGGCCTCCTAGCTCTTCCCATTTAATAATGCAGCCTTTTTCATCTAAGTCCCAGGTTATCGCCACCTTTCCATCGTTACTTGTCGCACTTAAGGCTCCATATTTCGCTGCATTGGTAATCATCTCGTGAAAAACTAACACTATTGGCGTAACAGCAAAGGGCACCAGGTATATATCAGGCCCTTCTATTTTAAAAGACGACTCTTTGATCATATAAGCCTTAAGCTCGTTATGAAGTAGATCCTTGAATCTTACGCTGTTGTACGAGGCATGCGTTAGCTGGTCATGGCCAAGAGCAAGCGCTGAAATTCTTGACGATAAGGAGATAACAAATTCATCGATATCTTTCTTATTTTGAGATGTCTGTCCAATAATCGCGCTTACTAAATTCAAGATATTGCGAACTCGATGATTCAATTCACCAATGAGTAACTCGAGCCTTTTTTTCGCCTCACGTTGCAATTGCTCTTTTTCGTGTAAATGGCGAATTGTTAATTCCATCACTCCGAGTCTAATAGATTTAGCACGTTCAATATCGAGCGTGGTCCAAGGAGTAGAGGTTGACTCATTAGTCTCTACCCATTTCTCAAAACTCGCCCGTGGAGTAAGTACCTCTTCACCGTCCTTCAATTCAACACGCTTCGAAGGATTGCCCGCCCAAGACACTTGGTTGACCACTGAGTTTCTAAAAAGAAAAATATAGTCCATTGGCTGACTAGAGATTTTAAGTGCTAAAACCCCTGCCACTTGAGTATCTGCTAACGAATCATCAATGTCGGCCAAATTATCAAATTGGTGAATTTCCTCATCGGGAAGTTCGGCTAGTATTGCTGTGAGCCGCTTGATTTTCCGAGAGCTAAATGCGGCACCCGATTTAGTATATTCACTGCTAAAAATACAGCCTATGCCGTCGATATCTATGAGCGTCTTAAGCAAAGAAAGTTGTTCTGCAATGGCATTGTTTAATGACCTGCCCAAAGAAAGATTACTAAGTACGCGGGTAAAAGTAGCATTCGCTTTTTCACTAACCCTTATGCGTTCATTAACAAGCCTTCTCGATAATTCTAGTGAAAACATTTCTGCAAAAAGCTCTAGCTGAGCGACTAACCGGCCAGGAATGACTTTTTTACTGTTGTGATGACAAGCAATTAGTCCCCACAATTCGCCTTCAACAATAAGCGATATCGACATAGAAGCGCCAACTTTCATATTCTTAAGATATTGAATATGCACTTCGGACACCGCCCTTAGACGTGAAAGTGAAAGGTCGATAGAGTCTGTATTTTCTTTACCTTTGCCTACAATGTTGTAGGTTTCGCCATTGACATCAGATATGGTTCTAATTAGGTTTTTCTTATAAAGCTGTCTTGCTTGGCGAGGGATATCAGAGGCAGGATAACGCAACCCCAGAAAAGGCGTCATATCGCTAGTGGTAGACTCAGCAATCACCTCGCCTGAACCGTCTGCTAAAAATTGATAGAGCATTACCCTATCATGGCCCGTCGCTGTTCTTACACTTTCAACCAAACCTTGATAAAGGTCATCAAGCTCAGAAAACATTGACATTTGAGCCATAAGCGCAGTGATAACGCCCTCGTATTTGCCAGCACTTTCTAGCTTTTCAAATTCAAGAATTAAATGTTCGGCACTTTGATGAATACACAAGTCGAATTTGTCTTCAAAATACGGTATTGAAATTGAATGAAGGTAGGTTGCTTTACTAAGAATCATCGCCTGGCTCTGCGCGCCTCGAATAGCATGCACAAGTTTGCGGTCGAGTAAGTCCCACAGACTTTGACCGATTAGGTTATCACGAGACACATTAGCGAAATGCTCTAGGTTCTCGGATAAATGGGTAACCACGCCCGCTTTATCAACAATAATCATGAAACCGTGCTTCTGTATCTTACCTAAAAGATGAATCGGTTCTTTATCGCATTGATTCACTAATGATAAAAGTTCGCTAGCTTTGTTGTGCATTATATTTGTTCCAACCCATTTTTTAGACGACTCTATCAAAAGTCTAACTTCTATCAATTTTTAGAAAACACTCCATAGAAAAACTTTAAGAGCAAAGCAATTTAAATATAGACTAGGAATTGGTTAACCTAAACTTTTTATGCGCTTTTATTAATATTAGTGTAGATATAAACAAACGTGTGTGTTTAGGATGAAAAGCGTGAATAATGGGATGGAAATGCCGTTGCTCGAGTCTATGCTGGCGAATTAGATTTAGCGCCGGGTGTAATTAGAAGATCATTAGGTGCGTCAAATATGAAGAGCGAATGTTAAAAAGCTCCGGTATAGAACCAGAGCTTCATAAGAACTTACCACTTGCTGATGCATTAAAGCCCAGCGCGTATGAATGTTTAAGGTCTAGAAACCCGGCATTTTGAAGCCAGGAGGTAATGGCATACCGCCAGTTACATCACCCATCTTCTCTTTGCTCGTCTCTTGAACGCGACGGACCGCGTCATTAAAGGCTGCGGCAACCAAGTCTTCAACCATGTCTTTGTCATCGTCCATCAATGAATCATCAATGTCTACACGGCGTACATTATGATTACACGTCATGGTTACTTTAACCATGCCTGCACCCGCTTCACCGGTTACTTCAATTTTAGCTAGGTCATCTTGTGCTTTTTGCATGCGCTCTTGCATTTGCTGCGCCTGCTTCATGATATTGCCCATTCCACCTTTAAACATAATTTTTGTCTCGCTTCGTTTTGGTGTTAATAATTTTGCTATCGCGCTTTAACCGAATCGGTTAGCACTGACGCATCGAAAGTCGATAGCAATGCTTGAATTGTATCGTCGGTTTTAATCACCGAGTGTGCATGCGCGTGGCGCATGGCATGAATCTCTTGTTGTAACGCAAAAGGTGTAGATGCTGGTTCACCTAACGTGATATTTACTTCAACGTTTTCACCCACCCCATGATGAATTGCATCAACCAATTGCTTTCTCGCACTATCATTTAATAAATGCGTCTGACTGTGGTCAATTTCAAGGGACACTTGATTGCCCGCTCGAGAAAATGATGCGTGCAGCACCAATTGTTTGAGTAGACCGGCAACCGGCATTTGCTCAACTAGATTGCTCCACTCGTCAATCTGGCTTGCGTGAGTTAACTTGCTTCCATCACTCAAGTAGGCTTTTAACTGCCCGTCATAGGTACTGCTTAGTGGCGTGTCAAAATTGAGTGCATCCCGTGCAAAAGAACGCTCGCCGCCATTATTCGCTTGTTCTGGAGTATTGTCGTAATTTGCATGACTATTTAAATGGGCCTCATGTTGAGGTGCCTGATTATCGTAATCTGTAGCCCAAAGAGGCACATCTTCGTTAGGCCTTACTTGACTTGGCTCCGCTTCAGCATCGTCATTTGAAAAAGGCATATCCTCTTCAAATTCATCTAAAGTAAAGTCACTCGTGTCGTTTCCGCTAGCATGATTCCTTTCAGATTCACCAGTTTGCAAAGCGTCAGAAGAGTAAGCCTGAAAGCTGTCTAAAGGTAAGCCTGAATTTGCACTTTGTTGAGGCTCTTCATCGTGTGCAGTGGTATTGCCTTTGTACTCTGAATTACCATCGATAGGCTCAGGGCTTTTGCCTGCAGGCTCAGGTCTATGACTTGGAAGCTCAGAGCCACTATTTAAGGACAAAGGGCTGTCCCCAGACCCAATAGGGTCTACATCATCAGTCTCAATTTCGTTACCGGCACTGTCCTGCTCAGCACTATTGTCATCACTCTTGCTAATTTCATTTGCAGCTTGTGCTGTGCTCAAAGCGTCGGCTTTACTTCTTGTAAAACGCGCTTGAATATCACTTGCACTTTCGGTCTTAGCATTTGCTGCGCTGGTACTTTTTGCTTCTGCGTCTTGTACTTTCCTTTGCTTTAACTTCTGACGAAGTGCCAACATATCAGCCGTAGAAGTAAGCTGCTCTTCGGCGGTTAATGAGGACGCTTCATTCTCGTGCGCCAACGAATCGCTGGTTTTATCAGAGCCTTTAGCGTTATGAGAGCCCTCAACGTCATAAGAGCCCTCAGCGTCATAAGAGCCTTCAGCGTCATGAAAACCATCAATACTTAAAGAGCCATCATCTTCTGACGGAGGTGGCATATCATCCATGTAAGCATCTAACGGAGGCCCATCGAAATGTTGTGCTGCTTCGTTATGAGGCGCACTGACTTCACTTGGCGATAGTTTAAGCTCTGCGGCAACGCTTTCTGTTTGTACCGCGGTGTTTTCTACGGGTAGTTCTTCAATAGACGAAGTTGGAGCTGGCTTTACGGATTCATCATCATGTGGAGCATCACGCTCAAGTGCTGTTGTTTGAATCGACGTTGCACCTGACTCTGAATGAGGTAGCGCCGACAGAGTATCACTACCACGCAACTCGCTTTCATCAACAACGGCATATTCCTGCTCTTGCCGTGGCTCAAATTGAGACGTCGATAGAGGCCGTTCTTGCTTCTCTTTTTCAATTATTGATGCAGCGAGTGAATCAGGGGTAGATGGCGCACTTTCTGACGACTGAGCAGAGGCAGATTCAACTGATAGATGTGAAGGCGTCTCCTCCTGCACCTTGGTTGCAGAAGTTTCGCTTAACGGCGCTTCCTCCTGCTTACCGACGTTTCCCGGGCCACCACTGGAAGAAGCATGATCTACAGGTAAACTATGCTCACTCCTCCCGTTTTCAATTTCACTTGCGGTGTCGTCGATGGGGGTGTTTGGAGCAAATGCCATCATTCGCATCAATGTCATTTCGAACGCACTTTTTCCATCCGCAGCAAACGGTAGGTCTTTTCTTCCTTGCAGCGCGATTTGATAAAGCAACTGCACTTGCTCTGCTGGAATAGTTTTCGCTAATTGAAATATCGCTTTAGCCGATGTGGTTTCTAGCTTACATGCTTCAGGCACCCACTGGGTTAACGCTATTTGGTGCAGCAGGCTAGCCAATTCGCTGTGTACGTTGTCATAATCGGGGGCTTGCTCTGCGATGTCATTGACCAACTGCAATACATCAGCAGGACTTTTACTTACTACCGCATGAACCACTTTAAGCAACTGGTTCTTGTCCATCAGACCAAGCATATCGGTTACCACCGATGCCAGCACTTGATTCCCGCCCTGAGCAATCGCTTGGTCAGTTAAACTCAGCGCATCACGCATACTGCCTTGGGCGGCTCTTGCCAAAAGCGCTAGCGCTTGTGGCTCGAAAGGTAGCTGTTCATGCTCTAAAATATGCTGCAGCTGTCCAACAATCTGCTCCCGAGACATAGCTTTCAAGTTAAATTGCAAGCAACGGGATAAGATGGTTATCGGAAGCTTTTGAGGATCGGTGGTCGCCAGTAAAAACTTAACGTGTGGAGGTGGCTCTTCCAGCGTTTTTAACAGCGCATTAAAGCTGTGTTTTGAAAGCATGTGTACCTCATCGATAAGGTACACTTTGTAACGCCCGCGAGTGGGTTTATATTGCACGTTATCAAGAAGCTCACGAGTATCCTCAACTTTGGTTCTTGATGCAGCGTCAATCTCTAACAAATCAACGTAGTTCCCCTGCTCTATCTCTTTACAGGTGTTACATTGACCGCAAGGGTTTGCCCCTTGTCCTTCTTCGCAGTTAAGGCTTTTCGAAAAAATACGTGCAATGGTAGTTTTACCTACGCCTCGCGTACCTGTAAACAGATAAGCGTGGTGTAGACGATCGTTATCCAAAGCATTTGAAATGGCAGAGACAACATGTTCCTGACCCACAAGTTCACTGAACTTGCCCGGTCGCCACTTCCTTGCTAGTACCTGATAACTCATTATTACGTATTTCGCCTTTTGCTAGTTATGCTTTATAGCAATTATTCGCCTTCAAACTCACAAATAGAGTAGCTTTCTATATCAAGCGTACTCAATTTTTTCTCGCCACCTAGGTCCGGTAAGTTAATAACAAAACCTGCATGATTTACTTCACCGCCTAGTGAACGAATTAGTTTCGCAGAAGCGGCTATCGTTCCACCAGTTGCAAGTAAATCGTCAATAAGAAGGACTTTATCACCTGGCTCAATGGCATCTTTATGGATTTCCAATGTATCCATGCCATATTCAAGCTCGTAGCTCTCGCTAACTACTTCACGAGGAAGTTTGTTGGGTTTTCTCACTGGAACAAAACCAATGCCCATTTCGATGGCCAATGGCGCACCAAAAAGGAACCCGCGTGCTTCAGTACCTGCTATCTTGGTAAATCCCATACCTTGATACTTTTCTACAAGTAACGAGATACAGCTACTAAATGCTTTGTGATCTTCTAAAACGCTAGTCACATCTCTAAATAAAATACCTGGCTTTGGATAGTCAGGTACGGTTTTCACTACTGATTTAATATATTCTGCAGTCACAATTATGCCTTGAATGTCTGCGTTATAACCAGAAGGTGAACCAGCCGGCGATGATATGCATCAACGGGAACGCGATTAGAGTTACTAGCGATGCTAGAAAGTACCACTTGTTATAGACTTCTTTGAAATCTGAATTGTCAGCCATTTGCACTACCTAAACAATTTTGTGAACAAAAAAATGGTGCTAAATGTTAATCGAAAGCAAGCCCGATTGACAGCGCTAATATGATCGATCGCTCACTTTCAGACCAGATCCTGGCGAAAGTTTAATATAAAGCAGGTAAATAGTAATGGTTACTTAGGATACTGGAAGCAGTATTCCTTTTTGTAACATGTCAGTGAGGGTCTGGTTCATACCATTTATAAGCACGTTTGAAGGAATTTGGGGAAGTTGTTGGCACAACGACTCCGCTAATTGCTCTATTTCCATTCCCAGTTCATTTTGTTCCAGCGTGTTGACTAAAATAGCCGTCACCGGATTAACATGAGTAAATTGAACGTCAAACTCACGGTCTCTGTAAACAACGTAAAACTGCTGTTCTTGGGCAGGTTGCTCTGGGATATAATCTTCACCAATTAAATGGACTTCAAACTGATATGCCGCCAACGAGGCATACGGTGACACCCTAATGGCGGAAACATTGTTTTCTTGCTGATAGAACTCAACATTAACTTCATTTTTTCTGATACTAACGTCAAGCTCTAGCCACTCATAGTGAGCAAGCTCCGCAGCAAAGTCAGGCAGAGTAATATCGAAGGTTGGCTCTGTTGAAAGGTACTCAACGAACTCTTTACTTATTTCAGCAAAATAAGGAGAGCGGCATTCGTGCTCAATAAAAAACTGACGCACAATACTCTCCCATCCTTTTTCACCATACTGTTTTACCACAATAGATTTTAAAACGGGAAAACCGGTACTGACGAAATTATCGATGTTGTTAAAAAACAGGGATTGATAGATTTTCATCCGACGAATGTGATCAGCGTCGGTATCACAAAATGTCTGTGGGTCTTTGATCGCATCAACGAATGTTTTTTGAGTGGTTTGAAATGACTGAGTCACGCGACACTTCCTTTAACGTTTGATGCTCGAACAGCTTCGCATTTTGCTTGAATTTGCTTAATTTTCTTCACTTCCGCTAATAATTCGCTTAACGGGGGAATATTAAAATCACGCTCTAGCAAAGTCGGAAATACGCCGTGAGTGAGGTAAGCATGCTCCATCAGCGCCCAAACTGGCTCAATGACATCAGCCCCGTGAGTATCAACTTTCAAATCCTCTGCTTCATCATAATGACCAGCAATATGGCCATACACAATTTTGTCTGAGGGCAAGCCGTTAATAAACGCTTTCGCATCGTATTTATGGTTGATACTGTTCACGTAAACATTGTTTACGTCGAGAAGCATTTTGCAACCCGATTCATTTAGTATGCTCTTGGTAAATTCAAGTTCATCCATCTCTTGGCCTGGCGCAATGTAATAAGAGACATTTTCTAAGACCAGCGGTCGTTCAATGATATCTTGAACTTGAACAATTCGAGATACTACGTGCTTAATTGCGTCTTCAGTAAAAGGAATTGGCATCAGATCGTACATATGACCGTTGCCAGAACAAAAGCTTAAGTGCTCGCTATACAATGCAATATTGTTTGCATCTAAAAATCGCTTAACGGTTTTTACAAACTCGACATCTAGTTTGTCGCTACTTCCGATAGACAAAGATAAACCATGAGTTGTAAAGGGAGCTTGCGAAGACGCTTGCTGAAATTGTTCTTGGTACTTCCCACCAAGTGGGATCCAATTTTCAGGGGCTACTTCCCAAAAATCGACTTCAGATGGCAATGTAGGTAAAAGCGCTTTTAGCATTTCCCGACGAAACCCAAGACCTGCGCCACAGATGTTTTTCATATCTTCCCCTTTACCGCATGGGATTGCACAATAGTAACGTACGTTACTAGACAAAAAAGGCCATCATTCGACAGCCATTTTTTGCTAAGCGTAACTCGTGTAGCCTTCATCATTCTTTTTCAAGCTACACGATGTTTTTTGAATGGCGGTTACATGCTACCGCATTTGCCTTCGCCGCACTTGCCTTCTTTACCAGCTTTCTTGTCGCCGCCACATTTACCTTCGCCGCACTTGCCTTCTTTGTCAGCTTTCTTGTCTCCGCCGCACTTACCTTCGCCACACTTGCCTTCTTTCTCTGCTTTCTTGTCGCCGCCGCATTTACCTTCGCCGCACTTGCCTTCTTTCTCTGCTTTGTCGCCGCCACATTTACCTTCGCCACACTTGCCTTCTTTTTCAGCTTTCTTGTCGCCGCCGCACTTGCCTTCTTTCTCTGCTTTGTCGCCGCCACATTTTCCTTCGCCACACTTGCCTTCCGCAGCGAATTGGCTGTAACCAGATTCTAATGCTTGCATACCAAATGGATTTACATCTGCTACTGCAACCGTTGACGCCAAAGAGCCAATTACAACTGCACCCAACGCTGTCGCTACTGATGATTTTTTGATTTGTTTCATTGTTCTACCCTCAATAATATTAGTCATGTTTGACGTACAGTAAGCACGTGTACTTAAGAAGACCTTCCTACCCGCAACGAAATTTCATAAAAGTTAACTTTTTTCCAAGTAAACACTATATCAATGATTTTGTTTAAATTTATTAAGGTACACAAAAGCGCTTACTAGCACTTCATCATTTATAAAGTGACGGTTCTGTTACTTATTCATAGTTTGAATTTGTTCGATCACCGTATTACTTTCAGAAAGCTTAAATAGACCTGTTAGTTTTTCGATTAACTCAGATTTCCTTTTACTCTTGTTAGATACAGCAAAGAAAGTTGGAATATCGCGACGCATTGATACCGTTAAACCACTAACATTATCGGGGTCACGTTCTATGTGATAGAGATAAGGCGCTTCATAACTTACTAGGTGCGTTGTGCGAGCAAATTGAAACAGTTGAATAGCGTCAGTACTATTAGGCATATCAAAAAATGTATAGCCGCTATCTGCAAGTTCTTGCCTCAACCCAACATAATCATAACCTCTTATTGCAGCGACAGTTTTGCTACCCTCTAGGTGTGTATTTGTCAACAACACTAACGATAGGTAGCTAAACGGCTTTTCAACAAAAGTTACATGGTCTTCTAATGCTTTGGTGCTTTTAACATTAAGGGTTATGTCTACTTTACCTTGTCGAATTCGCTTAAAAAGACGAGCGGGAGGCGGGCACTCTACTATTACTTTATACCCTACTAACTCAAGAATCGTCCTAGAAATAGTTACAGCGTCGCCGTGACAACCAAACCCTTCATTATTTTTAATAACCAACGGAGGGAACTCAACTACCCCAAGTACGATGGTATTATCTTTACTGAGAGGTTCGCTTGCTTCCTGTCCATTTACAAAACTCGACAAAAACAACAAGACAACAGCCAAACTAATTTTCAAGAACATTGGAAGCCACTTTCTAAAAGTCGAAGCGTTTACTATCGTTAGACTCTTTATATTAAAACTAGTGAATAAAAGATAGATGAGCAAGAAATCAATACATGTCAGCAGGTATCAATTACTTTACGGTGCAGTTTCGAACTCTTGAAAGAAGCGCTATAGAAGCAAGCCCCACAAACCGAAGCATAACCCCAGCAAATAGTGGGGTCAGAGTACTTTTCTCTGATTTAGCTGTACCAGAAGGCATGGGTACTTTGTCTCGGTTCTGGTAACCTAGGTAATAAAGTACTCTGACCCTAATTTGAGGTTTTGTTGCTGGGAGAAAGGGGAATAACGTACTCTGACCCCACTATTTTTGTTTCTTCCAAACGCAAAAAACCCGCCGTAAGGCGGGTTTCTTTTAT